>JBDTXU010000312.1:0-5308 GCA_040006055.1 Sphingomonas bacterium | reverse complement strand
CGCGAACCCTTTAGGGCCAATCGACATTCAGCCCATGCCGGCCTGCAAATGGCGATTTCCTGCGCTTCGGTGCTCACGTACCTGAAGTACGCTGCGCTCCGATGCTTCCGAAATCACCATTTTCGGCTCGACCTGAACTGAATGTCGATCGGCCCTAGGCCGATCAGGCGGCGAGCCGCTCCGGTGCGACGGCCTTTTCCTTGGCTGCGCTGAGATAAGAGGCCAGCTCCGGCCCCAATTCGCGCTGGGCACGCAGATAGGCGGCCGGCGTTACGATGCCGAGCCGGGCACGCGCCGCGTCGATGGGCTCGTGGAGCAGCTTTTCATAATCCTCGCCGGAGATCCATTTCGCCTTGCGGCCGTTGCGATAGCCTTCCCACACCGCGCGCGCGAACAGCGTATTGCCGGTGACGCTGAGGCTCTTGAGTGCGGCGGCGCCGCCGATAAAGGCCCAGCCGAGCCCGCCGACCTGGGCATAGCTGAACGCGACCAAAGCCGCTTCGCCAAGGCTTTCATCCGCCTTGTAGCCGGTCAGCACGTGCCAGATATCATGCGTGTCGCGCACCCGCCGCCCGAACCAGGCATAGGGGTGGAGCATCTCCTCCTCGCTATTGACCTTGCTGATCTCGGCAAGGCCGTCGGCCGAATAGCCGGTCGCCTCGAGGAAATGGCGATAGGCGGCGCCGACCGTGCCGGGCGCGAATTGATTGACATAGGATGTGTCGGAGAGACGCTTCGCGAGTTCGACCCGCTCATAGGCCATCCGCCCGCCCTCAGGCGTGGCGATGAACCTGGCGTAATTCATCGGCGCATTGCCGACGTTCAGCGCGCGCATGATGCGAAACACCTGCGTGGTGTCATCGCCATTGGCGAGCAGCTTGCGGATCGCGTCGAACGCGGTGCGCCAGTCGCGGCGGCCGGTCGTACCGGGAAAAGGGGGGAGCTTGGCCATTGAGGTGAATCCTTACTGACAAGAGTGTCAATAAGTAAGTCCGAGCCACCCGTCAACCCGGCGCCCGGTGCGCGCCTATCGTTTGGGCGAGAAAAAGGCGCAGCCTGTCGCGACAGGCGTCGGATGACATGCCGGAGGCGGCCGAATGGTCGGCGCCCGCGATCCACAGGAGCTGCCTCGGCCCCGGCGCGGCGTTGAACAACGCCCGCGTTTCAACCGGCGGCGTGTAGCGATCGCGGTCGCCACCGATCACCAGCACCGGCGCGCCGTGCTGCTGGCGCTTGAGCCAGACGAACGCCGCCGCCGCATCCTGCGCTTCGCCGAAGCCGAAGCTGTGCTGCGCCGGGCTCGATTCGCCATGTCCGCGGAAATCGATGGTCAGCGCGGCATAGCCCTGGCGCGCGATCCAAGCGGCGGTCGGCGCCATCGCGGCGCGCGAGGCGCCATTGCCGTGCAGCCAGCTGACAACCAGCCCGATGATAATCAGGACAGCGAAGAGGAACGACCAGCGCCGGAAGCGCTGTGTCGTCACACCCGCATCGGCATCAATACATAGAGCGCCGAGGATTTGTCATTCTCGCGAATCAGGGTCGGCGCGGCGGCGTCCGCCAGATGGACCTCGATCGTATCGCCATCGAGCTGGCCGAGGATATCGAGCAGATAGCGGCTGTTGAAGCCGATCTCGAACGGCATCGCGGCATAATCGCCCGGCACTTCTTCGGCCGCCGTGCCGTTCTCCGGGCTCGTCACCGACAGGATGATCTTGTCGCGGTCGAGCGCCATCTTCACCGCGCGCGTCTTTTCGGTCGCGATGGTCGAGACGCGGTCGACGCCCTCTTCGAAGCTGCGCGGATCGATCTTCAGGATCTTGTCGTTCCCGGTGGGGATGACGCGGCTGTAATCGGGGAAGGTGCCGTCGATCAGCTTCGACGTCAGGAGCGCTTGGCCGAGATCGAAGCGGATCTTGGTTGGCGACAGCGATACGCCGACCGAGCCATCGATTTCCTCGAGCAGCTTGCGCAGCTCCGCGATGCACTTCCGCGGGATGATCACGTCGGGCATCTTCTCGGCGCCGTCCGGGCGCGGCATCGTCACCCGGGCGAGGCGGTGACCGTCGGTCGCGGCTGCCTTCAGCACCGGCAGCGGATCGTCCGACACATGCCAGAAGATGCCGTTGAGATAATAGCGCGTCTCTTCGGTCGAGATCGCGAATCGGGTCTTGTCGATGATCTGCTTCAGCGTCTCGGCGGGCAGCTCGAACGCGACGGGCAGCTCGCCTTCGGCAATCACCGGGAAATCGTCGCGCGGCAGCGTGCCGAGCTGGAACTTCGCGCGGCCGGCCATGATCGTCATCTTGCCGTCAGCGGCGGCGAGCGAGACCTGGCTGCCTTCCGGCAGCTTCCGCGCGATGTCGAACAACGTATGCGCCGAGACGGTGGTGGCACCGGGCTGGTCCACCGCGGCAGCAATCGTCTCGTTGATCTGCAGATCGAGATCGGTCGCCATCAGCTTCAGCCCGCCCTCGGCGGTCGCCTCGAGCAGGACGTTGGAGAGGATCGGAATCGTGTTGCGGCGCTCGACCACCGACTGGACGTGGCTGAGGCCCTTCAACAGAGTCGCGCGTTCGATCGTGGCCTTCATCGTGTATCCCCCGGGCCGCCGCCCATTCACTTTCCCTCCGAGCGTTCAGCCGGGGGCAATTCGCCGTCTCCTTTCCTTAACGATAAAAGGGGCTGGAGCAAGCGCCCCAGCCCCTTGTTTTGGCCCTTTTAAGAGCGGTGTGGTTCAGAATCGGATACCAACGCCTGCGACGACCTGATGGCGATCAGTGTCGACATCGAAATTGTTGGTATTGGCCCCGTTCGGATATTCGAGCCGAGCGTCGCCATAGTTCGAGTAGCGATACTCCACCTTCGCATAGGCCTTGCCGCCGATCGCCTGCTCGACACCCGCGCCGACGCGGTAACCGTCGAGATTATAGTGCGCGCCGGTCTCTGTCGTGCCGTTGCTCGCGGTCAGGTCAAGGCGCTGGTTGGTGTAACCGCCCTTGGCGTAGATCAGCGTGCTCGGTGCTGCACGGAAGCCGAGGCGGCCGCCGAGATACAGATCGCGGCCGGCCTTGACCCGGCCGTAACCGAGCGCGGCCGCATTGGCCGGGCTGTTGCTGACCTTGCCCGTCGAACCGGTGACTTCGCCTTCGGCGCCGATCACGAGGCTGTTGCCGATCGCGGCGTCATAGCCGAGATCGCCGCCATAGGTCAGGCCCTGGGCCCTGCGATCGCTGCCGATGTCCGAGTTCGGGCCGCTGCCGGGCTGGATCTGGTCATAGCCGAGGATCACGCCGACGCGCGGGCCGGTGAAGGTGGTTGGGGCGTCCTGCGCCATAGCGGGGGTGGCAAGGGCTGCGGTCGCGGTGGCGGCGGCGAGGGCAGTGAGAATAAGCGTACGCATAACATACTCCATTGAAATTCCCGACGATACCGGGTCGGGAAGGGTCAAATAGGTGGCCGCAGCCGAGGTTGCATGAACCTCAGACAACAAGGAAAAACGTTGCTTTTGCGCCACACGGGGTTGAAAGCCGGGCTATGACTTCCAAGGCAGCGCGGGCGACGAGATGAGGTTGGGCAGGGACTTCATCGCGCGCCACGGCGAAACGGTGTTCAATGCCGCCAGGCGGTTGCAGGGCGACCATCCGCATACGCCTCTCACCCGCGCCGGATTCGCCCAGGCGGACGAAATGGGCGAGGCACTGCACCGTCTGCTTGGGCCGAAACCACCGCTGACCCTATGGGCTTCCCCGGCCGGGCGCGCGCTCCAGACCCTCGCGGTGATCGCCGAACATGTCGGGCTCGACTGGCACGCAGCACGGACCGACCCCCGCCTTGTCGAGATCGGCATGGGCGCGTGGGGCGGGCTTTATTATGCCGAGGTGAAGGGGGACGGGCCAATCCTCGATCCGCGCACCGGCTTGTTCGCGCAGCGGGCGCCGGGCGGGGAATGGTATGACGAGATCGCCGCGCGCGTTTCGGGCTGGCTCGCCGATACGGATGACGACCCCGGCGACCGGCTGATCGTGATGCATGGCATTTCCAGTCGGGTGCTGCGCGGTGTGATGACCGGTGCGGAGGCCGAGCTGCGCTTCGCGGCGCCGATCGCGCCCGGTCTGCCCCAGGGATCTTTGGTGATGATAGAGGGTGGGGTCGAGACGCTGGTGCATCTTGGCCTGGGCGATGCGCCGGCATGAAGCGTGCGCTCATCCTGTTGCTGCTCGCCGCCGCGCCCGCCGCCGCGCGCGATTCGCTTGGCATCTTCGACAATTGGGGCGCCTTTACCGATGCCTCGCCGCGGCGTTGTTATGCCATTGCCCAGCCGCGATCGGGCCGCGCATCGGGCTGGCGACCGTTTGCGAGCATCGCCACCTGGCCCGGACAGGGCGCGCGCAACCAGCTCCATATCCGCCTCAGCCGCGACCGCGATCCGCGCGCCCGGGTGACGCTCTCGGTTGGCGAACGGCGTTTCGAGCTGGTCGCGGGCAATGCCGATGCCTGGGCGCCCGATGCGCGCACCGATGCCGCTATCATCGCCGCGATCCGCTCCAGCCGCAGCATGAGCGTCGAGACTTTGGGTAAGGGCGGCCAGCCCTTTGCCGATATCTACCCCTTGCGCGGCGCCGCCACCGCCATCGACGCGGCGACGCTGGGTTGCGCGCGGAGATAATCGATCAGGCCCTCGGCGAGATGATCGAAGACCGCCCGGATTCGCGCGACGCCGCGTAGATCCTCGTGCGTGACCACCCAGGTTTCGAGCGGATATTCGAACAGGTGGGGCAATAGCCGCACCAGCGACGGATCGCGCGCGGCGAGGGGAATCTGGCACACGCCTATCCCCGCCCCGGCCCGAAGCGCCGCCAGCTGGGCGACGTCGCTGTCGCTGCGGAAGCTGAAATCGGCTGGTTGGACCTGAACCCCGCCAAATCGGAGCGAGCGCAGGATGTCATTGTCATGCTCGGGACCGATCACGCCGTAGCGCCGGACATCGGCAATAGTCTCGGGCATGCCGTGCCGGTCGAGGAGATCGCGGCGCGCATGGAGCCCGAGCGACACGACGCCGATCAGGCGGGCGACCAGGCCCTCCTGCGTGGGACGCGCCATACGTACCGCGATATCGGCCTCGCGGCGCAGGACGTCCTCGTTGCGGTTGGTCGGAGACAGGATGATCACCAGCCCGGGATGCCGGGCCTGGAGCGTCGCGAGGATCGGCGGCAGCACCTCAACGGCGATCACCTCGCTCGCGGTGACGCGGACTAGGGTCTGTTGAGATTCATCTGGAATTGATGACGGCAGCGGCGAGGTAGAT
>JBDTXU010000311.1:0-6894 GCA_040006055.1 Sphingomonas bacterium | reverse complement strand
CGGTGCCGCTGAACGCCGGCGTGCTGCTGATCCGCAAGGACGGCAAGCTGCCGGGCGCGACCATCGCCGAGGATTATGCGCTCGAATATGGCACTGACCGGATCGCGATGCATGAAGATGCCTGCGCGCCGGGCGCCAATGTCCTGCTGATCGATGACCTGATCGCGACGGGCGGCACGGCGCGGGCCGCGGTGCGGCTGCTCCGCAAGGCGGGCGCGGTTGTGACCCAGGCGCAGTTCCTGGTCGACCTCCCCGACCTTGGCGGCGCGGATGCGCTTCGGGCTGACGGGATCGAGGTTACCTCGCTGGTGGCGTTCGAGGGGCATTGAGCTAGCCGCTTTGCGCGGCGCGGCTGATCGTTCCCGGCGGGCGCGGGCCTGTTCGCGCTGATTTTCCCATTGTTCGGGGCGACGGATGCGGAGCCAGGCGAGCCCCGCGCGCGTATCGGCCGGGACCCGTTCTCGGTACTTGACCCGGATCGGCTCCTCGGCGCGTGCCGGGGTGAAGATCTTCTCCACCTGGCGATCATAGCCGCAGGCACGCTGATAGAGCGACAGTTCGACCCGGTTGTCCGCGGCTGCCTTGCCCTTGGCGAGGGCGGCGGCGAAGTCCGGGTGGTGGCGGCGCCAGGTGTTGAGCGTGGCGCAGGTGACATTGAGGAAATCGGCGACATCGGTTTCGCTCAGGCCATGGGCACAGAGCTTGCGGGCCTGCTCGGCGTAGATCGGTTGATATGAATCGGGGTGCGATTCCGGCTGCACTGGAGCGCTGGCATGGGCGTTCTCTGGCCGGGCCGGGATGGCGGAATTTCCCTGTTCCTGCGCCGGAACAGGGAATTTTTTCTTTTTTTCGAGCTCGGCGGGTTGGGCTCCTTTGGAATTCTGCCACGAAAACAATCTGTTGTGGTCTTGCGGATTTTCCCGGTCCGGACGGAACAGGGAAATCCGCCGCACGGAACAGGGAATTTCGGGCGCGGAAGAGGGAATTTGCGCGCGTGCTGCGACCGGGGTTTGATTCAACCTATCGGCGAAATCGGCTTTGAGGGTGGCGGAACCAATCATGACCGGAGCCATGCCATGACCGAACATCAGGTTGAATCGAACCGCGAGGAACTCGGTGCGGATGCGGCCGCATCGCCGGCGGCGGAGGGCCCGAAGGGATATGGCCAGCCGCCGGCCGAGCATCGCTTTCGCAGAGGTCAGTCGGGCAATCCGGCAGGCCGGCCGCCACGGCGGGGGACTGGCGCGCCGGGCGATCGGCTGCCGGGCGCGGACGAGCCGACCCGGGCGATGATCCTGGAGGAGGCGTATCGCCCGATGACGGTGACCGAGGGCGATGAGGAGGTCACGCTATCGACTCACCGGGCGGTGTTCCGTGCGATGGCGGCGGCGGCGGTGAGCGGCAACCAGACCGCCCAGCATCGCTGGACGCAGCTCGTGCAGGCGGCCGAAGCGCAACAGAAGCGCTCGCAGATCGCGCTCTACAATGCGCTCGAGCGCGAGGAGCGCGAAAGCGACTGGGATGCCGCGCAGCGCGACGAGAATTGGGAGGCGGTGGGGCCGTCTTATGGGGACGACATCATCGTGGATTCGAGATCGGGGATCGTGGTGGTTCGGGATGTGGGGGAGGGGGCGGGGTGATAGGAGTGGCACTGGCACCGGGGCTTGGGATGGCTCTACCGGCGGTGGCGACGCTCAAGTTGCCGTTGCACGGATTGTCGATGCCTCCGCGCTATGCGACCTTCGCCAAATGTCTGACGAGCTATCCGATGAAGAGGACGACCACTGGTGCGTTGAACAGCGTCAGCAGGTGCTCGCCTATTTGTCCGATCAAGGTTTTGAGGCCCCTAACGTTGGCGATTGGCCTGCATGGCACTGCGCGCCGATCATTTCCGTCTGGGCCGTGGAGAGCTTGAAGCGACCCAACTCGGTCGGCTGGTGGGTGGTTTCGGGAGATTTCCCAACAGATTATACCTCATGTGAAGGCGAGCGGCATCCACGCCAGGCTCTTCGAGACATCGGCTCGCGTTGGCGAGACGCGGCGGCGCGATGGGCTGATGGCCAATCGGCAGTTGGTTGGAGCTTGCGCAATCCCGACCAGGAAAGGGAACTTGCGCCATTACTCGCAGCCCGCGCTGAGCTGTTCCTCAACATTGCCGGGGATGACAGCAACTGGGAAGAATAGCTGCCGATCTCGCAGGCCACCACTTACGCCGTTAGCGCCTGTCCCCCGTCGCTGAGCTTAAAAATCGGGACTCGCTGACAGTGCACTTATCCCGAAAGCGGCGGGTTTTCATTGGCGATGAAGGAATATTGATCGCGTCCGGTGATGGCGCGCACCATCCGCTGGTAAACGCCGAAGCCGGCGCCGTCGTTGGTCATAATCACCAGCGCGTCGCCAGTCTCTGGTTCGGTGCCGCAATAGGTGGCGCAGCGCCCGCCATTATTGCCTTCATGGCCGACGCGGCGACCATGGGTGCCGTTTTCGACCTCGACGCCGAGGCCCCACCAATGAGGAACCCCTTTGCGCACGGCGACTACAGGCGCCGTCATTGCGGCGCGCATAGTCTCCTTGATTTCCCAAGCGGCGCGATCGGGCCGCGGCGACAGCAGCCTGACGAAGCGCGCGAGGTCGGATGTGCTGGTCAAAAGGCTAAACGCCGCGTCAGAGAACCGGAACCGCTTTGGAGGGGGAGACTTGGCGTCGAAGGTGCCGCCGACCCGTATCCAATCAGCTTGCGTCCAGTTTTGTACGGGTTTGCCCCACTCTTGTGACAAGCGCCTTACCAGGTCGGAAAGGTCCCGCCAGCCCTGCCCCTTTGCCACCCGGCCGCCAACATGGCCCCAGGCGACATTGCTATCCTCGGTATAGGAGGCAAAGCTGCTGCGTTTCATGCCGGCCGGCTCGAACAGCAGGCGGCGGGCCAGCGCGTCGAGGCCCTCGCCGGTGAGATGCTCGGCCACCAGCTGCAGCCAGAAAAGGCCTTCCCCGGAATAGCTGACGTGCGTGCCCGGTGGAAACTGCAGGCGGAGGGATTCGGGCTTTGCATCCTCACCCCAATTGGGGAGGCCCGATGTATGGGTCAGCACATGGCGCGATGTAATGATGGCGAAAGCGGGGTCGTCCGGCAGGTAAGCGGGGCGCAAATAGCCCGCGAGTGGTTTGTCGAGGTCGAGCACGCCCTGGTCGGCAAGCTGCAGCGCGATATAGGCGAACACCGCCTTGCTGACTGACGCAGCCTCGAAAATCGTGTCCTGATCGACCATCTGGCTGGTCCCGGCCTTGGTGACGCCGGTGGCGTGGACCCACGCCACCTTGCCGCGGCGGAGCAGCACGGCGCAGAGGCCCGGAACACAGGCGGCATCCTTCAAGACTGCCAGGTCGGCCTCGAAACCGGTGGGGATCGCCCAGCCGCTGGCCGCAGGCCGCGCGTTTGCCTGTTCCGCCAGAAGGAGGCCCGGCGCTCCGGCTACGGTGCCGAGAAAGACCCGGCGCGTGGAACTGAAAGCCACAGGCATGACAAACTCCGTGATGTTGGATCGATGCGCCGACCGCTTTCGACTTCCCCGATCGGAGATGATGCAGGCGTTGAATGCTGAAAACAAGGCGGTTTTTGGCCTTCCGCGATCGTGCGCGGACATGATATTTTCCGCCGCTCGCGGCTCGGTTGCGCCAGTGGGCCGTGCGCTTTCCGGTCCCGCTGCCTATGGTCCAGCCAGCCTGTAGTGACGCGGCATGAAGGGAACGGCACAGTGCCTACGGTTATCAGTCATGCGCTTGTGCCTCTCACCGTCGCTATCGCGGCCGGGTCGAAGCGAATTCCGCCCAAGGTAGCGTTGACCGGCATGGCGCTGGCGATGCTGCCGGACCTCGACGTGATCGGGTTTCGCTTCGGGATCTCTTACGACGCTGCCTGGGGCCATCGAGGGGCGATGCACTCGCTGGCGATTGGCGCGATTGTCGTTTTCGGCGCGGCTGCGCTCGTCCCGGCTCTGCGCAAGGGCTGGACCATGGAGTTCCTGCTTCTCGCCATCACCTCGCACGGCGTGCTCGATACATTGACCGATGGAGGTAGGGGAGTGGCGTTGCTTTGGCCTTTCGACTCGGCCCGATATTTCGCGGCGTGGCGGCCGATCCGCGTGTCGCCGATCGGCGCGCGCTTCTTCACGCCACGGGGCATGGTAACGGCGATTTCCGAGCTTCAATGGATCTGGCTGCCGTGCGTGGTGGTGGCTGCCTCGGCGCTGACCGTGCGTCGACTCCACAGGAGAGAGTCCCTGGGCCGCTGATCTGATCGAAAGCGGGCTTAGGCGACGCCATTGCAGGCAACAACGAGAACGCGGTGAGTCCGGATATCATATTCCACATTTACCTGTTCGCACCCTCCATCCGAGATAGAGGGAAGATAGTCGGGGCCCTTGTACCAGCGCCGTTTGCCGGCCGCCGTTTGAGCCGAGGCGTTGCGGGCCTCCGATGCCGAGGCTTCGTCAATTTCCTTCTTCGTGCAGGGGCGCGAATCAAGGTTCTCCAGCATTACCTCGCAACCCTCATCCAATTCGGGAAGGCGCGGGGGTATGAGGTACGTGGCAACAACTTTTTCCGGGCCAGAGAAAGTGTAATTCCTTCCATATGAATCCAACGGCGCGGCATCTTTCGGCAGTACCACGGCACGCTCTATCTCGTTCATGAGCACTTCATGACGGGAAGGGGCCGTGGCGCATACTGGCGCCGCCAAAAGTAACAACAATGAGATCAACTGCTGTCGCATCGAAGCCGATTACCACGGAGGGGACATGCACGCTATCGCGGGCCTTCAGTCCTCGGGCCAGCGCCTCGTGACGAGGCCCCCCGCCGGCTAAGCGCCCGATCGACCGGCAGCGCGATATCCGACCGCGCAAAGGCCGAGCATCGTCACGTTGCCGACGACGTCGAGCAGCCCCAGCGGCGTAAGGATCGGCACGACCGCATAGGCCCAATAGTCGAATATGAAGAAGGGCAGCAGCGCGAGACCGAAGGCGAGGAAGGTAATGCGCTCGAAGCGGGCAAAGGCCGCGAACAGCCCCGCCAGCAGCGCCTGGGCGCCGAACGCGCCGATCAGGACCCGGACCAGCACGCTGTCCACATGATATTCTGGCCTGATCGTGAGGAGCAGGACTGAGGCTGGTGACACGAGACACCAGCCTCCGAGGATCAGGAACACCGCGGCGATCCATCGCTGTATCGTGCGGACAGACATGCCCTTGCTCATGCCGCAAGCCGCGCGACAGGGCGAGCCATATTGCTCTCAGTGAGGGGCGAGACCGGTTCGACCCGCCGCGGCAGCTTGCTGTACCGGGCCCGCGCGATGCCCGAAAAGCCAAGCGCCATCCTGCGCTTGAACGGCGGTATGCGATTGAGGAAGCGCAGCGCGAGGTTGCGCATCCGGCGCAAGAGGACCGACCGCACGGTGGCTATCCGCGTAAGCCTGCTCGCAAGCGCCAGCACGTCGGCGGCGGCTGGTCGCCGTGTCAGCGCATAATCGTCGAGGACTGTGTCAGCCTCGCCATTTCGCACGACGCGGATCAGCGCCTCGCCGAGCACGACCGCATCGACCAGGCCGGTGTTCATGCCCTGACCCCCGGCCGGGCTGTGCACATGGGCCGCATCGCCCATCAGCAGGAAGGGCCCTTTGCGATATGTGTCGGCAAGCCGGTGATGGACGCGGAACCGCGACGCCCAGCCGATCTCGGTCACGCGCACGTCTCCGGTCGGCCCGCGCGCGTCGAGCAGCTTCTGGATGTCGTCGATGCCGGGCTTTTCAGGCGCGTCGTCGAGCGTCGCGACGACGCGGTACGATCCGTCCGGCAGCGGCGCGATCACCACCAGCCCCGCCGGCGAGAAGAAGAGCGACACCTCCTGTGCTCCGAACGGCCAGTCCATCCGCACATCGGCGAGCACGAAGGACTCGCCATAGGCAGCGCCGCGGAAGCTGATGCCAGCCGCCTCCCGGATGACGCTGTGCATGCCGTCCGCGGCGACGACATAGCGGGCGTGGATCGGCTGCTCGCCGTCCGGTGTGCGGACACGGACCGTGGCGCCGTCAGGTTCGACGGCAGCGCCCAGCGCCGTGACGCTGCGATGGACGCTGCCGCCAAGCTCGCCGAGTCGAGCCTCGAGCAGCGCTTCGGTCGTCGATTGCGGAAGCATCAACAGGTGACGGAAGGCGGAGGGAATCTCGTCGAAGCTGAGGTCGAGCAGCGCCTGGTCGCGGTCGCGGACCGTGAAATGCGAAACCGCGATTCCCTGCGCTTCCATCGCATCGACGACGTCGATCGTCTCCAGCATCTCGAGCGTGTGGGCGTGCACCACGCCGGCGCGCGAGGTGTTCTGCGCGCTTTTCAGCGCGTCGACCACGAGATGGTCGACCCCGGCCTTTTGCAGGCGAGCGGCGAGGGCGAGCCCGGTCGGGCCGGCTCCAACGATCAGGACTTGGGTATCGCACGGCAACATCGCTTATCTCCATAATTTGCCAACAATCGTTGACTTAAAATGGCGACTTGCATTTGTCAACACACGTTGGCAAATAATGCGCATGACCAAGCCACGCCGCGCCACGCCCAAGTCGATACGGACCCGCGAGGCGATCCAGAACGCCGCCAGGGAATTGTTCATTTCCAATGGCTTCGAGCGGACCACCGTGCGGGATATCGGCGCGCGGGCGGACATCGATCCCTCGATGATCATCCGCTATTTCGGCAGCAAGGATGCGCTGTTCGCGCTGGTGGCGAAACCCGATCTGCGACTGCCCGATCTCAGCGGTGTCGACTCGGGCAAGATCGGGGAGGCGCTGGTCCGCCACTTTCTCGAGCAATGGGAAGGGGAGCAGGCAGGCGGTGGTCTGCCGGTGCTATTGCG
>JBDTXU010000310.1:0-11862 GCA_040006055.1 Sphingomonas bacterium | reverse complement strand
GACGCATGTCGCGCGTGAACCGCGCCGCGAAACCGGGATCGAGCGGGCCGAGAGGGTCGTCGTCAGTCATCCGCCGGCGCCTAGCACAGCCAGCAGGAACCCGTCCCATCTCTTGTCGCCGACCGTCTGCACCGCGGTTGCGCTCAGCCGTGGCTCGGTGGCGACCGCCTCGAACAAGGCGCGTGTGCCCTGGATACTGGGATCGGCGCTGTCGGCGTCGAGCACGCCGCCATCGCGGACGACATTGTCGACCACGATCGTCGTGCCCGGCCGCCCGAGCGCGATCGCCGCGCGCAGATAGGCGACGTTGCTCGGCTTGTCGGCATCGATGAAGATCAGGTCGAATGGCCCCTCGCCGGCCGCGATCATCGCATCGAGCGTCTCGATCGCAGGCCCGGTGCGGACATCGACGCGGTCGGCCAGCCCGGCCCGGGCAATGTTGCCCCACGCGACCTCGGCGTGGTGCGGTTCGAGTTCCAGCGTCACCAGCTGCCCGTCTTCGGGCAGCGCCCGCGCCAACCAGATCGTCGAATAGCCGCCGAGCGTGCCAACCTCGAGAATGCGCCGCGCGCCAGCCATCCGCGCGAACAGATGGAGCATCTTCCCCTGCGCCGCCGACACGTCGATCGCCGCCAGACCACCCGCCGCATTGGCGGCAAGTGCCGCGTCGAGCGCATCGTCCTGCCCGAGCAGATGCGCGCCGATATAGTCGTCGACCGCGGTCCAGCCCGCGTTCACCGGCGCACGCCGCTGATCGGCCGGGTCTGCGCGGTGCTGTCGAAGGAGGCGATCAAGGGCCGGCCCTTGCCGATGGCTTCGCGCACCGATGGAAGTGACAGCGATGCCTGATGCGCCTCCTTGCTCTCCCAGACCTCGGTGACCCACAGCGCATCGGCATCGGCGAGATCCTCGGCGACCACATAGCTGAGGCAACCGGGCATCGCGTCCGAACCCGACGTCAGCAGAGCGGCCAGCGCGTCGCGCTGCCCGGGTTTCGCCTTGAGCCGCCCGATCATGCCGTAGATCAAGTCATCTTCCACCGCGCCACCTCCCAGAGTCATCGCACCCGCCTTGCCGACCACCGCGATCGCCACAGCGCCGGCGACGAAACCACGGCGGCCTATAGCCGACGCAAGGAAGAGCGGCGCGTCGCTCATTCCTCGCGCCTTTATTCCTCGCCCTTGTAGATCCGCACCAGCTTGGCGAGCATCGCCAGCGCTTCGGCGCGCGGCCGCTGGAAAGTGTTGCGGCCGATGATCGAGCCATTGCCGCCGCCATCACGGATGTCGCGCGCGTCCTGATAGACGGCGTCCTCGCCCTTGGCCGCGCCGCCCGAGAAGACCACGATCCGCCGACCGGCGAAGCTCGACTGCACCACATGGCGCACCCGGTCCGACTGTTTCGACCAGTCGGTGCCCTCGTACATGGGCTTGGCTTCCTTCTGCTCGATATGGTCGCTGGGCAGCTTCACCTTGATGATATGCGCGCCGATGAGGGCGGCCATGTGGGCGGCATAGGCGCCGACATCGAGCGCGAGCTCGCCGGACTTGGGCAGCACGCCGCCGCGCGGATAGGACCAGATGACGGTCGCAATGCCGACCGACTTGGCCTCAGCGGCCATCTCGCGGATCTGGCCGATCATGTCGAACAGGTCGTCCGAACCGGGATAGACGGTGAAGCCGATCGCCGAGCAGCCGAGCCGAAGCGCATCCTCGACGCCGCCGGTGACGGCCTGGTTGGCGCCCTGCGCCCAGCTGTTCGAGCTGTTGACCTTGAGGATCGTCGGGATCTGGCCGGCGAAGGTGGCGGCGCCGGCCTCGATCATGCCGAGCGGGGCGGCATAGGCGGAAAGCCCGGCATCGATCGCGAGCTGGTAGTGATAGTGCGGATCATAGGCAGGCGGATTGACCGCGAAGCTGCGCGCCGGGCCATGTTCGAAACCCTGATCGACCGGCAGGATGATCAGCTTGCCGGTGCCGCCGAGCTTGCCGTGCATCAGGATGCGGGCGAGGTTCGCCTTTACGCCTGGATTATCCGATTCATAGTTCGCGAGAATGGCTTTCACCTGTGGCGTCATCGTGATTCCCTCGGCGCTGAGTTGATGTGATGCCGGGCTGTTAGCGAGCGATGGCGCGAGGGGCAACGGGCGGTTCTGAGAGCGGATTTTTCCCTGTTAATTGGCGATAACAGGGAAAATAACAGGGAAGATTTATTTTTTGGGCCGTTTTTGGGTGTTTTGTTGGAGATTTTTTTGTTCTGGAACAAATGGATAGGAGGCATTTTCCCTGTTCCTGAGTAACAGGGAAAGGCTTGCGCGGAACAGGGAAAGAATTCGTCCGAAACAGGGAACGTGAACTCCGAACAGGGAAAGCGACGCCGGGGCGTGCTGGCGCCCCTCCAGCGAGCTCCGGCAACGCAGGGAGCGGCGCGATGTACGCAGGTCGAAAGGCGGGCTCATAGACTGACATGTCCGCCTGATTACAGGCTGATCACCAGGAGTTGAATCGAGCGGTCGCGTTGGAAATGTCAGGCGGACGCTGACATTTTTCGCGCTTGCTGGATGTCATATTTTATCGTCATTTTACAATAAGATATGCCTAAGGTGCAGCGCCCGGATTACGCCGCTGCCGGAATTCGGCAACCTTGGCCTTGTTTCCGCAGGCGGACATCGAGCACCAACGACGATCTCCCTTTCGCGAATTATCCACGAAGAAGATCGTGCAGGTCGGCGACTGGCATTGGCGAATGCGCGAAGCCTCCCGGCCACCCAATAATTGCACCGCCTCGCGCGCCAGCGTGACGAGCAGCGCTTCTGCATCGCCTGCCAGGCTGAATCGCGCATTGTCCTGCAGCACCGGCACGGCTGGCACACCCGCGGCTATCCGGTTCAGCGTGGCTCTTGCGGCGCGTGCATCTCTATCCTGTTGGCTGGCGAGCATAAAGATCGCTTCGCGCAATGCCCTGGCAGTCACAACGCCGTTCGGCGTTGCATCCGGCACGCAACCGAGCCCGGCCGCCGCGAGCCACCGCACCAGATCATCGGGGGTGTTCAGCAACTCCCGAGGTATCTCCCTCAGGCGACCCTGGAGCGTGGCGGTCAGGTCGATCGCCCGGTGCCCTCCACGGAAACGGAAGCCGTCTCGCTCTTCGGGATCACGGATCGGGTCTGGAGCGTCTGGCATGTAACCCTATTGACAGGTTTCATCGATATCAGCAAGGAGAGCGTAACCTACTTAATAGGTTATGCAGGAGGAACTCCATGTCCAATCGAGAGATCATCACCTCGCTCTGTGCCGTAGGCGCAGCGCTGGGCCTTTCCAGCCAGGCCGGGGCGGAAGACCTGAAGTCGCTCAGGGGTGTGTGGGTGATGGAGGCGGCTTACGAGATCCATGCCGATGGCAGCCGCACGACCAATTATGGGGAACATCCCACGGGACGCCTCGATGTGGATGGCCGGGCCCGATACAATATGCAGATCTTCCGCCCCGACCGCCGCGCCTTCGCCAGCGGGGACAAGGCTCGCGGGACTCCAGACGAATATCGGGCGGCGCTGGTCGGCATCAGCACCCATATCGGCAAAGTGACTATCGACCGCGCGAAGCACCAGCTGATCTTCGATGTGGAGGCAGCGTCCTTCCCCAACTGGGAAGGCAAGCGCCAGGTTCGGAACTACACCTACAAGAACGGCCAGCTGAGTTATGCCGTGCCCCCGAGCGCGTCCGGCAGCGGCACGACGGCCTATTCCGTCTGGCGGCGCGTGGCACGGTGATCGCGATGAACGAACCCTTCAGCGATCCTGCATGGGCGGATTTCCATCACCGTCTGAGCGAAGATATTGCCGCGTTTGGGCAGGCGTTCGGTTCCTTGGGGCGCAGGCTGTTCGGCCGGGTTCTGGGTTTTCGGTGACCCGTGAAACAGCGCCTTTTCTCCCAGGTGCGCCTGCCTGCTGAATTAGGGGGGTTGCACGTCACTGAAATGGCCGCGCTGAAATGGCAAGGTGGCCCACCTGTTCAACAAACCGCGGTTCGGGCATCATCGCCCATGGCGAGATGGCAAAACGACAATCTCTGGTCCGGCTTGCCGGCATTTGGGCCATCTGGGCCTTTGTTGCGCTGATCACGTCGCTGCAGACCTATGTGGCGGGACTCACCGCTGGCACGGTGCAGCCCTGGCTTCCCGCTTTTGGCAATGGGCTCCTCTGGTATCTGCCCTGGGCGATGCTGACACCCGCAGTGGTAGCGGTGGCGAAGCGCTTTGCCGACGAGCGGCGCAGGACGTTGCAGGCGGCAATTTATCTGGGAGCGGGGCTTGGCTTCGCCGTGCTCCATGCGGCGCTCTATACGTCGCTGAACGCGCTGACCTATGGCGGCACGCCTTGGGCGCCGTGGAGCAGTGGCCTGCTGCTGTTCAAGTTGACGAGCGCAATCCATGTCCATCTGATGATTTATGCGATCATCGTCGGCATCGTGCTCGGCGCGCGCGCCTATCGCGAGCTGCGCGACCAGGAGGTCGCCGCCGCCCAGCTCCACGCCCAGCTTGCCGAGGCCGAGACAGCGGCATTGCGGGCACAATTGCAGCCGCACTTCCTGTTCAACACGCTCAACGCCGTCTCAGCGCTCGTGCCCGACGATCCGGTGACCGCGCAACGGCTGATCGCGCGACTGGGCGATCTGTTGCGCCTGTCGATCGATCAGCACCGGTCGCAGCAGAGCCCGCTCGCGGACGAACTCGAGTTCACCGACGTCTATCTCGCGATCGAGGAAGCCCGGTTGGGCGAACGGCTCCGCATCATCCGTCGTATCGCGCCCGATGCGCTGATGGCGCAGGTGCCTAGCTTGCTGCTCCAGCCCCTGGTCGAGAATGCGGTGCGGCACGGCATCGCGCCGTGCGTCAAAGGCGGTACGCTGACGATCGAAGCGGAAATGCTGGGCGATTCCGTAAGGATCGCCATAGCGGACGACGGCAAGGGCGCGGGCGCGGTGGTCGAGGGCGTCGGGCTGGGCAACGCCCGCCAGCGTCTTTGTCAGCTTTATGGCGCGCGCCAGTCGCTCGCCATCGAGACCGCGCCGGGCGCCGGTTTCCGCGTGACGATCATGGTCCCGCGATGATTCGGACCTTGATCGTCGATGACGAGCCGCTGGCCAGGCGCGCGGTGCGCGCGCCGCTGGAGGCGCATGGCGGCTTCGCAGTGGTGGCGGAGGCGGGGCACGGCCGCGCGGCGATGGACGCGATCACGGCATTGCGGCCGGATCTCATCTTCCTCGACGTCCAGATGCCGGAGATGAGCGGGTTCGACGTGATCGAGGCGATCGGGGTCGAGGCGATGCCGTTGACCGTGTTCGTGACGGCGTTCGATGCTTATGCGGTGCGGGCATTCGAGGCGCAGGCGCTCGATTATTTGCTCAAACCGTTCGACGACCTGCGCTTCAGTCGCGTGCTCGAACGCGTGCAGCGCCAGCTGGCGATGGCAAAGCCGGACGGCGATCGGCTGCGCTCGCTGCTGAGCGACGTGGGCCCGGCCAGGCTGGTGGCACGGTCGCACGGCAGCGTGCGGCTGGTGCGGCTCGACGAAATCGATTGGATCGCGTCAGCCGGCGATTATGTCGAGGTCCATGCGGGCGGCCGCGCGATGCTGCTCAAGGAATCGATGGCCTCGCTTGAGGCGCGGCTGCCTGGGCCAGAATTCGCGCGTATCCATCGCTCGGCGATCGTCCGTCTCGACCGACTGGCGGAAGTTCGGCCGGGCAGCCATGGCGACGCGACGGTGCGGCTGGTGTGCGGCACCGAACTGCGCCTCAGCCGGCGATATCGCGACAAGGTCCACGCCTACCTCGCGCGCTAGTCCCGTCCGGCGATCCCATTGTCCCGGCCGGCGAAAGCGCGTTGTCGCGCGCCGCGTTTATATAGCCCTGTGCGGACAGCCCACCTCGGAGGTCTCACATGCGCGCGAAGCTGTTTCTCGTCCTGATCCTGGCACTGTTCGCAACGCCCGCAACCGCCCAGATTCAGGGACGGTTGGTGACGACGCAGATCCAGTCGGCAAGCCTCGCCGGGAACAGGATCGGCATCTCCCCGGTGCGAAACGTCACCGTCTATCTGCCGCCGCATTATTCGGAGAGCAGTCGGCGCTTTCCGGTGCTCTATTTCCTCAATTCTTTTTCCGAGGATCAGCGCGAGCCCTTCGCAAGCCATGGCGCGAAAGACCTGCTGGACAAGGCGATCGGCGAAGGCGCGATCGGCGACGTTATCGTCGTGACCGCAGACTTCACGACGCCCGCCGGCAGCTCCTGGTACGTCAACTCACCCGTTACCGGCCATTGGGAAGACTTCATGGTACGCGAGCTGGTGCCTCATATCGACGCCCAGTTCCACACGCTCGCGAGCCGGGACTCGCGCGGCATCATCGGCGACGGTCCCGGCGGTTATGGCGCGATCCGTTTCGGGATGCGGCATCCCGAAATATTCGGCGCGGTCTATGGCATGGAGCCGGTCGCGACGGGTCACGGAATCCAGCCGACCCACATCCGGCCGAACTTCGATCTGCTGGCGCGCGCGACCTCGCTCGACGATCTGGGCGATGACGGCTTCTCGCGAATCTTCACCTCGATCTACCAGGCCTTTTCGCCGAACCCGAACCGGCCGCCGCTCTATTTCGATCCCCCGGCCCGGCGCGTCGATGGGGAAATCGTGGTCGACAGCGCCGTTATGGCGCGCTTCCACAGAGGTTTCGCACTTACCGACCTGCTCCCGGACTATGCCGATAATCTTAAATCGCTGCGCGGACTCAAGTTCGACTGGGGACGGCAGGACATGATTGCCGATGATATCAACGGCGCGCAGGATCTCTCCTATCAGCTCATCGAATATGGCGTGCCGCATGAGGCCGAGGAGCATAGCGGCGGCTTTCGCGACCGGCATTGGGGCGGGCAAGGACGTTTCCGCACGGACGTACTGCCTTTTTTCGCGCGCACGCTGCTGTTCGGGCCGCCGACATTGCTGCGCGACCGCGTGACGGCGGCGCACGGCAGGTTGCGCGACGCCATGATCGCCAATGATCCGGAGGCGCAGACGCGGCTTTACCGGGCCGACGCGATCAGCATGCCCGACTACCAGCCTGCGCTGTACGGCACCCAGCAGATCGTCACCTATCGTCGTGCCATGCGGGAGCGGCGCCGCGTGACCGGATATGTGCCCGTAGCGAGCGAGGTGATCGACCTTGGCGACACTGCCGTCGAAATCGGGACCTTCACCATCACCTGGGCGCTGACGGGCGGCAAGACCGAAGAAGAGCGGGGTAAATACGTCCATGTCTGGGCCATCGAGCCGAACGGCAACCTGAGGCTCAAGGCGGACGTATCGGGCTATTTCCGCCAACTGCCCGACCCCGCCGCCTTCTATGTCGCGATGCCGGAAGGGCAGCCGCCAGCCCGGGACCCGTCGTCCGCCGATCTTCGGCTGGCGGAGACGCTCAAGGCGAGGAACGATCGCAACGCCCAGGCCGTACAGACTTACGATGCGGCGGCGAAGATCGCGGACTATGCCGACGATGCCGTGATCATGCCGTTCGCGGACACCAACAAGACGGGCATTGCCGAGATTCGCCCGTATCTTACCGCCTATACCGACAATGGCCGCGGCGCGACGTTCGACTCGGTGCGCGTGTGGAACGTCGCTTTCGAGGATCATGGCCGATACGTGCTGGAATACCCCAAGTTCAGGGTCGCTTGGCATACCACCGACGGTGCGGGTGTCGTGAAGGGCGGCGGCCTGCGTCTGTGGCGCCGCCGGGCGGACGGGTCCCTTGACCTCCTCCGTCAGATCGGCACGCATGACCATAGCGGATGACGCGAAATGCACATCGCGACCTTATGATATTGCCCGCTTGCACGTTCGCGTCTCTCACTTCGACGGCCCTTCACCGCTTGCAAAACAGGATTCAGTCAGGCTAATTCCAACTGATTGCAAACTGCAAGCAGTGGAGGCACGCGATGATCACCGTGTTTGGCGAAGGCAGAGGTTTCCGGGTCGTCTGGCTGCTGCAGGAAATGGGGCTTCCCTATCGGCTCCGCCCCGTCGATCTGCTGGCGGGTGTCGAGAACGACCCGGAGTTTCTGGAGATCAATCCGGCCGGCTTCATCCCGGCGATCCGGGACGGCGACGTGACCATGGTCGAGTCGATCGCCATCATGGAATATCTGATGGCCCGCTACGGGCCCACGCCGTTTTCGCCGGCCCCGCAGGACCCCGCCTTTCCCCAGTATCAGCAGTTCCTGCATCTGGGCGAAGCCGGCCTTGCGGCATCGGCCTATTTCGTCAACGGCGCGCGCAATATCGCGCCCGAGAGCGAACGGGATAATTGGAGCGCCCGCCAGGCGATGCGGCTGTTCGAATCGAGACTGGGGCTTGTCACGCGGCAACTGGCGCGAACGCCCTATCTTGCCGGCGCGGCGTTTACGGCTGCCGACATCTCGGTTGTCTACGCCTTGCTGATGGCCAGGAGAAATTGCGGCGTCACCTATAGCGCGCTCGAAGATGCCTATATCGAACGCGTCATCGCCCGCAGAGGATATGAGAGGGCCATGGACGTTTGTCAGGCGACGAAAGCCTGGGCAGCCTCAAGAGGAGGCTGAAGTTGGATCGCCGAAGATCTTGGTGGACTCTACGCCAGCGTCAGCGTCAGCGCCGGAGCCGCTCGCCCAGGCGATGCATTTCATGGGCTATGTCATAGGGGATGCGCTGTTCGCCGCCGCCCGTCATCCCGGACCACAATACCGGGCCGCCTTCGCGGTGGGCCCACATCATGATCGCCGGGCGGCCGTTCCATATGATCAGCATCGCATCGACCGCGACCGCGTTCGAGCGTGGGCTAGCGCCCCGAAAGACCTCGACACCGCTCAACTGCTCGGCCTCGGACACCATCACCGCACTGCTGGCGCTGGCGAGCGGGCCGTAAGCGGGGTTGCCGGTGACATTATGCACCGGCTTGACCACCAGCACCGGTGCTCCCGGCCGCGCAATCATCGCATAGGCAAGGCCGCCTCCCAAAGCGAGCGCCAGCGCGATCAGCACAAAGATTGCCGGACGAACACGGCTTTTCGAAACCATGATCGGTGCCCCGGTCGGTGTCTGGGCCGGCTGCTCGACCATCAGGCGATAGCCGCGCTTTGCCACCGTCTCGATATAGCGGGGGCTGCGAGCATCGTCTTCGAGCGCCTGACGCAAGTCGCTGATGACAACCGGAACGCTGTTGGGGCTGATGGCGCGGCCGTTCCAGACCTCAGCCAATATATCCTCGGTCGTCACGATCTCGCCCGGGCGACGGCAGAGAAGCTCGAGCGTGACCGCGGCGCGATGCTCCAGGCGGCGGCGTTCGCCATCGCGGCGCAATTCGTTGGCGCCGGGCTCGAACGTCCAGGCGCCAATGATGTGTCTCGTCATTTGAAACTCACAACGACCCCGCTCCACCTGGTTTTTGCACGTCCATGGCCCGATTAAAAGCATTCCAAAGGCGCGCGCGCTCCGGGTTAGAAGAAATTGATTCTTTCCTTATTCGCCTTCGCCGCGATCCTTCCCCCACTTGCGCTCGACGAGGCCGGACCCTTCACGGGCGCCGGCGGGGAAGAGGACGAATGTTCGATGCAAACCAAAGAGATGTTGCGACGACTGGGTCAGCCGGGTGGTGGGGTGACGTTCCTGGGCGTATCCACGATTGTGTACGGCATTGCCTGTTTCCTGCAGGGTGACTTCGCAGTCTTCTGGCAACCGGTGCCGGACAGCCTGCCCTTTCGGCAGCCGCTTTCCTATGTGTCCGCGGTGCTGCTCATCATAGGCGGCGCGGGCTTGCTGATCGCGCGCACCATTCGGCCGGCGGCGATGATGCTGTTGGTTCTCTTCGCGCTCTATGACGCCTGCTATCTGCTGAAATTGGTCGGCCCGCCCTTCAGCCCCGGAGCCCTGCTGGGCCTGGCCGAGCAATCGTCCGTGGTGGTCGGCGGTTGGGCGATCCTGCTCCGGATGCGCGCGAGCGGACCGGCGGCAGCGACGACGGCTCGTGTTGCTTTCGGCATCTGCTCGATCCTGTTCGGCGTCGCCCACATCCTCGAGGTCCAGGGCACCGCCAGGCTGGTGCCGGAGTGGATGCCCGGCGGCCAGGTTTTCTGGGCATTTGCGACGGGGGTGGCGCACCTCGCCGTCGGCCTGAGCCTGATCGCGAACCGGCTTGCGGTGCCGACGACGCGGATCGGCGCGCTGATGTACGTCTGCTTCGCACTGCTCGTGTGGCTGCCGGGAGCGGTCACGCATCCAACCGAGTGGCTGCGCTGGGCGGGCGGCGGCATCAGCCTTTGCATGGCGGCGGCCTTGTGGCTCGTCGGCGACCTGTTGTCGTCGCGCGATGCGGAGATCTGACTGGGGGACCCGACACAAAAAGGGCCGGCGCTTGCACGCCGGCCCTTCCCGTCAGCCACGCGGCTTGAGGTGAACGAGCCGGCCTAGGGTCTCGAGTTCCTTCAGGCGGATCAGGATGGGTTATCCTCCATCAGCTTCGCCGTGTTGAGGCAAGCCCGCCATAATTCACTCTGACCCCTTTTCTGCAGCTCGAGGACGGCGTTCAGCCCCTCGCTCGAATGCGCTTGCGCACCCATAGCCCGATCGAGGGTTCGGGTGCTCCGATATCTTGACTCGTCACTTCGTCCTATCATATACTAGGACAAACGGGACGATTGCATGCAAATCGAGATCAATGCCGGAGCGCCGGAACCAGTCTATGAGCAAATCGTGCGGCAGATCCAGGAAGGCGTGACCACAGGCGCGCTTGCGCCGGGCACGCCGTTGCCACCGGTGCGCCAACTCGCCAATGACCTGGTCCTCAACCGCAACACGGTCGCGCGCGCCTATAAGCTGCTCGAAGACCAGGGCGTGATCCAGACTGCGGGGCGCAAAGGCACGTTCGTGCGATCGGGCGCGGCGGACGAAGTCACGCGCGTGAAGACCGGCCAGGCCGAGCGTAGCGTCCGCCGCGTGATCGAAGGGCTCGTCTCGGATGGGCTCAGCACCGATCAGATTTCCGCCATCTTCCAATCCGCGCTGGCGGTTGCCGCCAAAGGATAACCATCATGACCGAATGGGTCGATTTCGCAGTCTATGCCATTTTCCTGATCGCGCTATATTTCGTACAGCCAGGGATGCAGCGCCGGATGTTCGAGCCGATGCTCATCGACCGTAACGCCGAATGGGTCGCCGCCCATCCCGACATTGTGCGCAAGATGGCGGGACGACGCTGGCCGTTCTGGCTCAGCTATGCGGTCGGCACGGCGAGTCTTGCGGTGCTTGTCGGCGCCCAGCTCGGCCTGTGGCAGCCACCGACGATGTCCAACGGAACCGCCTTGCCGAAGTGGATGTGGCTGTGGAACCTGGCGATGGGCGCGATGTTCGTCGCGATCCTCGCGGGTGCTCCGATCGGCATCGCCAGCCACTTCCAGCTCAAGCGGCTTGTGCCGGTCGCGGCGCGGCGACAGGCGTCGCTCGAACCCCGCTCGCTCGATACATGGGTGCCGCGCTGGGTGCAGCTTGCCACCTATGCGCTGGTGCTGATCAGTCTCGCCGCATGGGTCCTCGCAGGCGTGCTGGGCGCGCACACCTCCCGGATCTTCTGGGTGCGCCTGACGATCATGTTTTTCCTTTCGGGCTTCTTCTTCGTCGTGACGCGCGCGATGGTCACGCGGCGGGCCAATGCGATGGATCGCATCTTCGGGTCGGGCTATCGCCCGTGGGAAGTGCGTATGAGCTTCTCGACGCAGATCCTGCCCCCGATCGTCGGCGCGATGCGGCTCTATGAAGAAGTGACCGGGACGCACCTGTTCG
>JBDTXU010000309.1:0-2076 GCA_040006055.1 Sphingomonas bacterium | reverse complement strand
AATGGGTCCTGAAACGCCGCTGGAACGGCGATCAGGTCAGTGACGGCCTCAATCTGACCAAGCCGACGCTTCTGAAGATCCGGTTCGGCATCGTTCACTGATTCATCAATCGCCGAGCGGAGGACTGGGCGGCTTCATCCACAGCGCTAGTGGGGTGGAATCGAAGTTCGTGCCATCAAGTTTCCCTATTTTCGTCATGCCGGGCTTGTTCCGGCATCCATGTTTCCGGAGGGTGTGCAAGCGTTGCTCTTGCGGCTCGATGGACCCCGGAACAAGTCCGGGGTGACGCTGGATATAATGGTACGAACTTTAGATTCGGGTGACTGGGAGGCCGCCCGTCTTGCGCCTGTTATTCCAGGCCGAGCACCGTCACCGATGCCGGTGCGACGGTGATGGTCAGGTTGCCGCCCGCGACCTTGGCCGACACTGCCCTGGGGACAACAATGTTGGGTGCGTCGAAGGTGTTGACGCTGTCGACCTTCGGCGCGGAGAGGGTCTGGCCCGAAGCCTTTGTAGCCTTCACACCGGCAAGCGAGACGCTGAATGTCGCGGGCGACTTCGCGTCGATATTGGTGACGGCGATCCATATCTTGCCGGCCTTGTCCCTGGCCGCGACGGCGTCGACGCGCGGCAGGGTGATGCCGTTCGTCGTATAGGTGCCGGCGTCGAAGGTCAGCGGGACGAAGGTCGCGTCCTGGAACGGCACGTACATGTGGAAGACGTGATAGGTCGGCGTCAGCACCATCTTGTCCTTGTCGGTCAGGATCATGGCCTGCAGGACGTTGATCATCTGCGCGATATTGGCCATGCGGACACGGTCGGCGTGGCGCGTGAAGACGTTGATGCTGAGCGCGGTCAGCACTGCGTCGCGCTGGCTGTTCTGCTGCACCAGGCCGCCCGGGTTCGACCCCGGCGTCGGCGCCAGCCACGCGCCCCATTCGTCGACAGCCAGGGCGACCTTCTTTTCGGGATCATATTTGTCCATGACCGCCGAATAGGTCTTGATCACGCCGTCCATGGCGATCGAATCTTTCACCAGGGCGGCATAGTCCTTTTCGTCAAAGCCCGTGCTCGGCAAATGCGGCGGCCAGCCGCCCGTCGCATAGAAATGCAGTGACAGAGCTTCGATGCCCCACGACCAGGAAGCGCCCTTCCAAGCCTTCATGACCGGGTCGGTATAGCTGTCCTGGCCGACGGCCACGCGCTTCATCGGCTGGGCAGCGTTGTAACTGTGCACGAAGTGCGAAAAGCGCTTCATTTCGTTAACGTAAAGGTCCGGCGACATCGCGCCGCCGCAGTCGTAGGATTCGTTGCCAAGGCCGAGG
This sequence comes from Sphingomonas bacterium, assembly GCA_040006055.1. Lineage (GTDB taxonomy): Bacteria > Pseudomonadota > Alphaproteobacteria > Sphingomonadales > Sphingomonadaceae > Sphingomonas. The sequence continues at coordinate 751 of JBDTXU010000309.1, read as the reverse complement.
ATGGGGACCTTGTACGGCTCCGGATGACCGTTCCTGGCGCGCTCGGCGCCCAGGGCGTCGTCGGTCGGCGCGGTCATATATTCGAGCCATTCGGCGGCCTCCTGCGCGGTGCCGGAGCCGAGATTGACCGAGATATAGGCGTCGGTTCCGATCTGCTCGGCGAAGTCCATGAATTCGTCGGTGCCGAAACTGTTGGGCTCGCCGACGGCCGCCTTGCGCTCAGGGCCGATTCCGCGGCGCCAGTTATATTGGTCGGCGAAGCAGCCGCCCGGCCAGCGAACATTGGGGACCTTGAGCGCCTTCAGGGCCGCGACCACATCCTTGCGGATACCGCGCGTGTTCGGGATCGTGGAATCCTTGCCGACCCAGATGCCGCCATAGATGCCGCTGCCCAGATGCTCGGCGAACTGGCCGAAGATATTGCGGTCGATCACGGCGCCGGATTTGGACGCATCGAGCGTTATCTGAACCGGGGCATCGGCGGCATGCGCCGCGACAGGCAGGATCAGGGCAGCAGCGATCGCGGCCGCGGAGGTCAAAAGGCGCATTGATAATATCCCAAGAGCGATGGCGTGGCGCGTGAAACGAGCGCTATCGAGCAGACGGATCGCCGCGGCACTGAATATGGCGCGTGAGCGGGCTCAGCGCGCATCGCGTGCGTACAGTGCGAATGCGAAGTCCGCAGTGCGGCCCTGTTTGTCCTTCAGCGGCTGACCGTCGGCGCTGGCCTCGCCATCGGCATAGACGTCGT
>JBDTXU010000308.1:0-1649 GCA_040006055.1 Sphingomonas bacterium | reverse complement strand
ACCGTCTCGGCGCTCTTCTCGATCTCGAAGATGACGCGCATGAAGAAGCGCCCGGTCAGCCGGTCGTCGAACTGCTGCGCATCGACGATATTGCCGCCCTCCGCCGCCAGGAAGCCGGCGACCTTGGCGACAAGGCCGGGCCGGTCATGGCAGGACAGGCGAAGCGTCAGGGTCTCGGTCATCGGTTGCGCGCCTCATAATCGTTGATCCATTCGACGGTGCGGACGAGCCCGCCGAACGGGTAGAAATGGAGCCTGACCGGGCCGTGCGCCGGGGTCAGCCGCTCGGCAAGCCTGTCGACCAGCGCATCGGGGCCGGCCGTGCCGAGCAATTGGGTGATCGAGATGCCATATTTGCGCAGCACCGAGGTCGATGCGCCGACCCCGCACCGCGCGGCAAAGCGTAGCAGCGTCTTGATGCCGGCCGGGCCTGGCACGCCGATGCGCACCGGCGCATCGATCCCGCGCGCGCGCAGTTCCTCGAGCCAGTCGATGAACGGGTCGGCATCGAAGCCGAACTGGGTGACGATCAGCGTCGCCATGCCGCGCCGGGTGATCTCGTCGCGCTTGGTCTCGAGCGCATCCCAGCAGGCCTGTTCAGTCATCGCAGGATGACCCTCGGGGTGCCCGGCAATGCCGATCGCCTGGAGGCCGTTCGCCTCGAACAGCCCGGTGCGGAGCAGCGCCATCGTATCCTCGAACGGCCCGGCGGGTACCGGCGGATCGCCCGCCACGAGGAACATGCGCCGCACCCCGGCTTCGGCAACGGTGCGGCGGACGGTCTCCGCCAGTTCCTCATGCGAGAGGATGCGGCGCGCTGACAGATGCGCCATCGGCTCGAACCCAAAGGCGCGAACATCGGCGGCGGCGGCGATCCGAGCATCTACTGATTCGCCGGGGAGAAAGGTCACCGCAACCGGTGTTTCCAGCGCGATTTTTCCCTTCGCCTCAGCCAAAGCAGGACGGTCCTTGGCGGTCATCTCGATCGAATAACCGTCCGTCATGCCGACAGGCGCGCGCGACCAGTTGGGATGGAGGGCGGGAATGGCCATCGAAAATCCTCTCGCATGCTCAGGCGGTCGCCACGCCGCCCCGTCAGCGGCTGGTCGAAATCGCTCTAGCGCTGCCTCTTTCATTCGTATAGATGAAATATTCATGGACGCGAATAATATCAACCCGGCCGATACAGGCGAGCGGCTGCTCATGCTGCCGGGCCTGATCTGCGATTCGCGCACCTTCACGTCTCAGTTCGAAGCCTTTGATCGCGCCATACCGGCCACCGACTATGGCGATGCCGACGATCTCGCCGAGATGGCGGCGATCGTCCTCGCGAATGCACCACCGCGCTTCGCGCTGCTCGGCCATTCTATGGGCGCGCGAGTCGCGCTCGAGGTCGTGCGGCGGGCGCCCGAACGGGTCACCCGGCTCGCGCTGGTCAGCACCGGGGTCCACCTCCCGTCGCCGACCGAGGCGCCGAACCGCCACGCGCTACGCGATATCGGCCGCGCGCGCGGCATGGCTGCGCTGGTCGATGCGTGGCTGCCCCCGATGGTCGCGTCGCCGCGCTGCGACGATGCTGCCTTCATGGCGCCACTCCGCACGATGTGCATCGAGGCCGGGCTGAGCCGCTTCGAGGCGCAGATCGCAGCC
>JBDTXU010000307.1:0-2026 GCA_040006055.1 Sphingomonas bacterium | reverse complement strand
CTCCGCCGATGATCACGAACAACAGCCCGCGCTTGCGCGCGACGACGCGCAGGAACGCGCCGAAATTGGGCAGTGGCGTCGGTTCGCGCGGGGCGTTGTCCGCCAGCCCGCGCCGTGGCTCGCGCAGCAGCAGCAGAACCAGCACGCCGACGACCATGCCCGGGATGCCCAGGGCCAGAAAGGCCATCCGCCAGCCCCACTCAGCCGCGACCCATCCGCCTATAGTCGCACCAAGAAATGTACCCACTGGGGTGCCGAGCAGGATCAGCGACATGGCCGACGCACGCCGTTCGCGTGGGAAATGATCGCTGACCAGCGAAGATGTCGCGGGCTGTGAGCCCGCTTCGCCCATGCCGACCCCGACGCGGCACAGCAGCAATTGCGCGAAGCTGCCGATCAGCCCGCAGGCCGCGGTCATCAGCGACCAGAAGATGATCGCCGCGGAAATGATCTTCACGCGCGAGACGCGTTCAGCGAGCCGGCCGATCGGCAGGCCGAGAATGGCATAGAGGAACGCGAAGGCGACGCCCTGGAGGATACCAAGCTGGAAATCGCTCAAGCCCAGATCGCGTTTTATCGGCTGGGCCAGCACGGCGAGGACAGAACGATCGGCGAAATTGAAGACGGCTACCGAGAAGGACATGCCGATAAAAAGGCGTCTATAACCTGCGGAAAGCAGGCGCTCGTCCTCGTCTTGCAACGGCTTGATCCTCTCCAGCCACCAGGCCGGGGTGCAATCTCGAGTGCCGAAATTGTCCCGCTCCGCATGGGCAGCGCGGCCACCCACAAGAATGGCGCTTAGTGCTGCCCCGTGGTTGTCGCTCAGGGTTGGTGATTAATCAATACGTTATTTAGTCGCTGCAGGCACCGCGTCGGATCAGGGATCAAACATGTGCGGCGCGCTCTCGATAACGCGGCGGGTCATCTTGTCGAGCCCATCGTTGAGCGCCGACCGGTCCGCGTCACTGAGGTCCTTTAGCCACTGCTCATAAAATTTGCCGCGCTCGCCGCGGATCGCCGCGTGGACGGCCTTGCCCTCGACCGTCAAGGAAACGAGGCTGCTTTTGCGGTTCCTTGGATTGGCCTCTCGCTGCACCAGCCCGCGTTCCTCGAGCGACCCGACCGCGCGGCTCACCTCGGCGCGGTCCGAATAGGCGGCACTCGCCACTTCCGCAGCACTGCATTTTCCGATCATCTCGACATTTGTAAGAACGCGCCATTCAGCCAGCGAGAGCTTTGCCGTATCGCGAACATGCTGCGCCGTAACCCGATCGATCATCTTGCCGAGCAACAGGATGCGATAGGGAAGGTGCGTAGGGCCGAACTGGAACGGTGGCCGGTCCGATATAGCCTCGATAGGCGCTTTTGTTTTGTGGTTGCTGTCCTGCATCGCGATTTTGTAGCTAAGGAAATCGAGTTTGTCTTCCCGTCCGCCGCGGGCCCGATGAGTCTGGATGTTGACAAATCAACTAAGTCAGCTTCTAGTCGCGTTCATGAGCGGACCACATCCTTTTACGCCGGGCCTTGAATACGCCTTCACGATCTCGATCGTCCTGTCGAAGCCCTATTGGGTCAAGCCGGGGGCGCGGGGGGATACCCGGGCTGCGATCTTTGCGGCGGAGGGCACGGTCGAGGGGCCGCGCCTCAACGGGCGCGTGGTGCCGATGTCGGGGGGCGACTACCCGCTTTCGCGCCCCAATGGCGTGATCGACTTCGACGCGCGCTATCTGCTCGAGGCCGATGACGGCGCGATCATCTATCTCGAGAATCGCGGCTTTCGCTGGGCTCGCAGCGAGGAAATCGCCGAGAAAATGCGCCGCAACGAACCTGTCGCGTTCGACGATTACTATATGCGCGTCACCCCGCGCTTCGACGCTCCGGCGGGGCCGCATGAATGGATGTCGCAACATGTCTTCATAGGCGTTGCGGAGAAGGTACCGGGCGCCAACCGGATCCATTATTTCCTCGTGCTGTGAAGGGGGCAAGGTGCGTTTCCAGCCGTTGATGCGAGAGGGGAGTGACCCCT
>JBDTXU010000306.1:0-4024 GCA_040006055.1 Sphingomonas bacterium | reverse complement strand
GCGTAAGCGTAGCGCACTAGAAAAATTTCCTCTCGTCTGCCGATGGCGACAACTGCCCGTGTTACGGATGGTTGCTGAACGGCGATTGAATATGAACCGTCTGAAAGTTTAACTCTCAGCGGCCTCCCTGGAATTCTTTGAGATACCCGTTGTTGGGCGACATGATGATCGCGGTCGATCCGCCCTGCGGGAAGTTGGCGTCGACGCCGAAAGTGCGCCGATAGGACTGCATCGCCCGGTAGAAATTGTAGAAATCGGGATCCTGATTGAAGCTCGCGGCATAGATGGCGGTGATGCGCGCCTCCGCCTCGGCGCGGATGATCTGCGCTTCCTTGTTGCCCTCGGCGCGAATGGTCAGCGCCTGCTGCTTGCGCTGGGTCTTCATGCGGTTGAGCGCCGATTCGAGCGGGGTGCCGCTGGGCAGATCGGCATGCTTGATGCGCACGTCAACGATTTCGACGCCATATTGCGACGCGAGCCGCTGCAGCCGGTTCTGGATATTGTCCATCACCTTGTCGCGCTCGGGCGTGAGCAGAACCTTGAAGGGCTGATTGCCGAGTTCGTTGCGGATCGAGGTGCCGAGCAGCTGGACCAGCGCGTCGGTCACGCCCGTTTCGCTGCGCGCCGTCACCACCATGCGCAGCGGATCGACCACGCGGAACCGCGCATAGGCATCCACGATCAGCGGCAGCTGGTCCGAGGAGAGCACCTGCTGATTCTCATATTCGGCATCGAGGATGCGCTTATCGACCCAGACGATCCGATCCATGAAGGGGATCTTCGCGATCAGGCCGGCACCCGTGTTGCCGAAGCGTTCGCCCTTTTGATAGGCGTTCACGGTGCGCTGCGGCTGCTCGAAGCGCAGAATCACGACCTGTTTGGTTTCCGGTACGATCGCAAAGGTGCTAGCGAGCAGGATCAGCACGAGCAGCGCGGCGATACCGAGCGTGACCGGGTTGCGGATGAATGACGCGCTCATTTTGCGTTCCCGTTTACGGTGATGTCCGGCTCGGCAAGCTTCTTGCCCTGAGAGAGCGGGAGGTAAGGCAGCACGCCGGGCGTCTCGACGATGGTCTTGTCGGTCTTGGCCAGCACCGCCTCCATCGTTTCATAATACATGCGACGTTTGGTCACCGCCGGGGCGAGCTTGTACTGGGCATAGACCTTGTCGAAATTCGCGGCCTCGCCTTCGGCCCCGGCAATCAGTTGCTGGGCATAGCCTTGGGCGTTGTTCCGTGCCGCGACTGCGTCCTGCTGTGCGGCGGTCACGTCCTTGAACGCGTCGTTGACTTCCTGCGGCGGCACCGCCTGCTTGATCGCGACGCCCTGCACCAGGATGCCCGACTTATAATCGTCGAGGATGCGCTGCATCCGCTCCTGAACTTCAGTCTCGATCCTGGAGCGGCCGGCGCCCATCGCCTGGTCCAGGTTCATGTTCGCGACGACTTCGCGCATCGCGCTTTCGGCGGAGGCGCGGACAGTCGCCTTCGGATCGGCGATCTGGAAGACATAATCTGCCGGATTGTTGATGTTCCACCGCACCGAAAAGGCCAGGTCGAGAATATTCTGGTCGGCCGTGATCATCAGGTTGGGGCCGCCCGGATCCGGGAAATTCTCGGTCTGGATGTTCTGGACGTCGACCTTGGTCACGTCGGCGATCGGCGCGGGCAGGGTGATTCGGACGCCGGTGTCGAGCGTACCGGCATAGCGGCCGAACATGGTGACGACTCCGCGCTGCTGCGGGGCGATCTGATGAAAGCTGGTGAAGAGAACCCAGATTACGACAACTGCGCCGATGCCGAGCACCCAGAGCGCGCGCGGGCCTGGCGTGCCCGGGATATGCGGTCGTCCGCCGCCTGATCCGCCGCCACCACCGCCGCGGGCGCGGCGCAGGAATTCGTCGAGCGCACTTGGCCCGGGGCCGCGCGGACGACCCGTCGGGGGCGTCGCCCAGGGGTTGCGCGGGCCTTCCTTGCCACCGCCCGAGCCCCCGCCGGAACCATCGCCGGATCCCCCGGTGCCGCCACTGCCGCCTTTATCGTCATTGCCGGAACCGCCGCCTCCCCAAGGGCTTTTCGGAATATCGGCGTTGTGGATGGTGAAGCGCTGAAGCCAGCCCTGAAAGATCGTCATTCCTCTCTTATAGGTGCGCGGGCTTACGAAAAACAGTGGCAAGCGGTGATGACCGCCCTATCTGCGCAATGATGACCGATATCAGCCTGATCGACGCCGCCCTTTCCCCCATCGCCGGCAAGCGCGCGACCGCTCGACTCGAGGGCGACCGGGCCAGCATCATCCTCGACGTGACCGGGCTCGATGGCCCAACGCGCGAGGCGATGGAGCGCGATGTGAAGGCGGCGGCAGAGGGCGTGGCGGGAATCGCGACCGTGCGGATCGCGCTGACCAGCCAGCGCACGCGGCGCCTGTTGATCGCGGTGGCGAGCGGCAAGGGCGGGGTCGGGAAGTCGACCGTCTCAGCCAATCTCGCGATCGGCCTGCAGCGTTTGGGCCGGCGTGTAGGGCTGGTCGATGCCGATATTTATGGGCCGTCACAGCCCAAGCTGATGGGCGTCGAAGGATCGCGGCCCACCGCCAAGGACAAATTGCTCGAGCCGGTCGCGACGCCTTATGGGGTGCCTTTGCTCTCGATGGGCCAGCTCGTCGCGGCAGACCAGGCGATCGCGTGGCGCGGCCCGATGGCTGCCGGCGCGCTCGGCCAGCTGGTCGACGCCGATTGGGCGGCGCAGGATACATTGGTGGTCGATCTGCCGCCCGGCACGGGCGACGTGCAGCTGACGATGATCCAGAAGCACAAGCCCGCCGGCGCGGTAATCGTTTCCACGCCGCAGGATCTGGCGCTGATCGACGCGCGCCGGGCGATCGAGCTGTTCGTCAAGGCCGGGGTGCCGATCATCGGCTTGGTCGAGAATATGGCCGGCTATGCCTGCCCGCATTGCGGCGAGGTCTCCGATCCGTTCGGACGCGGCGGCGCTGAGGCTGCGGCGGCCGAGCTCGGTATCGATTTTCTCGGGCGGATTCCACTCGACATCGCGATCCGTTCGGCGTCCGATGCGGGAACGCCGCCGGCTGCGCGGAACGGGCCGGAGGCCCTCGCGTTCACCGGGATTGCCCAGCGGGTATTCCACTGGATCGAACAGGGAGCGTAGGATGCCACTCACCAGCGACGCAGACATCAAGGCCCTGCTCGAACAGACAAGGACGATCGCGATGGTCGGCGCGTCGGACCGGCCGGACCGCCCCTCCCACCGGGTGATGCAGACGCTCCAGGCGCATGGCTACCGCGTGATCCCGGTCAATCCGCAGATCACCGGCGAGCATATCCATGGCGAGTTCGTGTTCCGCGACCTGAATCAGCTTGGCGATCCGATCGATTTGGTCGATATCTTCCGCAATTCGGCCGCTGCCGGCGAGGCGGTCGATCAGGCGATTGCGGCGGGCGCGAAGGCAATTTGGATGCAGCTGGGCGTGATCAATGAGGAAGCGGCGGCGCGGGCTGAGGCGGCTGGCTTGAAGGTGGTGATGAACCGCTGCCCGGCCATCGAAATTCCCCGGCTCGGGATCGCGAAGGTCGGGAACTGAACCATATTCGGGGGACAGGCGATGTTGGCTATCTTGCTGATCCTGGCGGGGCAATCCGCCGACGCGCAGACCGCGGTGGTTCACTACCGCGCGGTGACTGCGGCGGGGCCGCGTTGCAACGCCGCGTCCAATGGCACTGACATCACCGTCTGCGCCCGCCGCAATGCCGATCGCTATCGTCTGCCGCTGATCGAGCAAACTGCCGGCAACCCAAAAATCCAGGATGTCTCGGCCGAACGCGAGCGGCTGTTCGCGCGCACGTCGAATTGCCAGGAGAAATCGCTTTTCCTCATCGGCTGTGGCAAGGTCGGGGTCGGCGTAAAGGCGGGTTTCGGCCCGGGCGGCATTTATGGGGCACGCCTGCGTCCTCTGGCGCCGTGAACCGCAACCTATTGATAGCTGGGCGGTTGTTCTCCCGGGTAGC
>JBDTXU010000305.1:0-3657 GCA_040006055.1 Sphingomonas bacterium | reverse complement strand
GGCGCGGCATGACTGGGAGCACAGCATCGCAGCCATGGACGTGCGGCGCTGGTCAGTAACTTTTCGCAGCCTTTCGGAGAAGGGCGTGCGCGCTGTCGCCGGTCAGGCGCGCTGAGCCAAGGGCTCGCGCCGCACGAACGGGATGGCGAGCGTGGTGTTGGTCAGCGCGCGCCACAGCCACTCGAGCGGACCGTAGAGGAAATGGCGGAACCACAGCCGCGCGAACACGATCTGCAGCGCGAAGGCAACGATCCCCATCGCCAGCGCCTCACCTTGGCTGATCCAGCTGTGCATGCCGAGGCCGAAGCCGTAAAACAGCGGCACGAAGACAAGCGACTGTCCTACATAGAGCGTCAGCGTCATCCGCCCGACCGGCGCGAACAGCTTCAGGACCGGCTGTGCGGCAGTCTGATAGAGTTCGACGAACAGCACGACCTGGATCGTCATCGCCGCGAGTGCGCTCCAGCTTTCGAGCGCAAATCCGATGTTGCGCTGTGCCGAGCCTCCGGCATCGCCGAGGCGTGTAGCGAGATCGAGGCAGACGGGGCCGATGAAATACAGCGCGATCCAGGTGAGGATGGCGGCGCCCAGCACGAAGCGGCGCTCCAGGACGAACAGGCGCGGATCAGCGAAGAAGCCGACCCTGCCGAGCAACAGGCCGATGACGAACAGCCCGGCAATCTCGGTCATCCGGCCGGTCTCGATATAGAACCACCATTTGGAGAGCGCACCATCGACCAGATTGGCGCTGAAGGCCTGACTGAGCGTACCGTCAGCCACGATTTTCAGGCTCGAATCGTCAAAGAAATGCGGCAGTCGCTGTGCCCATTCAGCGCCGGCAAAAGCACTTTCCGCGTGGATCAGCAGCGGCAGTTCGGCGAAACACAAGGCAGCGATCACCAGCAGCGCCGAGCGGCTCTTGATGCGGTCGAACAACAGCAGAAGCAGCCCCATCGGCGCCAGAATCTGCAGGATATCGCCGCGATAGACTATGCCGTGGAGGAGCCCGAAGACCAACAGGATCGCCAGCCGCCAGGCAAAACGCGCGCTGAAATCGACGCCGCGCTTGGCCGCGCGATCCATGATGATGAAGAAGCTCAACCCGAAGCACAGAGCGAACAGCGCAAACGCCTTGCCGGCGAACAGGCCGAAGACCCAGTCATGGACCGCGCTCGGGGTGGGATGCACCCAATAGAGCTCGAACAGCTCGACCATATGGACCAGGAACAATCCCATCAGCGCGAAACCGCGCAGGGAATCGACCAGCTCAAGGCGCGATTGTTGTTCCATGCATCCCCCGACTGCCCTTTGCGGGCTCAGCGCGGTTCTATCGGGCTCGTGGCGCGGCGGCAACTTCGACTGCGTGGACGACCGCCGCGCCCGCCGGCAGCAGGGCCGGCCCGAATGCCAACGCCTGCCCGATCCTTCCTCCCCTTTTCGTCACCCCGGACTTGTTCCGGGGTCCATCGTGCCGCAAATCCAACGGCCGTGGTGCCTGCGGATCGATGGATGCCGGAACAAGTCCGGCATGACGTGTCTCACCCATCACTTCGCCACCGTCCGCGGCGGAACCAGCGCCATACAGCCATCATCATTCCTCGCGATTTTCCGGCATTCAGGCCCGCCCTGTGCGATCTTTTCCGGCCCAGTTGACGGATGTTGCGGAAACGTGCGGATAGTGTGCGGGGAGTGCGTAGAGGATGCAGGATCGGGACTTGTTGGAGGCGGAGACCCGCGAGGTCGGCCACCGCGTGCGCGAGCAACTCGCGCGGCGCCGCATCTCGCGTCAGGGGCTCGCCGACATGGCGAAGATCAGCCTGTCGACGCTGGAAAAATCATTGTCGGGCACTCGTCCCTTCACGCTCGCAACGACGATCCGTCTCGAGGAAGCGCTTGGCGTTCAGCTTCGTCCCGGGCCGGCACCGGCACCGGCACCCGTCGTCTCGCATGATCTCGCGCCAGAGAATATGGGCGCCTATGCCCGTGCCGCTGTGCGCTGGATCGAGGGGCGCTATCTGACGCTGAGGCCGAGTTTCGGCAGCCCTGGCGACATCTTCGCCTATGTCACCACGATCCGCTGGGTCGAGGAGGCCGGACATCTCGGCTTTTCTGAATCGCAACGCATGGACGAGCGGTTCGAACAGGCAGGCCATATCTCGATGCCCAATCTTTCCGGGCATATCTATCTCGTCACCAATGTCTCGGGGCAACACCGGCTGGTGATCCTGGGCCGCCCGACGATCGAGGGCGCACTCTACGGCCTGCTGACGACGCTGCAGGTCGGCAAGGGCTCGCAGCTCGTCCCCGTCGCCTGCCCGATCGCACTGGCGCGGCTCGACGGTGACGATCCTGTCGTCGGCCGGATTACCGCCGATGCGCCGGCTTATGCCGGTTATCGCGAGATGCTCGACGCCGCGACCGGCGGGGATTTTGTGCGGTTTCCTGGGTGATCAGATGGCCCCGTTCCACGCCCGCCTGATGGCTGCCCCGCGACCAGCGCAAATGCGTTTCATTGCCAGCGCGATCAACGCCCTGACGGTTCGGAATCGCGGTTATTATGAAGAGAGAGATTGCCCGCGCCTGATGGAAGGCAATGAAGCCATTCACCGGCTCTCCGGGCATTTGCGGGATCTGATCGATGCCGGCGAAGAGTTTACCGAGAGCCGCGCCGACGGGATTTGCGAGCAACTGCAATGTCTCCCGCAGGGGGAGGTCGAGCGAATTTTGCAGCACAGCCCGTTGTAAGTCGGTTTGCTCAAAATATCATATATGATCTGTTGTGCGGCAGCGCCTGTATCGGCTATCTCACTTTCCACACAATCGGGCCTGAGCCCCGAAAAGGCGGAGAGAAGATATGTCGACGATCGTTAAATTGGCCGCGGGCCTCTCGCTTTTCTGGGCGGTCGCTGCTCAGGCTGCTGACCGCACGCCCGAGCAGGTCGTGAAGGACCATGTCGTCTCGATGAAGACTGGAAATGTCGACGCGGTGATGCGCGACTATGCCGCCGATACCGTCGTCATAACCCCGCCCGGCCTCGTCCCTGGCCAGAAGCCTGCAAAGGGCCCCGGCGTCTATTCAGGCATCGCCAATGCGCGCAAGGTGTTCGTGGTGCTCACGGGCAAAGGCAGCATCGACGGCATCCGCGCCATGGAAACCACGGTGGAGCCGCTCGGCGGCGATGTCGCGCTGCTCCACTGGGTCCAGTTCCGTGGCACGCCGAAGCAGGTCTCGGGCACTGACGTCTTCGTGGTCCGGCACGGCAAGGTCGTGGTTCAGGACATCATCGTGGACGCCGCGCACTGAGCCTTTGCCCTAGTCACCCGAATCTAAAGTTCGTACCATTATATCCAGCGTCACCTCGGACTTGTTCCGGGGTCCATCGAGCCGCAAGAGCAACGCTTGCACACTCTGCGGAAACATGTGTTCGAGCGAGATTGTGTCCCCCGGACACAATCTTGGCTTTCCGGGGGAAAGCCAAAGCTCGAACACCGGGCCAAGTCCGGCATGACGAAAATAGGGAAACCTGATGGCACGAACTTCGGTCCCACCCCACTAGAGCGGGCTGTGTTTCGATGGAAACGCAGCCCGCTCTAGATTCCTGGTGGTCGCGTGCTTGTTGCGCATAGCCGGATTCCACCTATTCGCAGCACGCTCTA
>JBDTXU010000304.1:0-2252 GCA_040006055.1 Sphingomonas bacterium | reverse complement strand
TTTCGGCGGATTTGTCCTTCTCCTGCAGCGCGATCTGCTGGAGCGTCGGCGTGCCGTCCTCGTCGCTGCTCGCCGGATCGGTCGGGGGCGGCGTGCCAAGGTCGCCAAGGCCCTTGGTCATGTCGTCCTCCTGCAGCGCGATCACTTCGCCCACATAGGTGAAGGTGAAATGCCGGTCGGCGTCGATCTTAAGGCTGGAGACGAATTTGCCCGGGGTCAGCACGCAGCTTGCGAGCAGGCACGGCAGCAGCAGGACAAGCGCGAGGCGCGAGAGGCGTACGGTCATGACGAACCCCCGGGTTCAGGCCCGTGTCGTCACCGCGTAGAGCGCGATTGCCGCCGCGTTGGACACGTTCAGGCTCTCCACCTTAGGCGAGATCGGCAGCCGCGCAAGCTCGTCGCAATGCGCAGCGGTGTTCTGCCGCATGCCTTCGCCCTCGGCGCCGAGCACCAGCGCGACCCGCTGCTGGCCGATCGCCTGCGCGAGCGTCTGAGTTGCCTCGCCGGTCAGGCCGACCCGCCAGAAGCCGGCTTCCGCAATCTCCTCGAGCGCCCGGGCGAGGTTCACCACCCGCACCCAGGGCACGATCTCGAGCGCACCCGAGGCCGATCGTGCGATCGTCCCCGATTCGGGCGGTGCATGGCGATCGGGCGTGACGATCCCGAGCGCATCGAACGCCGCCGCTGAACGCAGGATCGCGCCGACATTATGCGGGTCGGTCACCTGGTCGAGCACCACCAGCGGGCGCCGGTCGTCGCGGCCCTGCTCGAGCAGGTCGCCGAGCCAGATATCCTCGAGCGGATCGACCTCAGCCACCAGCCCCTGGTGCGGGGCATCGCCGGGAACCAACCGCGCGAGATCGGTGACCTCGGCAAAGGTGATCGGGATGACGGGCGGGATATCGAGCGAGGCAAGTGCCTCACGCGTCGCCCAGAGTTTGCGCACCGTCCGCTCCGGATTGGCGAGTGCGGCTGTCACGGCGTGGCGTCCCCAGAAGCGGGGGCGGCCGGCGGGGGCCTGGGAAGGGCGGTGTCCTTTGCGTGCCATCAGTCGTCATCATCCGAATAAGCGAAGGGATCGGTCACCATCGGCTGAGTCGGCAACGGTGGCCGCGGTAGTGCATGGTCCGCATTCGCGGCGTTGAGCAGGAAGGAGGCGAGGATGACGGATGCCTGGCGCATGTCATCCGCCTTCAGGTGATCGAAGGTGTCGATATTGGTGTGGTGGATGCGGCTGTTATAGTCGAGCGGATCCTGGATGAACTGGAAGCCCGGCACGCCGACCGCCTGCATAAAGACATGGTCGGTGCCGCCGGTCTTGCGGATCACGACATTGGTCGCCCCCATCGATGCAAACGGCGCCAGCCACTCGCGGAAGATCGGCGCGACTGCCTGGTTGTTCTCCACATAGATGCCGCGCACCTTGCCCGAGCCATTGTCGAGGTTGAAATAAGCGGCGAGATCGCCCCAGCCGGGCCTGGGCGTGATCGGCCAGCGGTTCGACCAGCCATAAAAGCGGGCAAGGCCGGTCTGGGGCGGGTCGTTGGGGCTGCCACGCGTGGCGAGGTGATTCTCGACATAGGCCAGGCTGCCCAGCAGACCCTGCTCCTCGCCCGCCCAGAGCGCGAAGCGGATCGTGCGCTTCGGCCGCACGCCCGTCGCGGCGAGGATGCGCGCCGCCTCCATCGCCACGGCCGAACCAGCCCCATTGTCGGCGGCGCCGTCGCCCGCGACCCAGCTATCGAGATGCCCGCCCGCCATGACATAGCCGGCCTTGGGGTCAGTGCCGGGGATCTCGGCGATGATATTATACGCATTGCGATCGCTATCGTCGAAGCGGACATCGCTGTTGATCGCGATCGTCGGCGCCGGACCGATCTTGGCGAGGCGGGCGAGGCGGCGATAATCCTCAGCCGCAATCTCGACGCCTGGCAATGCAGGCGTATCGCCCACACCGAACAGATAGCCCTCGCCATGGATCAGCTTGCCGTCGGTGCGCGATTCGGTGGCATAGGCGAGCGCGCCTTCGCTCTTCAGGAACGCGTCGAGCTTCTTCGCGAAATCGAGCCGCTTCATGCGCCGGTCAGTGGCAGCGGGATCATAGGTTGGTTGCTGATACTGGTCGAGCTTGCTGAGCTCATCGCTAGTATAGCGTTTGAACGCAGCCTCGCCCGGCTCGGAGCCCGTATCGGGCAGCGTGACCATCACGATCTTGCCCTTCAGCTGCCCGCGCCATTTCTCGAAATCGCGCT
>JBDTXU010000303.1:0-16500 GCA_040006055.1 Sphingomonas bacterium | reverse complement strand
GGTATTCCTGTGGCCAGGCGAGGCCGGCCCCGGCAAGGCGGCGTTCGAGGATTTCCTGGCGCATCACTATCACCAGCCCTCGGACGAGGTGTCGCTGCCGATCGACTGGAGCCAGGGCATCCGCTTCGTCGATGCCAACTACGCGATCGCGCGCGAGATTGCCGATGGCGATGCGCGCCCGCGCTGGAACAAGGGCGATTTCTTCGGGCTGCTCTACAATGGCTATGGGGCGAAATAGCGAGGCTGTCGCAATGCCGCGTCTCTTTATCTTCGGCCTCGGCTATACCGCGACCGCGCTGGCCGCACGGCTCGCGGCGGCAGGATGGCAGGTTATCGGCACGAGCCGGGACGGCGGGCGCGGCACGATCGCGTTTGATGATGAAGTGGCGGTGCGTGCCGAGATAGCGCGGGCGAGCCACATCCTGTCCTCTGTGCCGCCCGCCGGCGAGATCGACCCCGTGCTCGATCGCTACGCCGCGCTGATCGAGGCGAGCAACGCCTGGCGCGGCTATCTCTCCTCCACCGGCGTCTATGGCGATACCGGCGGCGCGTGGGTCGACGAGACAGCTCCCGTCGGTGGCGGCCGGCGTGGTGCTCGCGCGGCGGCGGATGCGGCATGGCTGGCGATGGGCGCGCGTGTGTTCAGGCTGCCGGGCATTTATGGCCCGAGCCGCTCAGCGCTCGAGCGCGTCGCTGAGGGCCGGGCGCACCTGATCGATCAGCCGGGGCAGATCTTCAGCCGCGTCCATGTCGACGATATCGTCTCGGGTGTGATCGCCGGTTTCGATGCGCCATCCGGCCCCTATAATCTGGCGGACGATATGCCGACGAGCCAGAACCAGGTTATCGCCTTTGCCGCGCACCTGCTGGGCCGCGATCCGCCGCCTTTCATGGCGCTCGATGAACTGTCGCCGGTGGCCCGCGCCTTCTACTCGGAGAACCGCCGCATCGCGAATGGCAAGGCGAAGCGCGTCCTCGGCTGGGCGCCGCTTTACCCGGACTACCGCGCGGGCCTGCGCGCCCTCAGCGCGATGATCAGCCCGATCCCGGTCAGCACCGCGCCTGCGCCTGCGAGCAACGACCAGCGATAATTCTCGAACACGGTCGAAAACAGCATCGCGATCACCGGTATGATGACGCTCGAATAGGCTGCCTTGGCGGGGCCAATGATCCGCAGCACGCCGAAATAGAGGGTGAAGGCGAGCGCGGAGGCGACGACGCCGAGATAAGCGAGGCCGAGCAGGTAAGCCGGGCTTGTGTCGATCACCGGCGGTCCGCTCAGCGTCCAGGCGATCGCTGCATCCATCGCCGAGCCGATCAACATGGCGACAGCAAGCGTCGGCGCCATCGCATAGCGCCGCGCGGTTGCGGTGCCTTGAAGCACATTGGCGCACGATGCCGAGAACACGCCGAGCAAAGTGACCCCGATCCCGGTAAGCGCCGCGCGGGGCCCGTGCGGGTCGGATCTGGCTTCGTGCAGGAACAACAGGGCGATGCCGCCCATCGCGATCGTGCACCCAAGGATCAACTGCGCGCTGAGCCGCTGGCCGAGGAAGATTCGCCCCAACACCGCATTGGGGATCAGCAACAGCGCGAACACCACCGCGACCAGCCCTGAGGTGATATAGGTCTCGGCGCGGTAGACGAAGTTGAAGTTGAGGCAGAATTGGGTGAGCGCCAGCACCGCCACGAAGCGCCAGCCGCGCGCGTCGAGCGAGACCCGCTCGGCGCGGATCGTCGCATAGACCAGCATGGTCAGTCCGCCGACCAGGAAGCGGTAGCTTACTGACCAGGCGAGCGGCACCGTGTCGACCTGCCCGCGAATGACGATCCAGGTCGATCCCCAGATCAGGGTGACGATTCCGAACGGGATCAGTACCGCCAGGCGGCTCGATTGCGGAGGCGGCTGATCGCTCATCACGGTCTCTTA
This sequence comes from Sphingomonas bacterium, assembly GCA_040006055.1. GTDB lineage: Bacteria > Pseudomonadota > Alphaproteobacteria > Sphingomonadales > Sphingomonadaceae > Sphingomonas. Next base: position 14,570 of record JBDTXU010000303.1, on the reverse strand, counting down.
GCGTCCGGTCAGGCCAGACGGGAACCGCGATTCCCTTATTGGTTGATAAGCTCTGCCTATGATCAAAGCGCCGCGATCGCGGTGGCGAGCGGCCGGATCGCGTCTTCGCCCTGGCTCCAGGAAACCACCAGCCGCGCCTCACCCGGCCCCCAGTCATAGAAATCGAAGCCGAGGGTGCGAAGCTTTGTTGCCTCTTGCGGGGACACGCGCAGGAACACCTCATTGGCCTCGACCGGATTGACCAGCCGGTCGCCCGCCGCCCGCGCGAGCAGTGCCGCGCCGGCATTGGCGGTGCGGGCATTGTCGAGCCACAGATCGCTATCGAGCATCGCGAGGATCTGCGCGGCGAGGTACCGGCCCTTGGACAACAGCAATCCGGCGCGCTTGCGGCGATAGAGCGTCGCGTCCGCAAGCTTGGGCTTGAAGAAGATGAGGCACTCAGCGCTCATCCCGCCATTCTTGACGAAGCCGAAGCTCAGCGCATCAACCCCGGCGCGCCACGTCACATCGGATGGCGTACAGTCGAGATGCGCGACCGCGTTGGCAAAGCGCGCGCCATCCATGTGCAGGCCAAGATTGCGCGCGCGGGCCAGGTCGCCGATCGCGGCGACGTCGTCGGGCGAATAGACCAGGCCATATTCGGTCGCGTTGGTGATCGAGATCGCGTGCGGCTGGACCTGGTGGACGTCGTTGCGGGTCGCATCGAGCACTGCCCTGATCGCATCCGGCGCCAGCTTCGCGCCCGGCCCCTCGGCGAGCAGCAGCTTGGCGCCGTGAGTGTAGAATTCGGGCGCGCCGCATTCGTCATTCTGGATATGCGCATCGCGGTGGCAGACGATCGCGCCGTGCGGCGGGCAGAGCGCCGCAAGCGCAAGGCAATTGGCCGAAGTGCCCGAGGGTACCCAGAGCGCCCGGACGTCGGTTTCGAACAGGTCCGAGAAGCGCCCATCGAGCTGCTTACTCCAAGCATCGCCGTCATAGGCGGTGTCGAGGACGTTCGCATCGGCCAGCGCGGCGAGCACTGCGGGATGCACCGGGGCGGCATTGTCGGAGAAGAAGCGCATGCCCAGCGCCTTGCTGCGCAAGGGCGGGCGCGTCAACACGAACCCTTGCTGATGCCCCTATTCGTCACTCTCCCGCTCCCGCGGCGGCGCGCGATCGTCGCGACGGGGCGGTGGCGGGCCATCGTCGCGGCGGCTCGGCCTGAGATCGATGCTGCCGTCGCGGCCGATATGGAGGTTGAGGCCGAGCCCGTCGATCACGCCTTCGAGCGAGGGGCCGGGGCCGGCATCGGGGTCGATCATGTTGTCGGGATCATCCGGATCGTCGATCACTGGCTCGGGCGCTGCCTTGGGGCCGACGCCCAGCGCCTGCTGCATGAAATCGCGCCACACCCGGGCCGGGATGCCGCCGCCCGACAGGCCGGGATTAGGGCTGTTATTGTCATTGCCGACCCATACGCCGCAGACCAGGCCGTTCGCGAAGCCGAGGAACAGGGCGTCGCGATTGTCCTGCGTCGTGCCCGTCTTGCCATAGGTGCTGACGGAGAGCGCTGCCTGCCGGCCAGTGCCGGTTTCCGCCGAGGCCGATAGCAGATCGAGCATCTCGTCGCGGATCCGCCCGGTCAGCGGGTGCGAGCGCTGGGTCAGATTCTCGTACCAGCTCTGATCATGCACCTCTTCCAGCCCCCGCGCGCTGACCGGATAGGATTCATTGGCAACCGCCGCATAGGCGGCGGTCAGTTCGAGCAGCGAGACGGTCGAGGTGCCGAGCGCGATCGTTGCCTCGCTGGGGATCGGGGTCGAGATGCCGAGATCGCGCGCCGCGTCGATCACCCTGCTCACCCCGACCTTCTGGATCAGCCGTGCGGCCGCTACATTGCTCGATTTCGCGAAGGCCTGGCGAAGCGTGATCGGCCCCTGATAGCGGCCATCGCTGTTCTTCGGCGACCAGTCGCCGATCGTGATCGGCGAATCGTCGACGATCGAATCGGGGGTCATGCCGGCGCGCATCGCCGCCAGATAGACGAACAGCTTGAACGCCGAGCCCGGCTGGCGCCGCGCTTGGGTCGCGCGGTTGAACGGGCTGTCGGCATAGGATTTGCCGCCCACCATCGCGACGACACGGCCGTCGGGGCGCATCGCCACCAGGGCGATCTGCGCCTGGCGCAGCCCGACACGCTTCACCGCACGTTCTGCCGCCTTTTGCAGGCGCCGGTCGAGCGTCGTCTTCACAGTGGTCTCGGTCACGATCTCGCCGGCGCGGTCGCGTGCTTCGGGCAGAACCCAGTCGGCGAAATAGGTGCCGTCGGGCAGCGGCCGGATCCGATCGGCGGCGACGCGCGCCGGCGACACATTGGCGGCGGTCGCCTTGTCGATAAAGCCCGCCGCGACCATCGCCCCGACGACCAGCTTCTGGCGAGCGCGCGCGCCTTTGAGGTTGCCCGTCGGCGCGAGCCGCGACGGTGCCTTGACCAGCCCGGCCAACATCGCCGCCTGCCCGATCGACAGATTCTCCGGCGCGCGGCTAAAATAATGTTTCGCCGCAGCGCGCAGGCCATAGACATTGTCGCCGAAATAGACGTTCGACAGATAGCGCGACAGGATCTCGTCCTTTGAAAGCCACGCCTCGAGCCAGAAGGCGATCATCACTTCACGTGCCTTGCGCGCCGCGGTCCGGTCCGAATCGAGGAAGCTGTTCTTGGCGAGCTGCTGGGTGATGGTGCTGCCGCCCTCATGCAGCCGGCCGGAGCTCATATTGTGGAAAAAGGCGCGGGCGATGCCGCGTGGATCGATTCCCCAATGCGAGCGGAAGCGCCGGTCCTCGATCGCGAGAAAGGCGTTGGTGACGTTCTTCGGCAGGGTTGCCGCGTCGACCGGCCTGTCGATGATCGCCCCGCGCCGCGCGATCGGTGAACCGTCATCGGCGAGCAGAGTGATGCTGGGCGGCGTCAGGGGTCTGAGCGATTGCGACAGCGGCGCGGTGACGGCAAGCCAGCCGACCGCCAGCACGAACAACAGAATGAGCACGCCGAGCCCACGCATGACCCAGCGCAAGCGGCGCGGCCGCTGCACGACCGGCAGGTTGGTGGTATAGGTCTCGGGCGCTTCGGGCTGGTCGAAATAATCGGCTGCGTAGCGACCATAGCCGCGCGGGGGCGGCAGGCCCTCGGTCAGGTCGAGCGGCGTCTGGGTGCCGGGCCCGGCGGGCGGATCGAAGGGATATGGACGCATCGTCTCTTTCAACCCGTCCCGTTACGCCGCCCGAAGGTGTATTAGCGCACTAGAACAGTGATCGCAAGCATTTGCCATAGGGCGTCCTAGCAGCAGGTGCCCCGGCTTGCGAGTGTTCCGACGCGAACAGGCCATTGAGGCACCGGTGCGCAACCGCTATCCAGCTGGAGCGCGCCCCGCGCCCAGAGGATCCCGAATGACCGATGCCACCGCCGTACTGCCGCTTGTCGTGGGGATCGGCGGCACGATCGGCGGCATCTCATCGACCGAGCGGGCGCTCCGGATTGCGCTCGACGCGGCGTGCAAGGAGGGGTTCCGCACCCGCATGTTCGGCGGTGCCGATATGGCCCGGCTGCCGCTTTACGATCCGAGGGCGACCACGCGGACCGAACATGAACGCGAGTTCGTGGAGACGATGCGCCAGGCATCGGCGCTGATCATCGCCAGCCCCGGCTATCACGGCAGCATCTCGGGCGTGGTCAAGAACGCGCTCGACCTGCTCGAGGAGACCGCGCGCGACGAGCGGCCCTATCTCGCCGACATGCCGGTTGGCCTCATCGCCACCGCTTATGGCTGGCAGGCGACGGGCAGCACGATCGCTGCGCTGCGCTCGATCGTCCACGCACTGCGCGGCTGGCCAACGCCGTTTGCCGCCGCGATCAATACTCAGCTCACCAAGTTTGACGATGAAGGCGGCAGCAGCGATCCGGCGGTGCTCGAGCAGCTCTCGCTGATCGGTCGCCAGGTCGCCCGCTTCGCGCCGCTGGCGCAGAATGGATGAACGTCATGGATGACAGGATCAGATGGGCGCGGGGGTTCGAACCCGAAGTGTCCCCTGTCCATGTCGTCAATCGGATCGATACCGAAACAGCCCCCGCGATCGTCTGGCGCCGCCTTGTCAATGCCCTAGGCTGGCCGGCAATCTACGAGAACGCCAGCAATGTGAAGGTCGAGGGGGGCGGTGCGGATCTGTTCGCGGGCGCCCGCTTCACCTGGAAGACCTTCGGCATCGCGCTCGAAAGCGAAGTGAAGGAGTTCGAGCCGGAGACGCGCATCGCCTGGCTCGCAACCGGCCTCGGCGTCCAGGCCTATCACGCCTGGCTGATCACCCCGACCGCCGCCGGCTGCACGATCCTGACCGAAGAGACCCAGCACGGTCTGGTCGCTCGTTCCGGCCGGCTGATCTTCCCGAGCCGGATGGAGCGCTGGCACCAGAAATGGCTCGAGGCGCTCGCGGCCTGAGGCCGCCCGCGCCTCAATTCGGCCGTCATGCCGGAACAAGTCCGGCATGACGGCGAGGGACTAGGCCTCATCTCACCGCGTCGGCACTGGCTCGTCGCCGGAATAATCGTAGAAGCCGCGGCCCGTCTTCCGGCCGTACCAACCCGCCTCGACATATTTGACCAGTACCGGCGCCGGGCGGAACTTGGGATCCCCGGTCCCTTCGAACAGCACCCGGGTGATCTCCAGGCAGGTATCGAGCCCAATAAAGTCGGCTAAGGTCAGCGGGCCCATCGGGTGGTTGAGGCCGAGCTGGCAGGCGAGATCGATGTCGCGGATCGTCGCCACGCCTTCGCCGAGCGCGAAACAGGCCTCGTTGAGCATCGGCATCAAGATGCGGTTGACGATGAAGCCAGGCGCATCATTGGCCCGAACGACCTGTTTGCCGAGCGCCTTCGCATAATCCTCGACCAGCTGCACCGTCGCGTCCGAGGTGGCGAGGCCGCGGATCAGTTCGATGAGCCCCATCACCGGCACCGGATTGAAGAAGTGCACGCCGACGAAGCGCTTCGGATCGGGCGAGGCCTGGGCGAGGCGGGTGATCGGGATCGACGAGGTGTTCGAGGCGAGCACCGCCTGATGGCCCAGCACCTTGCCGACCTCAGCGAAGATCGACCGCTTGATTTCCTCGCGCTCGGTCGCCGCCTCGATGACGAGCCCGCAAGAGGCCATGCCGTCGACGCCCTCAATCGGTTCGATGCGGGCGAGCGCCTGATCGCGCGCTTCGGGGGCGATCTTCTCCTTGGTGACGAGCCGGTCGAGCGCCTTGGCGATCCCCGCCTTGCCCGCCTCGGCGCGCTCCTTCGAAACGTCGGTCAGCAGTACATGATAGCCCGCCTGTGCCGAGACCTGCGCGATGCCCGCGCCCATCTGCCCCGCCCCGATCACGCCAATGGTCTGCATAGCTTGCTCCACTCATCCAATGTCGCGCAGCTCCTATCGACTCGAACGCGCCCGGGCTAGGATCAGCCATGCTCACTCTGCTCTTCCTGCTCGCCGCGGCCGATGCCGCTCCACCGAAACTGGGTTCGATCCAGACTTTCGGCGATTGGTCGGTCGCTTGCGACAATGTCCGGCGCTGCGAGATGACCTCGCTGATTCCCGAAAGCCAGATGTCCGACGGCAGCGATTCGGGCGCCTCTTTCTCGATCACGCGGGAGCCCGGACCGAGCGCCGGTTTCACCTTCGAGATTGACGGCAATGGCGGCGTGAAGCGCGAGGCCTCGGTCCGGATCGACGGGAAGATCATCGTCGGCGGTGCCACGCACAAGGACGTGATGATTTTGACCGGCGCCGATGCCGCGAAAGTCGTCGCGGCCATGATCAACGGCAAGACGCTGACGCTAACTGACATTGGCGGTGCCAACGCCGCCAATGCGTCCCTGGCCGGCTCGTCGGCGGCTTTGCGCTTCATGGATGCACAACAGGGCCGTGCCGGGGGCGTGACCGCGGCGGTAGCCAGAGGCCCCAAGCCCGCCAGCGCTGTCCCCGCAGCCGCACCGCTGCCGAGAATCCGGGGGATAGCGCCATCGGGTTTGCCTGCGAAGATTACGCCGGGATTGATCAAGGCGATGCGGACAACCTCGCAGTGCGATGTTGAGGACAGCGGGAGCAGCGAACCCATTACCGGTGACGCGATCGGCGGCGGCGCGACCCTGGTGCTGCTGCCATGCGGCGCGGGCGCCTATAATTTCTCCAGCGTTCCTTTCATCGTCACTGGCGGCAAGCCGAGCATTGCGCGCTTCGATTCGGCGCCCGGCTTCGGGGGTGAAGGCTTTCCCACGCTCGTCAACGCCGAATGGGATGCGAAGACCGGGCAGCTCGGCAGCTATGCCAAGGGCCGCGGCCTCGGCGATTGCGGATCGAGCGAAACCTATGTGTGGGACGGCGCGATGTTTCGACTGGTCGGGGCGACCCGGATGGACGAATGCCAGGGCTCCATGAACTGGCTCACGGTCTGGCGGGCAGTGCCGGTGCGCTGATCGGCTGGCTGTTCCGGCAGGATTTTTTTTTGCTGGCTGTTATGTTGGAGATTCAGGCCGAAAAGCGTGTGCATTTCCAGTGGGTTGCGATGAGTTTGGCTGTTATCTGAAAACAGCCAGGAACAGCCAGCATAACAGCCAGCGAAACGGCAATAACAGCCAGCTATCAGCCAGGAACAGCCAGCCCGCCGGGACAGGCCGAGGCTGTTTCGCTCCCGCCTGAGGCGGTGAGGATATGAAACCGGTCATGAGAAAGAGCGGGTCGGGATATACCCATCCGGCTCCGGGCTGCCACGATACGAGCCCCGGTTGAATCAGCTAAGGTGCGAACCGCGCCGGCTGCGCCTCGGCGAGGATCACTGCGAACAGGCCCTCGGGGTCAGTCCATTCAGCGATCGGCGTCCAGCCGCCGGCGCGGAGCAGGATGCGGCCGTCGCGGCGGCCATATTTGTGGCTGTTCTCGGTGTGGATCATTTCGCCCGCCTGCATGGCGAACGGGCGGCCTTCGATGGTGAACGCAATGTCCTGAAGCGCCTCGAGATGCATCTCGATCCGCGCGCGATCGTCGTTCCAGATCGCGCGGTGGCGGAAGGCGGATACCGGGATGGTCGCCCCGAGCTCGCGGTTGATGCGTTCGAGCAGGTTGAGGTTGAAGGCAGCGGTGACGCCCTGCGCGTCGTCATAGGCCGAAACCAGCCGCTGCTCGTCCTTGATCCGGTCCATCCCGATCAGCAGCATCGATCCCTCGCCGAGCGACCCCTTCATCGCCCGGAGCAAATCAACCGACGAATGCGGGATCATGTTGCCGATCGTCGATCCGGGGAAAAAGCCGAGCTTGGGCGTGTCAGCGATCTGCGGCGGCAGGGCGATGGGGCGCAGGAAGTCCGCCTCGACCGGCAGTACCGGAAGCCCCGGAAAGGCCGAGGCGAGCCCGGCTGAGGATTCGCGCAGGAAGTCACCCGAGATATCGATCGGCACATAGGCGGCCGGGCTGACGCTTTGGAGCAGGATCGGCGTTTTGGTCGAGGAGCCTGATCCGAACTCGACCACCGCACGGCCCTCGCCGGCGAGCGTCGCAACCTCGGGGCAGGCCTCGTACAGGATCGCCGTCTCGGTACGCGTCGGATAATATTCGGGGAGCTCGGTGATCGCCTCGAACAGCTCCGAGCCGCGCCGGTCATAGAACCAGCGCGCCGGGATCGCGCGCGGCCTTACCTCGAAGCCGCGCAGCACATCGGCCCGAAACAACGGATCGGCGAGCGTGACGTCGCCATCCTCGATTTCCTGCTTGAGCATCTCAGAGATCCTTCGCCAGGCGTACGCCGGTGAACTGCCAGCGCTGGTGGGGATAGAAGAAGTTGCGATAGCTCGCGCGGACATGGCCGCGCGGCGTGGCGCAGGAGCCGCCGCGGAGCACGAACTGCCCGCTCATGAACTTGCCATTATATTCGCCGACCGCGCCGTCGGCGGGCTTGAAGCCGGGATAGGGGCGGTAGGCGCTGCCGGTCCATTCCCACACATCGCCAAAGAAAGCGGGGCTCAGCGCGGTGGGGCGCGGCTCGACCGCACCGGCGGTTTCGAGCTGATTGCCACCGAGCGGATCATGGCTTGCAGCGGCCGCTTCCCACTCAGCCTCGGTCGGCAGTCGCGCGCCGGCCCAGCTCGCATAGGCGTCCGCCTCATAGAAGCTGACATGCGTGACCGGGGCGGCGGGGTCGATCGGGCGGCGCCCGTCGAGCCCGAAGCGAGTCCAGACGCCCTCCTGTTGCTCCCAGTAAAGCGGAGCGGTGATGCCCTCCGCCTTCACCCAGGCCCAGCCATCGGAGAGCCAGTGGCGCGGCTCCGCATAGCCGCCATCGGCGATAAAGGCGGCCCATTCGCCATTGGTGACGGTGCGATCAGCGATTGCGTGAGGGCTGAGCAAGGTCGCGTGGCGCGGCGTTTCGCAATCGAACGCGAAGCCCGCACCCTGATGCCCGATCTCGGTGACTTCGGCCGCACCCTCGATCCAGCCGATCGGCCCCGGCATTTCGACTGGCACCTTGCGTTCGCCCGGCCAGATCGCGGGCTCGATCGGATTCTGCGCCATCAGATGAAGCACATCAGTGATCAGCAACTCCTGATGCTGCTCCTCATGATGGCAACCGAGCATTATCAGGTCGATTGCGGCGGCAGGCAGGTCGGGCAGCGCGGCAAGGATCGCGGCGTCGACATGGGCGCGATAGGCAAGGACCTCGGCGAGCGTCGGCCGGGTCACCATGCCGCGTCGCGCCCGGCTGTGGCGCTGGCCTTCCGCCTCGTAATAGCTGTTGAACAGGAATGGGAAGCGATCGTCGTGGAGCGCATATCCCGTCACGAAATCGCGCAGGATAAAGGTTTCCAGGAACCATGTGGTGTGCGCCAGATGCCATTTGGCGGGCGATGCATCGTCCATCGACTGGACGCTGGCGTCGGCATCGGAAAGCGGCGCGACCAGCGCCTCGGTCAAAGCGCGAACGCCGGTGAAGCGCGTCGCCAGCGCATCGCGGTTCAGGATGGGGCGGTTCAGCAGAGGCTCGGGCTTTGTTCGCATTCTGTTCTCCTCTTTCCAGAACGCGTACATCAAAGTCAAGCCGAGCTACGGCCCGGTTTCGCCGCGGGATGCGCCCGGCACCCATAAAACGTCGCCTGCGTCACTTTGGTTCACGGCGCGGGCGGCGACGAACAAATAGTCCGACAAGCGGTTGAGATAGGAAAGCGCGGCCGGATTCAAAGGGGTGATCTGAGTCGCCGCCACCGCGGCGCGCTCGGCCCGGCGGGTAATGGCCCGGGCGAGGTGAAGCGCCGCCGCGCCCGCGCTGCCGCCGGGCAGAATGAAGCTTCGCAACGGACTGAGGCGATCGTTCATCGCGTCGATCTCTGCTTCGAGCCGCGCCACCTGTGCGGCGACGATCCGGAGAGTGATCTCCGATGGGGTGAAATCGTCGCCTGGCGTGGCAAGATCGGCGCCGAGATCGAACAGATCATTCTGGATCCGGGTCAATGCGGTCGCCGTTTCGCTGGGGCCAAGCGCTGCGATGGCGACACCGATCGCGCTGTTCGCCTCATCGACATCGCCGATCGCGGCCATGCGCGGATCGGTCTTGGCGACGCGCGATCCGTCGACGAGGCCGGTGGTGCCGTCGTCGCCGGTGCGGGTGTAGATCTTGTTGAGCTTGACCAGGGGGTCAGTTCTTTCCGGCGAGAACCAGGATCACGACCACGATCATGATCGCAATCGCCTGGAAGAAGATGCGATACTGCATCGCCTTGTTCGATTTCAGTGCCGACGCGCTCGGCCCCTGGTTGCCGTCCCTGACCTCGTTGCTCGCGCTGAGCAGGAAGATCGCGAGGCCACGGACCAGCATGGCAACGGTCGCGATCATCGCCGCGATCAGGAGGATGAAGAGGAAAGTGCTCATGGTCGTAATCTAGGCTTCCGACAGCCGAAAGCCAATGGGGAGGCGGCCGTTTCGCAGGTCGTTGGCGAGCGCGATACCGTTCACGCCGGCGTCTCGCATCGATTCCAGCGTCGGTGCCTTGTTGCGCTTGGCGAGGCGCTCGCCGGCGGCGTCGGCGATCAAAGCGTGGTGGCGATAAATGGGTGTCGGCAGATCGAGCAGGGCCTGAAGCAAGCGGTGGACGTGCGTTGCAGCGAACAGGTCGCGGCCGCGGATGATATGGGTGATGCCCTGCGCCGCGTCGTCGATGGTGACGGCGAGGTGATAGCTGGCCGGGGCATCCTTGCGGGCGAGGATGACGTCGCCATGGATTTCCGGTGTTGCGATGACGTCACCGGCGATTTCGTCGTGCCACCGCAACCCCCCGTCATGCCGGACCTGTTCCGGCATCCATTCGGCGGCTGGGTGATGCCCTGCCGGGTCTTGCGCCTGGCTGCCCGATGGACCCCGGAACAAGTCCGGGGTGACGGTGGGGAGTGAGGCGATCGCTTTTGCCCTATCCAGCCGCCACGCGTGCTGTTCCCCTGCTATCCGGCGTATCTGCTCGTCCAAGACCAAATGCCGGCAGGTCCCCGGATAGACCGGTCCCGCATCGCCATGCGGCGCGGACAAGCTGGCGGCGATCTCCGCGCGCGTGCAGAAACAGGGATAGAGCAGCCCCATCGCCTTCAGCCGCTCGAGCGCCTCGGCGTAAAAGCGCAGCCGTTCCGACTGGAGCAGCACCAGTCCGTCCCAGCTCAGCCCGAGCCATTCAAGGTCGCGATGGATCGCGTCAATGAACTCCGGGCGGCTCCGCGTGCCGTCGATATCCTCGATGCGCAGCAGGAAGCACCCGCCGGCTTCCCGCGCCCGATCATGCGCGAGAATTGCCGACCAGGCGTGGCCGATGTGCAACAGCCCCGTCGGGCTGGGCGCGAAGCGGGTGACGATTTCGCTCAAACTGGCTCTTGACCGCGAGTCGCGCGCCGTGCTGTCATCATGGCGTCATCCTAGTCGGCGAATGCCGCGCCAGGAAGCGAGGGGTAGTCACGTGTATCATCCCGATCTGATCCGGCACCCCGATAGCTGCCCGGCGCTCGTGCTCAATGCCGATTATACGCCGCTGAGCTATTATCCGCTGAGCATCTGGCCGTGGCAAACCGCGATCAAGGCGGTGTTTCTCGACCGGGTCGATATCGTCGCGCAATATGAGCGCGAGGTGCGCAGCCCCTCGGCGCGGCTCAAGCTGCCCTCGGTGATCGCGCTGAAATCCTATGTCCGGCCTTCGGCGTTTCCCGCCTTCACGCGGTTCAACCTGTTCCTGCGCGACAAATTCGCCTGCCAATATTGCGGCGCAGGCAATGACCTGACCTTCGACCATGTCGTGCCGCGCGCCCAGGGTGGACGGACGACCTGGGAGAATGTCGTCACTGCCTGCGCGCCCTGCAATCTGAAAAAGGGCGGGCGCACGCCCAAACAGGCGGGCATGCCGCTCCATATCGGCGCCATCCGCCCGACGAGCTGGCAGATGCAGGAACATGGGCGCCGTTTTCCGCCCAATTATCTGCACGATACATGGCACGACTGGCTCTATTGGGACGTTGAGCTGGAAGCTTGAACGGCGGCACCTTCGCGCCGGCGCGGCGTGAAGAAAGATGTCGTGATGCGGATCGGTCCAGTTCTCCTGCTCGTTGCCACGCTTGCTTGTGTTGGCGGATGCTCGAAGAAAGTGCCCGACGGCACTGGCGCGGAGAATTTTCGTCCGCCGACCAATGAGACCCGCGCCGATGATCTCGACATGCTCAATCGGAACTTTGCCCGGATGGATGGGAATGGCGACGAGGCGCTTCAGGCAAGCGAAATCACTGGGGCCCGCGCCGAGCGCATCAGAGCACTCGATACGGATGGCGACCGGGAGGTCTCTCGCGAGGAGTTCGTGAAGGGTGGCCTGGCGCGCTTCGACAGGATCGACGCGAATCATGACCGTGTGCTGACCAATGCCGAACGTCGCGCGCCCCGTCGCGAAGATGACGCCAAAGGTGGCGACATCACCGACACGCCGACTAAATGACAACGTTGTTCATCCAAGGTTGACCTGGACGATACCGCAATGCAGCATCAAGACATGGCCGATCTTCCCTCAATTGCGAACAATCCCGATGTCCGTTTCCTGGGCAAGCTGCTCGGCGATGTCATCCGTGCCTATGGCGGGGAGACGCTGTTCCGGCGCACTGAATATATCCGTGCGGCTTCGGTCGATCGCCACCGCGGCGTGGCGGGAAAGGAAGCGACCGATCTCGGGCTCGACCGGTTGAGCCTCGACGAGACGCTCGATTTCGTGCGCGGCTTCATGCTGTTCTCGATGCTCGCCAATCTCGCCGAGGACCGTCAGGGCGTCGCGGCCGAGAAGGGCGCCGATATGGAATCCGCGCTGAAGCGGCTTGCCGATGAGGGGATCGATCACAAGGCGGTGATGCCGTTGCTCGATCATGCGCTGATTGTTCCGGTATTGACCGCGCACCCGACCGAGGTGCGCCGCAAGAGCATGATCGATCATCGCAACCGCATTTCGGAGCTGATGACACTCAAGGATGCCGGGCTGGCCGAGACGCCCGATGGCGACGCGGTCGATGAGGCGATCCTGCGCCAGATTGCCTTGCTGTGGCAGACGCGGGTGCTGCGGCGCGAACGCCTGTTCGTTGCCGACGAGGTCGAGACCGCGCTCAGCTATCTGCGCGACGTGTTCCTGCCGGCGCTGCCCGCGCTGTATCAGCGCTGGGACCGGGCGCTCGGCGAGCGCATTCCCAGCTTCCTGCGCCCGGGCAGCTGGATCGGCGGCGACCGCGACGGCAATCCGTTCGTTACCGCTGAGTCTTTGCGCATCGCTTTGGCCAAGGCGTGCGAGGCGGTGCTCGGCCATTATCTCGACGCAGTGAACGCGCTTGGCGCCGAGCTCTCGATCTCGACCGGCATCGCCGAGCCCGATGATGGTGTCCAGCAACTGGCGGAGGCGAGCGGCGATACCGCGCCGAGCCGCGCCGACGAGCCCTATCGCCGCGCGCTTTCGGGCATTTATGCCCGGCTGGTCGCGACCCATCAGGCGCTGACGGGCAAGCCGGCGCCGCGCCCCGGCCTGCTCCATGGTGAGCCCTATGCGGATCCGCAAAGCTTCCGCGCTGACCTTGTCGTGATCGCGCGTGCGCTTCGCGCTGGCGGGGGCGGTGCGCTGGCCTCGGGCGGTGCGCTCGGCCGGCTGATCCGCGCGGTCGAGACCTTCGGGTTCCACCTTGCCACGCTTGATCTGCGCCAGAACAGCGCGGTTCATGAACGCGTCGTCGCCGAGCTGCTCAAGGTGGCCGGGGTCGAGGGGGACTATCTCTCGCTCAATGAATCCGAGCGGGTCTCGCTGCTGCGACACGAGCTGTCGAACGCCCGCCCGCTGTCCAGCCCGTTCGCGACCTATTCGGACGAAACGACTTCCGAACTCGCCATCGTCCGCGCCGCCGCCGAGGCGCATGCGAAATACGGCCCGGCCTGCATCACCCAGCATATCGTCTCGATGGCGCAATCGGTCTCCGATCTGCTCGAGGTCAATGTGATGCTGAAGGAGGTCGGCCTCTACCGGCCCGGCGATCCGGCCACGGCGGCGATCATGGCTGTGCCGCTGTTCGAGACGATCGGCGATCTCGAGGCGGCGCCCGGCATCATGACGGAGTGGTTCGCGCTGCCCGAAGCCGGCGAGATCACCCGGTCGCGCGGCTATCAGGAAGTGATGATCGGCTATTCGGATTCGAACAAGGACGGGGGCTATCTCACCTCGACCTGGTCGCTGTCCAAGGCGTCGACTGCGCTGAAGCCGGTGTTCGAGAAAGCGGGCGTCGGCATGCAGCTGTTCCACGGCCGCGGTGGAGCGGTCGGGCGGGGCGGCGGCTCGGCCTTCGCCGCCATTCGTGCGCAGCCGACGGGCACCGTGCAGGGGCGAATCCGGATCACTGAACAGGGTGAGGTGATTGCGGGCAAATATGGCACCCGCGAAAGCGCGATGACAAATCTCGAGGCGATGGCGTCGGCGACCTTGCTCGCGAGCCTTGAGCCCGATGCCTTCTCGCCTGCCGAGCAGGCGCGGTTCGGGGCGGCGATGGACCAGCTCTCCGACACCGCGTTCAAGGCGTATCGCGCGCTTGTCTACGGCACGGAGGGTTTCCGGACCTTCTTCCGCCAGATGACGCCGCTCGCCGAGATTTCAGGCCTCAAGATCGGCTCGCGTCCCGCCAGCCGGACGAAGTCTGATCGCATAGAAGATTTGCGGGCGATTCCCTGGGTGTTCAGCTGGGCGCAGGCCCGGGTAATGCTGCCCGGCTGGTATGGGGTCGGTGCGGCAATCGCCGGATTCGAGGACAAGGGGCTGCTGGCCGAGATGGCCGACGGCTGGCCGTTCTTCGGCGCAATGCTAGACAATATGGAGCAGGTGATCGCCAAATCCGATATGGCGATTGCCGAGCGTTATGCGGCTCTGGTTGAGGATCGTGCGCTTGCGGACAGCGTCTTCAACCGGATTCGCGACGGCTGGCAGCAGACGCATGACGGGCTGCTGGGGATCACCGGCCAGTCGCGGC
>JBDTXU010000302.1:0-15864 GCA_040006055.1 Sphingomonas bacterium | reverse complement strand
TGGTGGTTACCGGCTATGGGGGACTGGATCTGCCGACCGAGGTGATGAATGCCGCGCCGCGCCTGGCCAAGCCCTTCAGCTCAGTCAATTTCGAGACTGCGCTGGTCGCCGCGTTTCTGACCTGAACCTCATCTGGTGACATCGACGAACTGCTTCGCTCGCGCCTCACTCCGGCGCGTGGCAGACCGCCTCGATGTTCACCCCGTCCGGATCGAAGACGAACGCGCCGTAATATTGGGATGATAATGCGGGCGCAGCCCCGGTGCTCCATTGTCGCGGCCGCCGGCCGCCATGGCCGCGGCGTAGAGGGGGAGGGCCTGCCCTCCAGCATGCCGAATATGGAGAAGGACTCGCCCTCCCCTAACACCGCCCGCAAGCGGGAGGGGGATTAAGTGCCGGCTCCAGTCTTCGAGATGATCGCTCTCCCTCGCCGAGATACAAGGTTGTGGCCAATGCCCATTCACGCATATCCTCGTCCGCGGTCTGGCTGATCGCGCCGGCTGCCATGCGATGATCAGGAGCGATGTCGGAATGAAGATGCTGGCGTCTCTATCGTGCGTTCTGGCCTTGCTCGCGGCCTCTCCGGTGCGCGCGGCCGAGCCGGCGAACTTCCTCTTCCTCGATGCCGACGACATGTCCGACCATCGCGACCTGCTGGCCCGGCCTGACATAGCCGGCGGGCAGATTATCTATCCCTGGCGACAGCTCGAGCCCCGGAAGGATGAGTATGACTTTTCGAAACTCGAACAGGACCTTGCCGTGGCGCGGAGACTGCACAAGAAACTGTGGGTCTCAATCGGCGACCGCACCTTTTCCCTGAGGTGGAAGGGCATGCCCGATTACCTCTCCGACGATGCCCAATATCAGGGCGGCATCGTGTTCCAATATTCCTATCCGGGCACCAAATCCGGCACGAACAAGATCCCGAACGGCGTGGTCGCCATGCAGTGGAACCCGGCGGTGCGCGCCCGGTACCAGAAACTACTGCGCGCGCTCGCGGCGCGCTTCGACGGCCGGATTTACGGTATCGATCTCGGCGAGACCGCGATGGACGCCAATCTCGCGGAAGGCGAGAAGGGCTTCACCTGTGACGGCTATTTCGACGCGGAGATGGAAAACATCACCGTCGCGCGCGCGGCCTTCCACAAGACCGCGGTCGCGATGTTCGCAAACTTCTGGCCCTGCGACTGGAAGGACAGCCGCCATTATATGAGCCGGGCTTTTGCCCAGGTCGCCGCGCACGGTATCGGCATGGGCGGGCCGGACATCTATCCGTTCAACCACGCTCAGATGGTGAACTCCTACCGCTTCCTGAACGAATATCGCGGGAAGTTGAAGCTGGTCGCCATGTCGGTGCAGGAACCGGACCTGGACTTTATCGACGCCAAGACCGGCAAGCCGTTTACCAAGGAGGCCTTCACCGATTTCGCGCGCGACTATCTTGGCGCCACCATCATATTCTGGGCTTACATTTCGCCCTGGTTGCAACCGCCGCCACGGCGGTAGCGATGGGGTGCCTCCCCGTCTGTCATTCCGCCGCGTGGCAGACTGCCTCCACGTTGATCCCGTCCGGATCGAGCACGAACGCGCCATAATAATTCGGGTGGTAGTGAGGCCGCAGCCCCGGCGCGCCATTGTCGCGGCCGCCGGCCGCCATGGCTGCTGCGTAGAAGGCATCGACCTCAGCCCGTGTCGATGCGGAAAAGGCGATATGGAGGCCGCTGCCGAGCGGTGCGTTATTGCCGACCCAGAAGGAAGGCTTGCCGTCCTTGCCCAGGCCGAGGCCGTGATAACTCCCGGTCATTTCGGCCGTCACTTCCATCATCACGCTGATGCCGAGCGGGGCGAGCGCCGCCAGATAGAAACGCCGTGACGCTTCGAAATCGCTCGCGCCGATGCCGATATGGTCGATCATGCCATTGCCTCCGTGCGGCCCGATGCGCGCGCCGATTGTGCGCCACTGTAGATCCCCCTGTCCTCTAGCACGGCGGATTATCGGGAGGACAGGCCCTCCCCTAACCCAGTGGCATCATCTGGCGAGGTCAATCATGCCCCCGGCATGATTGAGGGATTGCCGGGGGCAATCCCGACCTCGTCAGATGATGCCACTCGCAAAGCGGGAGGGGGATTAAGAGGGCCTCTGTGACGCGACGAAAAATCGCGCTTATTAAGTCTTATGTCACCAGTTTGTGGGCATCTGGCGCTGCTTGAGCCCGGGGTTATCCATGATCGCAGACCAGATGAAGCCTCCCTTCGCCGCTTCGTGCGCGCCAGATATGGTCGCGCGAATGGCATTGCACGCGCCGGATGCGCCCGCGATCGCGGGTGATGCCACGCTTGGTTATGGTGATCTCGAAACGCGAGTCGGGTCGCTTGCCGCCTGCTTGCGCGAACAGGGCGTCGGTGCCGGCGATCTTGTCGCTGTCTGCCTGCCGCGCTCAATCGACCAGATCGTGGCGATGCTCGCCGCGTGGCGCGCGGGCGCTGCCTATCTGCCGCTTGATCCGGCCTGGCCCGATCAGCGGCTTGCGACCCTGGTCGCGGATGCTGGCTGCGCCGCCCTGGTCGCGCGGCCCGGTGCCGGCGCGTGGATTGGCGGCGATGTTGCGCTTGTCAGCCCCGACACAGTTGAGGGCGCGGTTGAAAACGGGGCGACGCTCGCTCCCGAGGCGATTGCGCCGGACGCGCTTGCCTATGTGATCTACACCTCGGGTTCGACCGGCACGCCCAAGGCAGTCGAGGTGACGCACGCCAATCTCGCCGCGCTGATCGACTGGCACCAGCATGCCTTTGAAGTCGGCATCGGCACGCGGACCAGCCATCTCGCCGGGCTCGGCTTCGATGCCGCCGCCTGGGAAATCTGGCCGACGCTGGCGGCCGGCGGTACGCTGGTTCTGGTCGATGACGCGACCCGGCTCGATCCGGTGCAGCTACGCGACTGGCTGGTGACGGAGCGGATCGAAGTCGCCTTCGCGCCGACCGCACTCGCCGAGCCAATGGTGGCGATGGACTGGCAGGCGGACGCAGCGCTCCGCGTGCTGCTGACCGGCGCCGACAAGCTGACAGTACGCCCGGCGCCCCATTTGCCGTTCGCGTTCGTCAATAATTACGGGCCGACCGAAAGCACCGTTGTCGCGACGTCGGGCGTGGTTTCGTCCGATGGCGAGGGCCTGCCCTCGATCGGGCGGCCGATCGCCGGCACGCATATCCATCTGCTCGACGATGAGGGCTCCCCAGCCGCGCTCGGCGAAGAGGGTGAGATCTGCATCGGGGGGGCGCAGGTCGCGCGCGGCTATCGCGGCGATCCTGCCCTGACCGACGAGCGGTTCAGCACCCATCTCGACCATGGCCGGCTCTACCGCACCGGCGATCTTGGCATATTGCTCGACAGCGGCGAGATTGCGTTCCGCGGTCGTGTCGACGGGCAGGTCAAGATCCGCGGACACCGGATCGAGCCGGCCGAAGTCGCCGCCGCGCTTAACCGGCTGCCCGAGATATCGACCAGCGCAGTGATTGCCCGAGACGGCGAGCTGATCGCTTATGTCGTGCCGGCCGACGGTGCTACGCTCACGCCTTCGGGCCTGCGCGCGACGCTGGCGGAGACGCTGCCCGATTATATGGTGCCGGCGCACTTCGCCTCGCTCGCGGCATTGCCGCTGACGCCCAATGGCAAGGTCGATGTGAAGGCCCTGCCCGATCCGGCCGAATGCGCGATGGCCGAGGCTCCGGCCGGCCGCGCCCCCGCCAGCCCGACCGAACAGCGCCTGCTCGAGATCGTCGCTGGCGTGATCGGGCGGCAGGATATCGGTGTCGACGATGATTTCTTCCTGCTCGGCGGGCATTCGCTGCTCGGCACGCAGGTCGTGGTCCGGGCGCGCGATGCTTTCGGGGTGGAGCTCACCCTGTTCCATCTGTTCGAGGGCCGCACCGTCGCCAGCCTCGCCAGCGTGATCGAGGCGCTGATCATCGCCAAGCTCGATGCGATGAGCGATGAGGACATTCAGCGGATGGCGGCCGGTTGATGGCGTCGCAGCCTGCGTCCGACCCCTCGCTCAGCCTGTACCGCCTGCTTGATCCGGCGGTGCTGGCTGACCCCTATCCGCTCTATGCCCGGCTGCGCGAGGAGGATCCCGTGCATTGGGACCCGTTCCTGCATTGCTGGGTGGTGACGCGCTATGCCGATGTGCACAGCGTGCTGCACAGCTTCTCGGCGGATCGCACCCCTTCACCTGAATCGATGCGCGCGCTCGGCCTTGCCCATATCGAGCCGATCGCGGCGGTCATGGTCAAGCAGATGCTGTTCCTCGATGCGCCCGACCATACGCGGCTGCGCAAGCTCTGCTCGCAGGCCTTCACGCCGCGCCGGGTCGAACTGCTCGAAGAGCGGATCATCGCCATCGCCAATGAGCTGGTCGACAGCGCGCTGGCCAAGGGATCGATGGACGTCATCGCCGATTTCGCCGCGCCGTTTCCGGCGATCGTGACCGCGCATCTGCTCGGCGTGCCCTCGGCGGACCATGTTCAGCTCAAGGCCTGGTCGGCCGACTTCGCCGAGATGCTCGGCAATTTCCAGCACAACCCGGAGCGTGTCGGCCAGGTGCTGAAGAGCGTCGCCGACATGACCGCCTATTTCCGCAGCGCGATCCGCGAGGAAGAGCGCAAGCTTGGCGACGGGCTGATCCGGTCTCTGGTCGAGGCCGAGATCGACGGAGTGCGGCTCTCCGAGGAAGAGGTGATCGCCAATATCATCGTGACGATGGTCGGCGGCCAGGAGACGACGACCAATCTGATCGGCAATGGTCTGCTGACGTTGCTGCAGCAGCCCGAGCGGCTCGCTGAACTCCGCGACCGGCCCGAGATCGCCGAAAGCGCGGTCGAGGAATTGCTGCGCTACGAAACGCCGAGCCAGCACACCGGCCGCATCTGCCGCGAAGACACGGTGATGGGCGGCAAGGTGATCAAGAAGGGCGCCGCCGTGATGGCGGTGATGGCCGCGGGCAATCGCGACCCGGAGCGCTTTGCCGATCCCGATACGCTCGATTTCGCGCGGACCGACAATCGCCACCTCGCCTTTGGCTGGGCGGCGCATTTCTGCTTCGGTGCGCCGCTTGCGCGGATGGAAGGGCGGATCGCGTTCAACACGCTGCTTGGGCGACTGCCCGGGCTCGCGCTGGGTGATGGGCGTCTCGAATGGCGTGAAAATCTCGGCCTGCGCGGCCTCAAAGCTTTGCCGGTGACGTTCGCATGAACATGCCAGTCCAGATCGACGCAGCCGAGGCGCGCCGCAAGCTGCTCGCGCGGATGCTGAGCGGCGACGCGAGCCCGGCCGCCGCCGCCACGCCCGACCCGATATTGCCGCGTGATCCGGCGCGGCTGGTGCCGCTCACCGCTGAGCAGAGCCAGCTCTGGCTCCACGCGCAGATGGCGCCGGACATGCCGCTCTATAATGAATCGATCACGATTCACCGGCTGGGGCCGTACGACCACGCGGCGCTCGAATATGCGCTGAGCGAGATCGTTCGCCGCCACGCGATCTGGCGGACCGCGTTCGTCGAAGTCGAGGGCGAGCTGGTTCAGCAGGTCGCGCCCGCACGGCCATTGACGCTGGCGCTGATCGACATCAGCCACCTCCCCGATGGCGAGCGCGAGGCCGAGGCATTGCGGCTCGCAACCGAGGATGCGCGCGCGCCAATCCCGTTCGAGCAGGCGACCCTGTTTCGGGCGCGGGTGATCAAGCTCGGCGCGGAAGAGCACCGGCTGTACCTCACGCTTCACCACATCATCTTCGATGGCGTTTCGATCTATCGCACGCTCGTGCCCGAGCTGGCAGCTTTGGTCGCGGCGTTCGAAGCGGGCGAGCCTTCACCGCTGGCTGAGCCAGCGCTGCAATATGCCGATTACGCCGCCTGGCAGGCCGACGACACCGATCCTTCGACGATCAGCCGCCAGATCGAATTCTGGCGTAGCGCGCTCGCGGAGCCGCTGCCGCGCCTCGAAGTTGCGGGCGACAGGCAGCGCTCCCCCGCCCCGACCCATGCCGGATCGATGGAGGTGTTCGAGCTATCCGAACCCCTGATCCACGCGCTCAAGGCCCTTGCCCGCACTGAGGGCGCGACGCTCTATATGGTGCTGCTCGCCGCCTATAAGGCGATGCTGTTCCGCTATACCGGCGACACCGACATCATCGTCGGCGGCGTGACCGATACGCGGCGGCGGCCCGAGTTGCAGGCGTTGATGGGCTATTTCCTCAACACCATGGCGCTGCGCAGCCAGCCCAGGGGTGACACCCCGTTCAGCGCCTATCTCGCCGGCGTGAAGCGCAGCGTGATCGGCGCGCTCGGCGCGAGCGATGTGCCGTTCGACCGGCTGATCCGCGCGCTCGACATCAAGCGCGGCAGCGGCACGCATCCGCTGTTCAACACGCTCTTCTCGATCGAGCCGCCAGTCGATCCCTTCCCGCAAGGCTGGGACCTGACCCAGATGGACGTCGTTGTCGGCGCGGCGAAATATGATCTCTATCTCGAGCTCGACGAACGCCCCGAGGGCATGGCGGGGCGCTTCCTTTATTCGACCGAGCTGTTCGACAAGGCGACGATCCACCGCATGATCGCGCACTGGACGCGGCTGCTCGAAGGCGTCGCCGTCGATCCATCGACGCCGCTCGCGAAGCTGCCGATGATCGACGCGGCCGAGCAGACGCTGCTGGCCGAGACCTGGAACGATACCGCACGCCCGCTGCCCCACAGCAATGTCGTCGACTGGTTCGCGGCACGCGTGGCCGAGATGCCCGATGCGACGGCGCTTGATTTTGGCGCGCATCACTGGACCTATGCCGAGCTCGACCGCCAGGCCGATGCGATCGCCGCGAAGCTGGTCGCGCGCGGCATCAAGGCGGGCCAGCTGGTCGGCCTCGCGCTCGATCGTTCGCCCTGGATGGTCGCGGCGATGATCGGCGTGGCCAAGACGGGGGCGGCCTATCTGCCGCTCGATCCGGGCTTCCCGCCGGCTCGCCTCGCGCTGATCGTCGAGGGCGCCGAGCCCGCGCTGATCCTGGTCGAGCCGGGCACCGAAGACGTGATCCCCGCCGACGCCGCGCCACAGTTGGTGCTCGACCGCATCTGGCCGGTCGAAGCCTATGACGCGCCCGCCATCGATGGCGAGGCATTGGCCTATGTCCTCTACACCTCGGGCTCGACCGGCAAGCCCAAGGGCGTCGAGATCCCGCACGCTGCGCTGGTCAATCTGTTGATGGCCATGCAGGACGCGCCGGGCTTCGCGGCAAGCGAAAGCCTGCTCGCGGTGACCACCCTCTCCTTCGACATTGCCGAACTCGAATTGTGGCTGCCGCTCGTCTCGGGCGGGCGGATCATCCTCGCGCCACGCGAGGTGGCGAGCGACATGGCGGCGCTGGCCGAGATGATCGCCGCGACCCAGCCCGATGTGATGCAGGCGACGCCGGCAACCTGGCGCGGGCTGATCGAGTCCGGCTGGGCGGGCGACCCTGATCTGCGCATCCTGTGTGGCGGCGAAGCATTGCCCCGCGCTCTGGTCGAGCAATTGCTGCCGCGCGTTGGTCAGCTCTGGAACATGTACGGCCCGACCGAGACGACGATCTGGTCGACGGTCGCGAAAGTCACCGCCGGCGCGGGCCCGGTGCCGATCGGCCGCCCGATCGCCAACACAAAGGTTCGCATCCTCGACCTTTGCGGCAATGACCTCCCTGTCGGCGGCATCGGCGAGCTCCATATCGGCGGACGCGGCGTCGCGGGCGGCTATCGCGGCCGGCCGGACCTCACCGACGAGCGCTTCATCGAACATGATGGCGAACGCTTCTACCGTACCGGCGACCTCGCGCGCTGGCGGGCCGACGGCGTACTCGAATGTCTTGGTCGCACCGATACCGAAGAGAAGATCCGCGGCTTCCGCATCGCGATCGAGGAAGTCGAGGGCGCGCTGTCGAAACTGCCCGGCGTCACGGCCGCAGCCGTCCGCGCCTGGCCCGATGCGAGCGGCGAACGCGCGCTGGCGGGCTATGTGGTTGGCACCGGCGATGCGGCCGAATGGCGCCTCGCACTGGCCGAGACGCTCCCCGAATACATGATCCCGAGCCGGTTCGTGTCGCTCGACGCGCTGCCGATGACGCCGAACGGCAAGGTCGATCGCAAGGCGCTGCCCGAACCCGGCGTCTCGACCGACCGCATCGCATCGCCGCCCGAAACGCCCGAGGAACAGAAGCTCGCGGAAATCTGGCAGACCGTGCTCAAGGTCGACACCGTCTACCGCGACGATGATTTCTTCGATCTCGGCGGCCATTCGCTGCTGATCGCGCGGCTGCTGCGGCGGATCGAGGCGGATTACGGCATCCGCCTGCCGATGGCGGCCCTGTTCCGCGCGCCCAAGCTTGCCGACATGGCGGCGCTGATCACCTCGGACCAGCCGATCGACGCGAGCGCGCTGATCCCGATCCAGCCGCACGGCACCAGGCCCGCGATCCTGTGGCTCGATGGCGGCTCGACCTTCATCCCGCTCGCTGACCGGCTCGGCACTGACCAGCCTTTCTTCGGCATCTCCGTCGATGGCGTGCTCGACGCGGCCGGCGGCTGCCCGAAGACCTTCGAAGAGGCCGCCGCGCTGGTCGTCGCGACCCTGCGCGAAGTGCAGCCGCATGGGCCATATCGGATCGGCGGCTGGTGCACGTCGGGCATCCTCGCCTTTGCCGTCGCCTCGCAGCTTCGTGCCGCGGGCGAGGATGTGCCGCTGCTGATGCTGGTCCACGCCTTCCACCCGGTAAAGGCGCGCAAGATCGGCTCGGTGCGCTTCTTCCTGAGCAAATTGCGCTTCCATGTCGGCAAGTCACTTGACCAGCCCAAGGGCAAGAAGTTCGGCTATTTCTTCGAGCGCTTGCAGGGCATGTCGGACGCCGCGGCTTTGGCCGGCGGACGCGAGGCAGTGCTCCAGCCCAAGCTGCGATCAGCGCTCGACCGCGCCGCAATCCAGTACGAGCCTCCGCCCTATGACGGCGACGTCGTGCTGTTCCAGCCTTCGGAACACCCCGATGTGCTCGATTTTGAAGCGGATTGGGCGAACGACGTGACTGGCAGTTTCACCGCTCATATCGTGCCAGGCGGGCATCGCACCATGCTGGAGCCACCCTTTGTCGACAGCTTCGCGGCCATGCTGAAGCCGGCGCTCGATCAAGCCGCGGCGCCGCCGCCACAGCGTCTGGCGAGCTGACGCAATGGCGGTCGTCGAGATTCATCTGGGCTCGCTCGAGGTCGACTATGCCGAGTTCGCGCGCTTTGCCGAGCTGATCAGTGCCGAGGAACGCGCCCGCGCCGAGCGTTACCGGTTCGAGCGCGACCGGCGGCGCTTCATCGTCCGGCGCGGATGGCTCCGCACCCTGCTCGGCCGCCATGCCGGCGAGGCGCCCGAAAAGCTGGTCTTCACCTTCGGGGCCTATGGCAAGCCGGAATTGCCGGGCGGCCTCTGCTTCAGCCAGTCGCATTCAGGCGACCGGATGATGATCGCGCTTTCCGATAT
Organism: Sphingomonas bacterium; assembly: GCA_040006055.1. Lineage (GTDB taxonomy): Bacteria > Pseudomonadota > Alphaproteobacteria > Sphingomonadales > Sphingomonadaceae > Sphingomonas. The sequence continues at coordinate 6,324 of JBDTXU010000302.1, read as the reverse complement.
CGAAGTCGGCTGCGACATCCAGAAGATCGACGAGATGATGGACTGGCGCCCGATCGCCGAAAGCCTGTTCTCCCTCGCCGAGCGGGCCGCGCTGGCGGCGCTCCCCGAAGTCGAGGGACGGCAGGCCTTTTTCGAATGCTGGGCGCGCAAGGAAGCGTTCGTGAAGGCGCTAGGCCATGGGCTGTCTTATCCACTCGAGGCGTTCACGGTGTCGGTAACGCCCGAAGCGCGGCTGCTGTCGGGAGGCGAAGCCTGGTCGATCGCAGCACTGTCGCCTGGCGAGGGCTATGCCGGCGCAGTGGTGGTGCGGGACGGTGTGCTGACCTGCAACTCGATCCACGTCAAAAGCCTGCATGAGTTGTAAGTCAGCCGCTTAAAGGCGGTTCCAGACGGTGCGATTGTCCGCTAAAAGGCGGCAACATGTTTCGGCTGTTCCACCTTCTTGCCGCATTGTGCCTGTTCGCGAGTCTTGCGAGTGGGTCGATTGTCCATGCGGCCGAGATAGTTGGCGCGCATGAAGCGACCGGAGCGAGCCAGTCGCTTCATGTTGACGGCGACGAGGATCAGGTTCCGGGCGATCGCGAGAACGGCCATCCCCATCATCATGATCTCTGCCACGGGCATGACATGGCCACGCCGGCGAAGGCGTTTGCGCCCTCAGCACAGCTGAGAACGCCCGGAACCCTCCTGACGCTCACCTCAGCCGCGCCCGCTACCGGCCCGGCCGCGTCCCTGCTGCGTCCTCCTATCGCCTGACGACGACGTCCGCGCCTCCGCGGCGCATCCGTCCATCGTCAGGAGTGAATCTCATGTTCCGTTCCACCGCGGCGCTGTGCGCCGTGCTTATTGTTGCGGGTTGCGGGCCGACCGCGCCCGAACCCGCCACCGAAAATCAGGCGGCAAAGGCCAATGCCAATGAGTCGATCGCGCTCACACCCGAACAGATCGCCGCTGCCGGCATAACGCTTGTCGAGCCAATGACGGGCGGCGCGGCAGCCACCATCGAGGCTGCCGCGATCATCGAGAGCGATCCCGATCGCACGCGGATCGTCGCCGCGCCGGTATCGGGGCGGATCATATCGCTGACGCGCAACCTGGGCGACGCGGTTGTGCGCGGCCAGACGCTGGCGGTGATCGAAAGCCGCGAGGCAGCTTCTCTTCACGCCGAGATCGAACGAACCCGAGCCCGCGCTGATCTGGCCCGAGCCACACTGAATCGCGACGAGGCGCTCTATGCCCGTGGATTTCGCCCGCTGCGGGAGGTCGAAATCTCTCGCGCGGCATATCGGGAAGCTGAGGTCGCGCTTCGACTTGCGCGTCAGCAGGCAGAGGCTTCGGGTGCGCGTGGCGCAAGCCTGAACCGGATCGCGATCAAGGCGCCGATATCGGGCCGGGTGATTGCCCGTACCGCATTGCTGGGACAGACCTTTGCCGCCGACGCGGCGGAAACCGAGCTGTTCCGCATCGCCGATCTTGATCGGCTGAGCGTCACCCTGTCGCTGCCTCCGGCTGACGCAGCGCGGGTTCGTCCCGGCGCGGGCGTCGAGATCACCAGCGCCGGCCGCAGCCAGCAGGCGCGCATTCGCTTCGTCTCGCCCGCACTCGATCCCGATACCCGCCTGGTCCGCGTGATTGCCGACCTCGACAATCGTTCGGGTCAATGGCGCGCGGGTGAGCCGGTTCAGGCCCGCATCCAGATCGACGGCCGTGCGACGGGTAGCACGGCGCTCATGATTCCAGCCGAAGCGGTGCAGACGATCGAGAACCGATCGTCCGTCTTCGTCCGCACCCGCGATGGGTTCCGCGCTGTGCCCGTCATATTGGGGCAGCGTGACGGGCCGATGGTCGCCGTAACCCGGGGACTTTCCGGCAGCGAGACTATCGCTTCCGCCAACAGCTTCACGCTCAAGGCCGAACTCGGCAAGGGCGAAGCCGAGCATGGCGGGCACTGAGCCATGATCGAACACATCGTAACGCTTTCAGTTCAACGGCGCTGGCTGGTGCTGTTGCTGACCCTGTTCGCCTCGATCATCGGCGCGTTCGCCCTGGCGAAATTGCCGATCGACGCGGTGCCGGATATCACCAACAATCAGGTTCAGGTGAATATACGCGCACCCGGGCTGTCGCCCGATCTCGCGGAAAAGCAGATCGCCTTTCCGATCGAAACGGCGCTGGCCGGCACCCCGGGACTTGAGAACACCCGTTCACTGAGCCGAAACGGCTTTGTCCAGGTCACCGCCGTGTTCACGGACGCGACCGACATCTATTTCGCGCGCCAGCAAGTCTCCGAACGCTTGCGCGCGGTCGAAGGTGATTTGCCCGCCGGCGCAACGCCCGAGCTGGGCCCGATCGCGACCGGCCTTGGCGAAGTCCATATGTGGGCGGTTCGCATGGAACACCGGCAGGGCGACAATCACGCGATCGGCCAGCCCGGTCTGCAACCCGATCGCAGCTATATCACGCCTGAGGGAGATCATCTTGTCAGCGAGGCAGACAAGGCGACCTATCTACGGACCGCGCAGGACTGGATCGTCGCACCATTGCTCAAACAGGTGCCGGGTCTGGCGGAGGTGGACTCGATCGGCGGCTATGAGAAGCTGTATCTCGTCGTGCCCGATCTGCAGCAGCTCGCGGCGATGCGACTGACGATCGACGATATTGCCAATGCGATCGCCGCCAATAATCGCGGCATCGGTGCCGGGACGATCAACCGGAACGGTGAAGGCCTGACCGTGCGTTCCGACGCTCGCCTCGGCGGCATCGACGACCTCGCTCGAATCCCTGTCGTCACCCGCGAAGGCGTGCCGGTGCTGCTCGAACAGGTCGCCAGCGTGCGGCTGGGCCAGCAGCTTCGCATGGGCTCGGCGTCCGAGAATGGCCAGGAGGTGGTGATCGGTACCGCGATCATGCGGATCGGCGAGAACAGCCGCGCAGTCGCGTCGGCAGTTGCGGCACGACTCTCCACCATCAACGCCTCCCTTCCCACCGATATCGTGGTCGAGCCGGTTCTCGACCGAACCAGGCTGGTCAACGCGACGATCTCCACCGTCACGCGTAACCTCGCTGAAGGCGCGCTGCTCGTTATCGTCGTCCTGTTCCTGCTGCTCGGCAATTTCCGGGCGGCGCTGATTGCCGCGCTGGTGATCCCGGTCACGATGCTCCTTACCGGCTTCGGCATGGTGCGCATGGGTGTATCGGCGAATTTGATGAGCCTCGGCGCCCTCGATTTCGGCCTGATCGTCGACGGCGCCGTGATCATCGTGGAGAATGCGCTGCGCCGCCTTGGCGAGCGCCAGCATGCCCAGGGCACGCCGCTTACCCGCGAGCAGCGGCTGGAGACCGTGGCGGCCGCTGCACGCGAGATGATCCGGCCTTCGGTCTTCGGTCAGGCGATCATCATCCTGGTCTATGTTCCGCTGATGATGCTGAGCGGCGTCGAGGGCAAGACGTTCACGCCGATGGCGTTGACCGTCATTATCGCGCTGGCGTTCGCTTTCGTTCTTTCGATCAGCTTCGTGCCCGCAGCGATCGCAGCGTGGCTCAGCAAGCCGGTGAGTGAAAAGGAAGGGCGTGCGATCGGCTGGCTCAAGGGCCGGTATGCGCCGCTGCTGAACCGCGCCGTGGCCGCGCCGCGCTTCGTCATCGCGGGAGCGGCCGGCGCGTTGGTCGCTGGCGCGCTGCTGTTCGTCACGCTGGGTCAGGAGTTCCTGCCACAGCTCGATGAAGGCGATCTGACTGTTCAGGTCCTGCGCGTTCCCGGCACCTCGATCGAGCAGAGCCAAGCCATGCAATCGCGGCTTGAGCATCGGCTTGCGAAATTGCCGCAAGTGCGTTTCGTCTTTTCCAAGACCGGCACCGCCGAAGTCGCCTCCGACCCGATGCCGCCCAATATTTCCGATACCTTCGTGGTGATGAAACCACGCGCTCAATGGCCTGATCCGGCGATGGACAAGGCGGCGCTGGTGAAGCGCGTGGAAGCCGAACTGGCCCAGCTGCCCGGCCAGTCCTATGAGATCAGCCAGCCGATCCAGATGCGGTTCAACGAGCTGATTGCCGGGGTGCGCGGCGACGTGGCCGTCAAAGTCTTCGGCGACGATCCAGCCCGCATGTCCGAAACCGCGGATCTGGTCGCGTCGATTCTGCGCGCTGTCAGCGGTGCCGTGGACGTTCGCGTTGAGCAAAGCCAGGGCTTGCCGATGCTGGACATCCAACCCCGAAGGGCGGCTCTTGCCCAGCTCGGCATATCGGCCGGCACGGTTCAGGACGTCATCGCAGCCGCTGTCGGCGGGCGGGACACGGGCGTAATCTTCGAGGGCGACCGGCGCTTCCCGATAACGATCCGCCTCGACGAAGCGGCTCGCAGCGACCCCAACGCCTTGGCTCAGGTGCCGGTCCCCCTGCCCTCGGGCGCGTCCGTTCCGCTGTCCAGCGTGGCGGATATCAGGGTGGCCGATAGCCCCAACCAGATCAGCCGCGAAAACGGCAAGCGACGCATTGTCGTGCAGGCGAACGTGCGCGGCCGTGATGTGGCGAGCGTCGTGGCCGATGCCGAGGCGAGGATCGCAAAGGACGTGCGCCTGCCCGCCGGCATCTATCTCGAATGGGGTGGGCAATTCGAAAATCTCGCCTCCGCCCGCGAGCGGCTGATGCTGGTGGTGCCGCTCTGCCTCGGCGCGATCCTGCTGTTGCTGTTCGGCGCGCTCGGCAATGTGCGCGATGTCGGCATCGTGTTCACCGGGGTGCCGCTCGCGCTGATCGGTGGCGTGGCGGCTTTGTGGTTGCGCGGCATGCCGTTTTCGATCTCGGCCGCGGCGGGGTTTATCGCGCTATCCGGGGTCGCTGTTCTCAACGGGCTGGTGATGCTTGTCTCGATACAGGCCCTGGTTCGGCAAGGCATGGACCGCGTTGTGGCCGCACGGCAGGGCGCGCTTACCCGCTTTCGTCCGGTTGCGATGACCGCACTGGTCGCCTCTCTCGGTTTCCTGCCAATGGCATTCGGTCATGGCGCCGGAGCTGAGGTGCAGCAACCGCTTGCGACGGTGGTCATCGGCGGCCTGATTTCGGCGACGTTGCTGACGCTGATCCTGCTGCCGACATTATATGCGAGATTCGGGCGCGCGGAGGATAGCTGATACTAAAGGCCTTCACGGTGTCGGTAACCCCGAAGCGCGGCTGCTGTCGGAGGGTGAGGCCTGGTCGATTGCGGCGCTGTCGCCTGGAACGGGTTATGCCGACGCGGTGGCGGTGCGGGATGGCGTGCTGACGTGCAGCTCCATCAACATCCCGAGCCTGCATGAGGTATAAAACGGCGGTTTATGCCTCATGGATTGGGCTTTTTTGAGGTATAAGTGAGATCACGCCTCATAAGGACCCGAAGCTGGCACTTCTAAAATCGTCATGCCGGACTTGTTCCGGCATCCACCGTTCCGCAAGAATTTCGCGTGCTGCGTATGCGGGGCGGTGGACCCCGGAACAAGTCCGGGGTGACGGATGTGGCGAATTATCTCACACCCGCGCCAGCCGCTCCGATCGGAACAACGCCACGATCTCAGCCAGCACGGGCCGTGCGACGAGCATCGCCAGCGCGGCATAGGTCACGCCGCCCGCCCCGACCAGGATCGCCAGTCGCAACGCCGGCGAGGGCATCGTGACCAGATTGTCGACCGCCCTCACCACCACCGCCATGCCGGTCGCGGCGAGCAGCGGCGGCGCCACCGCGCGGGCGAGCGCCGTCGCGCTGGTGCCGATGATCGGCATTGCGATGTATGCGGTGAAGGCAGCGAGGATCGGGAAGGCCGTCAGCCAGGTCCAGGCGAGGCCGGTCGGCCCGCCGCGCACCGTCAGCAAAAAGCCGAGCGGCATGATCACCGCGCCCGCCGCCGAGGAGATCACCTGGATACGGGTATGGCCAAGCGCGGTCGTCGCCGGGGCGAACAAGATCTGCAACGTCACGAACGGCATCGCCAGCGCGAGGATCGCGACGATCGGCACTGCCTCGATCCATTTCGGGCCGAGCATCGCCTGCACGAACGGCGCCGCCGTGGTCGCCAGGCCGAAATAAAAGGGCAGCGAGACCATCATGATGATCCGCACCGATTTCTCAAAGGCATAGGCCGCCTCCCCGCTTTTGCCCTGCAGCCGGGCATAGGCGGTGAACGCGACCTCGTTGAGCGGCGGGATGAACTTGGCGGTGACGATCTGCGCCAGGAACAGCGCGGTGGTGTAGAGCCCGAGCCGGTGCGGATCGAGCGCGCGGCCGCCGATAAAGACATCGGCCTGGGTCTGGATCAGCCACAGGAAAGCGCTGAGCAGCATCGCCCCGCC
>JBDTXU010000301.1:0-3232 GCA_040006055.1 Sphingomonas bacterium | reverse complement strand
GCGCTGAGCGTCGTTCGGGGCCGCCCGCGCGAGTTCGGCGTGTCGGCCAAATATGCCTTTTGAGCGCAACGGGAACCGCAGCGATGAATGAATGGCTGTCCGGGCTCGCATCCTGGATCCAGACCCTCCGCCTGCACACGATGATGCAGACCAACGAATGGGCTGTGCCCGCCGTGCAGGTGGTGCACATCCTCGCGATCGCGGCGGTCTTCTCGTCGTCGCTCGTGCTGGCGCTCAGAACCGCCCATGTGTCGGGGATCGACTGGTCCCCGGCACGCTGGGCGCAGCGGCTCAATGCCTGGGTCGGCATCGGCCTCGGCATATTGCTGCTGTCGGGCTCGCTGCTGATCATCGGCGAGCCCGCCCGCTCGCTGCTCACCACGCCGTTTCAGCTGAAGATGATGCTGTTGCTGGCGGCGATCGCGGTGTTCCTGACGCTCGGCTATCGGCTGCAACGGCTCGATCCGCCCGACCGTGCGACCTGGCTCGAGCGCGTGCTCGCGGCCCTGCTCGTCCTCCTCTGGGTAGCGATCATCGCCTGCGGGCGGTGGATCGCTTACGTGTGAACCGCCGGGAACTGCTTCATGGATGAAATCCTCAACGCGATCGCCAACAGCCCGGTCGGGCTGTTCATGGCGGAGAATGGCTGGGCCTTTCCCCTGGCCGAAACCGCGCATGTTATAGCCGTGGTGACGGTGGTCGGCGTGATCGCCATTGTCGACCTGCGCCTGCTCGGCCTCGCCTCGGTGAGCTATTCGGTGTCACGGCTGACCAAGGCATTGCTGCCGGTGACCTGGATCGCCTTCGCGCTCGCGGTGGTGAGCGGGCTCCTGCTCTTTTCCTCGCAGCCGGCGACCTATTACGTGAACTTCGCCTTCCGCATAAAGATGGCGCTGCTGCTCACCGCCGGCTTCAACATGGTGCTGTTCCACATTTTCACGATGCGCGGGATCGCCTTGTGGGACCGGGATGCGCCTGTGCCGACCGCCGCCCGCGCCGCGGGCCTGCTCTCGCTGGTCACCTGGGTGCTGGTGGTTGGGTTCGCCCGGTGGATCGGCTTCACCATGGCGCCGTTCTAGGGCGAATTCGAGCAGGTGCGGACGCATATCTTCAGCCCCTCCCCTGAAGGGGAGGGGCTTTATAGTCCGGCCCTGGCGTCCGATCAGATCGCGTGGGGCCGCCGCAAACAGTCACGGTTCTTCGCTGGAGTTCGTTGCGCTGATCGCCTGCTCGCGCTCGAGCAGGAGCTGCGCCTTTTCCTTCACGGCGGCGATCACGGCGGAAGCACAGGCGAGGTCGGCCTCGGAGATGCCGGCGACCAGAAACGCATTGCGCTCGGTCGCCAGCGCCACGAGCCGCCGGTAGAGGCCCTGCCCTTCCCCCGACAAGGTGATCATGATCGCCGGGCCGCCCGGACGGCGCCGGCTGACGAGCAGACCGCGCCCGACCATTTGCTTGACAGTTCGGCTAAGCTGGCCGCGATCGAGAACGATCCGCTCGGCGAGATCGTTGAGCGACAGCGGGCTATTGACCCCCAGCTGAGTCACGATCCGCCACTCGACCATCGACAGGCCAAACCCGCGCCGATACGCGAGCGTGCCGCTGCGCCGCATCGTATCGAGCAGACCGAACATGCGCGTGGTGAACAGACCATAGGGGTGTTCCGGACGATCGGAATCGTCCCTGTCCTGCTCGGCTTCAGTCAATGCATCCAACCTCGTCTCTCCTCAGCCGGTACCGGTACCATTTTGACAATGTCAATAAAAGAGGCGGAGCGGGCCGGGGTTGCTCGACTTGCGGGTGCATCGAAGGCGGTGCTGGCGAAACCCTCAAAATGACTGGCCTTAGTATCGGGCGGGCTGACGGCGGAATAGTGTCGACCGAACATCGAGGATCGCGCTTCGCGGCGCAAGGCGTTGGTTCACGCAAAGGCGCGAAGGCGAAGATGTAGTGCGGCAGGAGAATTCGTCTTTCCTCTTCATCGCGCATCGCTCGATACTGCCCGTAGCTGCATAAGGCGTATCGCCCGGACATGCGCTTCGCGCCTTCGCGCCTTTGCGTGAACCAACTCTTCGGGCCGTCAGACACGATGTCTGAATGCCGAAGGATTTCGACGACGCTGCGGATGCGGCCGTCTTTCCCTGTTAATTGGCCGGAACAGGGAAAGAACAGGGAAAGAAAATTTTTCTTCCCTGTTTCGGGGCAATTTGTTGGATTTATTATCCTTTTTGATCAGTGTTTTAAACACGGTTTTCGCTGTTATTCGATAACAGGGAAGCGAAAACGCGGAACAGGGAAGCGCTTCTGCGATAACAGGGAAAGGCGTGCGAATAACAGGGAAGCTTGATTCAACGGCAAGGCGAAATCGGCTTTTATGATGCGGATCTTCATGAGGAGGACCCTGACATGAGCGAGCATAAAGTTGAATCAAGCGAAGGCACGGGCGGCGAAGCGGCGCGAGCGGCTTGGGACGGAGCCTGGCGCTTATGACCCCTATGCGGAAGAGATCATCGTCGATACGCGGTCTGGATCGGTGGTGGTCCGGGATGCTGAGGAGCGGGATGAGACCTGACGCGTGTAATCATCCACCATTCCTCCTGAAGCGCACGAGAAGGATGAGTTGATGGCCCTCAGAATGATGACGGTGCTGTTGCTGTTACTGGCGGTCACGGGCTTGCCTGCAAAGGGAGCGGCGCCTCAGCTTGCGCAGTCGCGGGGGGTGCTCGTGCTTGGGGCCGACTGGCGTTTCGCTCGGGGCGACTGGCCGGCGGCGATCGCTTCCGATTTCGACGACACGGCGTGGACCAAGGTAACACTGCCACATAGTTTCAATGCCGCCGAGACCGGCGATGGCAGCTATTATCGCGGGCCGGCATGGTATCGCCGCGCATTCGACGTGACGGCGATCCGCGCGGGACGACGGCTCTTCGTTCAGTTCGACGCGGCCGCGACGAGGGCGGATGTATACCTCAACGGGCGGTTTGTGGGGCGGCATGACGGAGGGCACGCCGCGTTCCGCTTCGACCTGACCAGCATACTGGTGCCCGGCCGGAACATGCTCTCGGTGCGCGTGGACAACAGCGCAACGAAGACAATCACGCCGCTGGGGGGCGACTTCACCCTGTTCGGCGGCCTTTATCGCCCGGTGTCTCTCGTCGAAACCGACGATCTTCATATCGACATGATGGACCATGGCGGCCCTGGTATCTATGCGCGCGCAACGAACATCCGG
>JBDTXU010000300.1:0-2160 GCA_040006055.1 Sphingomonas bacterium | reverse complement strand
GCATCAGCAGGTAGAATTTGCGCAGGCCGTATCCCACTGCGCTTGACTGCCCCGCTTCCGCCAACGCACCCGCCTTAACCCAATCCTGCGCACGATAGGCGTCGAGCATTGCCTGATGCTTGCTGACGAAATCCCGGAAGCCGGCGGTTTCGGCCAGGCTTTCGTCGCCGAGCAGGCCGAAAATCTCCTCGGGCGTATCGCGGCCTACCACCCGGACGACATCAAGCGAAACGATCGCGAATTGCGGGAGGTGGCGCCGCAGATCCTCACCGATCGCAATCTGCAGGCCGTAATATTTGGTCATCCCCTCGATCCGCGAGGCGAGGTTCACCGTGTCGCCGATCAGCGAATAGGATAGGCGCTGCGCCGAACCCATATTGCCGACGCAGCATGGGCCCGCATTGAGGCCGATGCCGATGCTGACCTCACCCGGCCAGATCGTGCCGGTCTGATCGCGCCTCTCGACATTCATCGCGCGCAACCGTGCGGTCATCGCCAGCGCGCCGCGTGCGGCATTGGCATATTGATCGGGATCGTCGAGCGGCGCGTTCCAGAAGGCAAGCACAGCATCGCCGATGAACTTGTCGATCGTCGCCTTCCGCGCGAGCAATATGTCGCACATCGGGGTGAGGAAGGAGATCAGGAACTTGATGATCTCCTGCGGCGTCAGCTTCTCCGAGATATGGGAGAAGCCGCGGATATCGCAGAACAGCACCGTCATCTCGCGCTCTTCGCCGCCGAGCTCAAGCCGGCCAGGGTCGTCGACGATGCGTTTGACGAGTTCGGGCGAGAGGTAGCGGTCAAACGCCTTGTGGATATAGGCGCGCTGCCGCTCCTCGCGATAATAAGTGAGTACGGTCTCGACCAGATAAACCAGGATCAGTGCGATCACCGGATAGGTCGGGTTGAGCAGATACAGGCCGTCTCGAAAAGCGAACCAGCTACCGGCGACCATGCTCCCGACCATCACCAACCCGAAGATCGCGCCGCGCGTGGCGCCAAGCCATGGCAGCGAAAAGGCCATGATCAGGCCGAGCACCACCAACGTGGCGCGCTCGACCCCCCGCCCCCAGTCCGGGCGGCTCAGGAATTTTTGGAGTACCATCTGCTCGACTGCCTGGGCGTGGACGTTCACGCCCATCTCGCGGTCAACGATCGGCGTGGATTTGAGGTCGTACAAGCCCGAGGCGCTTGTGCCGACGAAGATAATCCGTCCCTCGAAGGCCTTTTGCATTTCCTGAGGCGAGAGCTTGCCAGTCAAGACCTTCCAGGCCGGGACGACGCGATCGGCCCGCGGCGCAGTATAGTACATCCACAGTTCGCCAGTGGCAGTCGTCGGCACGGTCAGTTCGCCATCCTTGATCGACACGACGGTTGCGCCGCTGCCGATTTCGGCGCTGGCATCGCTCGACTTGACGATGATCGAGCCCGCTCCCTGTGCGATGCGAAGTGCTTCGACCGAGAGCGTTGGGAGCAATTGCCCGTTTTCGGACACGATTAGCGGCGCGCGACGGATAATGCCGTCATCGTCAGGAACCAGGGTGACGACGGCGCCCCCCGGCGCTGCTTCACGTAGCTGCTGCAGCGGCTGCACGGCACCTGTGAAATCATAGCCGACTCGTGGCTGAGTGCCGGCGACGGCGATCCCTGCTTTCGGCTCGATCTGCCCGCCCTGGCCATCATAGGTGAGAAAAGATGCGAGCACGGTCGGGGTGTGGGCAAGCGTCTGGGCGAGAATGGCATCATGATCGGGAAGCGATTTCAGCGTCTCGAGCACTTCCGGTGACACCCCGTCGCGCCTCGCGCGTTCGGCGAGGCGGCCGGGCGAGGTCCGGTCTGGCTCGGAGAAGACGATATCATAGGCGATCGCGGCAGCGCCGGCATCCGATAGCTGCTGGGTCAGCCGGGCGATATCAGTGCGCGGCCAGGGCCATTGGCCGAGCCGGCGGATCGATTCGTCGTCGATATCGACGACCCGCACGCCGCCATCCTGCCAGGGGCGCGGTGCCGCGCGCTGATAGCTATCGAACAGCAGCAGCCCGATCCGGTCCATTGAGCGGACGCCAACGATCTGGAGTGCCAGGACCGCCAGAAGTGCAAGCACACCGGGCAGGATCACCCCGGCCTTGCCGCGCAGGATCTTCAGCGAAGGCCGTCCCG
>JBDTXU010000299.1:0-2091 GCA_040006055.1 Sphingomonas bacterium | reverse complement strand
GGCCGCGCGAGACGCGCTCGCCGTTGCGAACCATGATTCGGCTCAGATGGCCATAGCCGGTGGCGATATTGCCGCCGGAGTTCAGCTTGATGAAATTGCCATAGCCCGCGTGACGCCCGGCAAAGGCTACGACACCGTCCATCGCGGCATGGACCGGCGTGCCCCAGGGCGCGCCGATATCGATGCCCTTGTGCATCCGGAGCGTGCGCAGGATTGGGTGCAGGCGCAGGCCGAAACTCGACGTGATATGGCCGGCCACCGGCATGCCGAAGGTACCGCGCCTCTCGGTCTGGCCCGACGCCTCATACCATTCGCCATCGGACCATTTGACCAGCTGGGTCTTTTTCGCCCCCTGATTGAGGCCCGCGAACTGCAGGGCGCCAAGCTCGACCTCGCCGGTCGCGGCGCGCGCCTGGTCGATCACCATATCGAAGGTTGCGGCCGAGCCGACACTGCCGATCGAGACACGCGCCGCCACCGCCTTGATATAGGCCTCGACGATCTTGGCGGGCGCGCCGGCGGCGCGCGCGGAACGGTAGAGGCTGCTGCCGGTCAGGCCCTGGATGCGGAGCGGCGTGTGGTCGATCGCGATCGGATGCCGGTCGAGCTTCAGGCCGCCGCCGGTACGCACGAGCGACAGGGCGAGGTCGAAACGGGCGCGGAAGGCGATCTGTTCGAGCGGGCGCGCAACGTCGCGCGTCGGTCTGCGGCCAAGGGTGAGATCGAACGGGGTTCCTGCCTTGATCTCGCTGAGCGCCACTGCGCCGGAGATCAGCTTCACCGCATTCGAGGCGTCGCCTTCGGAAACCCCCGAGCGCCGCAGCATATGGGCGAGGTCATCGCCCTGGTTGACGCGCGAGGTGAGTTCAACGCGCGGCCGTTCGGGCGACTCGGTAAGCGGTACGACCAGATCGTTTGCGGCCATGTGGCGGCCGGTATCCGCACCCCAGGCGAGCGGCGCGATCGATTGCGCACGCGCTTCGTCCCAGCTGGTGCCGGCAAGTGCGGCTGGCACATCGCCCAGGATCGTGCTGTGCAGTCCGGGCGAGAGCATCCAGGTGGCGGCGCAGAGCGCAGCGCAGGTCGCGGCGCCGCGCCACCAGTCGAGCGATCCGATCTGCGATCCGAGGTCGGGCGCCCAGTCGATCCGGTCGATGGCGTCGCGCAGCTTGTCCAGCCGGCTCGGCTCGGCCATCGGCACGAACGCACGGCCGAAAGACAGGGTGGCGGTGCCCCCCGCCTGGTCCAGGCCATGATCGTTGCGCAAGAACAAGGCGTGTCGGCCCCTTTTGTGAGTCGCCGACTGAACGAACCCCCCGGCGCGAGGTCAAATGACTGTGGCCACATTATCCTAAAGTCAAATTAAGGAATGTTCCGGGTCGGGACTCCTGCGCCGAAACGTTGTGGCGCTGCGGCAAAGAGAGGATTCACCAAATCCGCTAAGCATTGTCTATGGTTAGCGAGGTTTTTGCAGGGCGCCGGTTGCGCCATCGCCATTGGCACTTAATGTATCGATCACAATGACCCGCGATACCGAACGCCCCGTCACTGCGGTGCTTGGCCCGACCAACACCGGCAAGACCCATCTCGCGGTCGAGCGGCTGTGCGGCCATTCGAGCGGCATGATCGGTTTCCCGCTTAGGCTGCTGGCGCGTGAGGTCTATGACCGCGTCGTCAGGATCAAGGGGGCCGGCCAGGTCGCGCTGATCACCGGCGAGGAAAAGATCGTCCCGAAGGACGCCCGCTGGTTCCTGTGCACGGTCGAATCCATGCCGCTGCGCGAAAGCCGGCAGGCCAGTAGCGCCAATCAAATACCTCGGGACCTGGCGTTTGTAGCGATCGACGAGGCGCAGCTCGGTGCCGACCCCGAGCGCGGCCATGTCTTCACAGATCGCATCCTTCGCGCCCGAGGCCGTGAGGAGACGATGATCCTCGGCTCTGAGGCCCTGCGTCCGATGCTCAAGGCGCTGGTGCCCGGCGTCGACATCCTTAATCGCCCGCGCTTTTCGACGCTCAGTTTTGCCGGCGCGCGGAAAATCTCGCGGCTGCCCAAGCGCTCGGCGATCGTCGCCTTCTCGGCCGAGGAAGTTT
>JBDTXU010000298.1:0-3481 GCA_040006055.1 Sphingomonas bacterium | reverse complement strand
CGCACTATCAGGCACAGAACCAACCGAGAGTCGCGAGAACCGCATTCGCGAACCGTCATACTGGAGAGACAATCGCGTGCCCTTCCGCCAGGCCATTATCCCCGCGCTGATCGCCCTTGCCCTGCCCGCTTTTGCCCAGGCGCAAACCGCGGCCCCGAGTTTTGCGCATATCTTCGGCGATCACGCCGTGCTGCAGCGCGACCGCCCGATCGCGGTGTGGGGATCGGCTGCACCGAAAGCCGAGGTGACGGTCAGCCTCAATGGGCAGTCGGCCAAGGCTGTGGCGGACGGCAGCGGCCGGTGGCGGGCGACGTTGCCGAAAATGCCGGCGGGCGGGCCCTATACGCTAAGCGCCAGCACCGGAGGGAGCACGACGACGCTCAGCGATATCGCGATTGGCGATGTCTATCTCTGCAGCGGGCAATCCAACATGGAGTTCCCCGTCCGCATAGCGGCTGGCGCCTGGGGCCTGGGGGGATCGGCCAATGCCAGCCTGCGCTACGTCAATATCGGGCAAGACAGTGCGGCGGCGCCGCGCGACGAGCTCAAATCCGCGGTCACGTGGAAGCCGGTTGGGCCGGATACGGTCGGCGACGCCTCGGCGGTCTGCTATTATATGGCGAAGTCGCTGCAGCAGAAGCTGAAGATACCGGTCGGCTTCATCGATTCGGATTGGGGCGGCACGACGATCCAGAGCTGGATCAGCGGAGACTCGCTGCGCACGCTGAAGGCTTATGAGCCCGGGGTGGCGCTGGTCGCACAGCTTGCGGCGTCTCCCGCGAAAGCAAAGGCCGAGCAGAATCGCCGCGAAGAGGCGTGGTGGGATGCGCATGATCCCAGCGCCAAGGCCCAGCGCGCGTGGATCGTGCCCGATTTCGATGATTCGAGCTGGGGTTCGATCACGCCGACTGGCTCGTGGAAGGAGGCCGGCGTGCCCGCGCTGACCGATTTCGAGGGTGTCGTCTGGTACCGGACGAGCGTGACACTTACGGCCGCGCAGGCGGCGAGCGCCAATGCGCTGCAGCTCGGGCCGATCGACACCTATGACAGCGCCTGGATCAACGGCACCTATGTCGGCAGCGGAACCATCGGCTGGATGTGGCGCGACTATGAGGTGCCAGCCACTGTGTTCCACGCCGGCAAGAATGTGATCGTGCTGCGGGTGCTGGGGAGTGGCGGACTGACCGGTCAGCCGCAATTTCGCGGCATCCGGACAGCCTCAGGCGAGCTCGTTCCGCTGAGTGCTCCGTGGCGCTATCGCGCGGGGATGCGGGCGAAGGGGCTGTCGATCGCGCCGGCGCCCTGGACGGTGCCGACGAGCCTCGCGACGCTTTATAACGGGATGATCTCACCGATCCGCGATTACGGCTTCACCATGGTCGCCTGGTATCAGGGCGAGGCCAATGGCGATGCCGGCAAGGAATATGAGACACTGTTGCCGCTGATGATGGCCGACTGGCGCCACAAGTTCGGCCAACCCGAGCTGCCCTTCATGATCGCGCAGCTTGCCGCCTGGGGCTCGGTTGCGACCAAGCCGGGCCATTCGGGCTGGGCGGAGCTCCGCAAGGCACAGGCACTGTCCGTGCAGCATGATGCCCATGCCGGACTCGCGGTGACGATCGACGTCGGTGACCGGACCGATATTCATCCGACCCAGAAGACGGTGGTCGGCGAGCGGCTGGCGCGGGCGGCGCGGGCGGTCGTCTATGGCGAGAAAATCACGCCTGGCGGCCCAGAGGCGGTTTCCATCGCGCGGTCGGGCAGTGACCTGGTCGTCAGCTTCCGCAACACCGGCGGGGGCCTGCTCACCTATAGCTCGGACGATGCCATCGGTTTCGAGGCCTGTGCAGGCGAGACCTGCAGCTACGCGACCGCCACCGCGCGGGGCGACACGGTGATTTTGCAGGGCGCGGGCAAGCCGGAGGTCACACGGGTGCGCTATGCCTGGGCGGACTCGCCCTATGTCAATCTCTACAGCGTGGAGGATCTTCCTGCCGTGCCGTTCGAGATGGAGGTGGGGCCCGGCGCAAAGCCATAGCCGGACCCAAGGCGGTGCGGCCGGGGAGATAGTGCGGCCGAATCGGTTTCACTTGATCTTCGCGGGCCGCGTTTCCGTGATATTCGGCTCCCGCGACGCACGCATTGGCCGTTCTGCTCTGCATGCTGACACTTCCGATCATGAGGAGTTCGATCATGCATGAGTGCAATGACGCGTGCGACTTCAGCCGCAGATCCATGCTCACTATGGGCGCCGCGGCGGGGATCGTGGGGCTGGTCGGCGTCGGCATTCCGACCGATGCGCGCGCGCAGAACTGGGGCAGGGATCGCCGCGACAAGCTTACGCCGGACGAGATCATCCAGGAGATCATGGACGGGAACAAGCGCTTCATCGATAACAATATGCGCAAACGCGACTGGCCCGCGGAGAGACGGAACACGTCGCGGTACCAGTATCCGGCGGCCGCGTTCCTGACCTGCATCGATTCCCGCACACCGATCGAGGTGCTGTGCGATCTCGGCATCGGAGACGCGTTCAATGCCCGGATTGCGGGCAATACGATCAACGAGGACATCGTCGGCTCGCTCGAGTTCGCGGTCGTAGTCGAAGGTGCCAAGGTCCTCATGGTGATGGGCCACACCAATTGCGGGGCGATCAAGGGCGCGATCGACAATGCCGCACTTGGCAGCCTCACCCTGCTGCTCGCCCGGTTTCGCAACACGCTCGTGGAAACCCGCTATGAAGGCGATCGGACGTCGAAAAACCCCGAATTCGTGGACCTTGTTGCCGCCAACAATGTCAGGGCGACGGTCGCGCTCATCCGCGAGCGCAGCCCGCTGATCGCTGCCAGCGAGCGGGCCGGCAAAGTCAAGCTGACGGGTGCGATGTACAATCTGGTGAACGGGGAGATTTCGCCGGTTTGAGCCGGAGTCGACTTCACAGGCATGCTCGCGATTGATTCCCGCGCAGGCGACGCTACGGCCTGACACATGCACCCGAACAAGGCTTTCCGTTTCGAAAACGACGCTGCGATGCTCGACTGGGCGATCGCGCGCGGGTTCGCGCATATTCTTGCCGCGACGGCTGAGGGCCCGATTGTCGCGCATGCCCCGATCGTGCCGGCAGGTGCGGGCGCGGTGCGTTTTCACCTCGCCCGGTCCAACCGGATCGTCCCGCTGCTCGATGGCGCACGCGTGGTGCTGAGCATTGCGGGCCCGGATGGGTACATCACGCCGACCTGGTATGCCGATCCCGTCCAGCAGGTGCCGACCTGGAATTATGTTGCGGCCGAGATCGAGGGTACCGCGCGGACGATCGACGAGGACGGGCTGGTCGCGTTGCTCGACACGCTTGCGGAGATCCACGAACCGAAGGTGGCGCCTGAAAATCCCTGGACCCGCGCTAAAATGGACGATGCCCGCTTCCGCGCGATGCTGCGCGCGATCATCGGCTTCGAGGTGACGATCGAGGCGGTGCGCGGCA
>JBDTXU010000297.1:0-4449 GCA_040006055.1 Sphingomonas bacterium | reverse complement strand
TCGAAAAGACCGATCACCTCTCGGACACGATCTACAAATACCAGAAGGGCAAGCATGTGATGGCGACGCCCAGCCAGCTCGTGCTCCGCTCCGACATGGCGTTCGACGCCGGCAAGCGCGAGGCGATCCTCGGCACCTGGGACAAGCTCGCGGCCAAGGCCGGCATCAATGTCCGCTACCGCAGCGAGGTCAAGGCGATCGAGGGTGAGCGCGGCGCCTTCCGCATCACCCTCACGGACGGCGCGGTGGTCGAGGCCGAGACGGTGGTGCTGGCGATCGGCACCCAGGGCAACCCAAACCTGGTGCGTTGCCCCGGCTCGGCCCTGCCGCACGTCCAGTATCAGCTCGACGATCCCGGCGAATATGTCGACGAGCATATCACCGTGATCGGCTCCGGCGACGCCGGCATCGAGAATGCGCTCGGCCTCGCCGCCGATGCGGCACAGGGCAACACCGTCACGATCCTCAACCGCTCCGCCGATTTCGCGCGCGCCAAGGGGGCGAACGTCAAATTGCTCAACGAGGCGGCCGAGCAGGGACGGATCACCATCCGGCTGGAAACCACCCCCGCCGAAGTCCGTGAGGGCGAACTGTTGCTACTGCTCGAGACCCGCGACGGCCAGGAGGCGATCCGCTGCGATCGGATTATCGCCCGCATGGGCTCGGCGGCGCCGCGTGCCTTTGTCGAAGCCTGCGGCATCGAGTTCAGCAGCAGCGACCGCGAGGCATTCCCCAAACTCTCCTCGACCTTCGAATCGACCAAGCCAGGCATCTTCGTCATCGGCGCGCTCGCGGGCTACCCGCTGATCAAACATTGCATGAACCAGGGCCATGACGTCGTCGAGTTCATCAACGGCAACACGACCCTGAAGCCCGCCGACGAACCGATCCTCGCCGCCAAATTCTCCCGCTTCAAGGCGAGCCGCTCAGTCGATCAATGGCTCGAGATGCTCCGCCAGAATGTGATGATCCTGAACGAGCTTTCGCCACTCCAGATGCGCGAGTTCATGCTCGATTCCGAGGTCCGTTCCTACAAGGCGGGCGAGGTTGTGTTCGAGCGCGCCGATCCGGGGTCGTCCCTGTTCGCGATCGCGCAGGGGACCGCGTTGGTCGAGGTCGACAAGGACAATCTGGCGATCACGGTCCCGATCGAGCAGGGCTCGATCTTCGGCGAAGTCGGGCTGATTTCGGGTCGCCGGCGCGGCGCCACCGTGCGCGCCGGCACCGACATGATCGCGGTCGAGGTCTCGCGCACCGCCGCGCTGAAACTGATGGCCTCGGTCCCCGCCGCGAAGCGCGCGGTCACTCGCATCTCGGTCGAGCGGCAATTGCTTCAGCTGTTCGGCTCTGGCCTCACCTCGGCCGATCTTAGCGAGCTTCTCGACGCGTCGGAAATCGAGATCGTCCCCGCCGGCCGCGCGATCCTCACTGAGGGCGACACCGGCGAGGATATCTATGTCATCCGCGTCGGCAGCATGATCGTCGAGAAGAATGTCGGCGGAAAACCCGTCTTCCTCTCCTATCTCCCGGCCGGCTCCTATGTCGGCGAAATGGCGCTGATCGGCGGAGGCAGGCGTACCGCGACCGTCAAGGCTGCGGTCAAGTCAGAAGTGATCCGGCTGCCCGGCGCCGCGTTCCGCCGGCTGCTCGAGGCCAAGCCGCGCCTCCTCGAAAAGGCGCGCGCCGATATGGCGCAGCGCCAGAACATCAACGCCTTTATCGAAAGCCGGAAGGACAGCTTCTCCGGCGTGGTCGACATGTATTCGCAGACCGCGACCTTCCTGGTCGAGAACGGCATCGGCGAGGCGACCGATGTGCTGCTGATCGACGAAAATCTCTGCGTCGGCTGCGACAATTGCGAAAAGGCGTGCGCCGACAGCCATGAAGGCTTGTCGCGGCTCGATCGCGAGGCAGGGCGGACCTATGCCCATCTCCACGTGCCGACGAGCTGCCGCCACTGCGAACACCCACATTGCATGGCCGATTGCCCACCCAACGCGATTCACCGCGGGCCGGACGGTGAGGTGGTGATCGACGATACCTGCATCGGCTGCGGCAATTGCCAGCGCAATTGTCCGTACGGCGTGATCCGCATGGACAGCGTCCCGCCGAAAAAGCCGGGTCTGCTCAGCTGGATGTTGCTCGGTATGGGCCCCGGGCCGGGCGAGCCCTCGAAGAAATGGCGCTATAAACACACCAAGGCCGGCGTCGAAAAGCCCAAGAAAGCCATCAAGTGCGACATGTGCTCGGGCATTGACGGCGGCCCGGCCTGTGTCCGCGCCTGCCCGACTGGTGCCGCGATCCGCGTATCACCCGAGAATTTCCTCAGCGTCGCGCGGCTCGAAGAGGAAACCGGGTCATAGCCAGCCGCGCCTCCCGGGGGCCGGTACGGGCAGGCGAGCGCGGTGCGTTGCACGAAGGATTCCTGCGTCACAAGCGGTTCCGCTGGCTCCGCGTCGCACTGTCGATCAGCCTGATCGCGATCCTCGTCTATCTCCTGATCGATCACACGCCGCGTCCCTTCGGCGCGTCCTGGTACGGCTACACGCTGGGCACGATCGGCGTACTGCTGATCCTGTGGCTGACCCTGCTCGGCATCCGCAAGCGCGCAATGACGCCGGGCCGCTGGTCGCTAAAGGCCTGGACCAGCGCCCATGTCTATCTCGGCCTCAGCCTGATCGTGATCGCGACGCTTCACACTGGCTTCCAGTTCGGCTGGAACGTCCACACCGCCGCCTATGCGCTGATGATGCTGGTGATCGTCTCGGGAATTTACGGCATCGCGATGTATGTCGCGGTCCCTGCAGCGCTCAGCAACAATCGCGAGGAGATGACTCAAACGCAGATGGTCGATGCGCTCCGCGCGCTCGATCGCCAGCTCCATGATGCCGCCCAGCCGCTCAACCAATATCAGGCAGACCTGGTGCAGGCGTCGCTGGTGCAGGATCCGTTCGGCGGTGGGCTGATCGCGCGCCTTTCCGGCCGCTATCCGCGCTGCGCCACCCAGCGCACCTTCGATACGATCCGGGAGCGTACCGGTCCGCAGCCCGATCTCGGCGGCGATCCGCTTGAACGCATCGACGCCCTGCTCGAACGCAAGATCGCGATGCTCGCCCAGCTCCGCCGGCATTTGCGGCTGCGGGCGCTGCTCGAAATCTGGCTCTATGTGCATGTGCCCGCCACCTTCGCGCTGATCGCGGCGCTGACGGCGCACATCGTCAGCGTGTTCTTCTACTGGTGAGGCGGGGCCAATGACCTTCCTCGTCAAGCAGGTGAGCTACACCGCGGATCGCCGCGAGATCGTCCGCGCCACGAATTTCGATCAGCCGAGCCTGACCGTCGGCCGCGCCGCAGAGAATGATATCTCGCTGCCCGATCTCAGCGTCGAGCCGCGCCATGCCCGGATCGAGCTGCGCGACGATCGCCGCATCGCCGTGATCGCCACCAGCACGCGCGGCTTCGAGGTCGACGGGCGGACGATGCACCGCACCGAGATCAACGCCGCCAAGGGCGCTGAGCTCGGTTTCGGCGGCCACCGCATCACCGTGATGCGCGACGGGGAAGGCCATGTCGTGCTCACCGTCTCGCGGGTCGGCGCGGTGTCGGATACCGCCGCCGAGCGCGATGAGGTTGGCGATTATTCACTGACGCGCCTGCTCCCGGGCAAGCGCATGACCGCCTGGCTACTCGTCATCGCGGTACTGGTCGGCTTTCTCGCGCTGCCGATCTGGAGTTTCGTCCAGCGCGACCGCCCCGATCATCGCAACATCTACGCGCTAAAGGCCGATCATGTCTGGACGAGCGGCCCCTTGAGCAAAGCGCATCGCGCGCTCGAGGCGAATTGCACCGCCTGCCATGCCGAGGCGTTCGTCTCGGTCCGTGACACATCCTGCCGCGCCTGCCACCAGACCGTCCATGATCACGCGCCGCCAGCCCGCCTTGCCGGTGCGCGCGATCAGCCCGGGTTTGGCGGACGCATCCTTGCGAGCGTTGCGAAGACCTTCAACAAGCCAGACCCCGGCGCCTGTGTCGACTGCCACCGCGAACATCAGGGCGCCGGTCCAATGGCAGCGACGCCTCAGGCATTCTGCTCGGATTGCCATTCGACGCTGAAGGCACGGCTGGCCGACACGAAGCTGGGCAATGCCGGCGATTTCGGCACCTCGCATCCGCAATTCCAGCCGATCGTCGCGACCGTGCCCGGCGCCAAACCGGGGTTGCAGCGCATGTCGCTCGATCATCCAGGCGCTGAGGAAAATGGCCTCAAATTCCCGCACAAGCTGCATCTCGATACACTCGGCGGCGTCGCGAAGATGGCGCAGACGCTGAAGGGACGGTCCGGCTTCGGTGATGCACTGGCCTGCGCCGATTGCCACACCCCGACCGCTGACGGCACGCGCTTCCTGCCCATCACGATGGAGCGCAATTGCCAGATGTGCCACAGCCTCG
>JBDTXU010000296.1:0-4605 GCA_040006055.1 Sphingomonas bacterium | reverse complement strand
CGCGCGAGCTTCAGGAAGCGCGCTGGATTGGCAAGGGCATGAAGGCTGGGCACTGCCTCGAACGTCTAGAGGGTGTTGGGGCGGTACTCAACCGGATGTTGCGCGGTTGTTCCGCGAGAAGGATCGAGTCTGGTGCTGTCGCACCCGCTACCAGCCTGGCCGACAGGACGTGCCAGCTTGCGGGGTGCCATGCGCTGCAGGCACGGCCACGCTTTCCCTGTTCATTGGCAGGAACAGGGAAAGAACAGGGAAAGAAAATTTTTCTTCCCTGTTCTGGGGCAATTTGTTGGATTTATTATCTTTTCTGATCAGTAGCTTATATAGGGCTTTCGCTGTTATTCGATAACAGGGAAGCGAAAACGCGGAACAGGGAAGCGCTGCTGCGATAACAGGGAAAGCCTCGCCGGATAACAGGGAAGCTCGATTCAACAGCAAGGCGAAATCGGCTTTTATGATGCGGATCTTCATGAGGAGGACGCTGACATGATCGAGCATAAAGTTGAATCACCGGCGTCGGAGCCGCGACTGCGCTTGCGGTTACAGGCCGCTTCTGATAGTTTTGACTGGTCATATTGACCAATTGAAAGCCAGCGATGCGCACCGTGCAATGCTCTGAAGCCAAAGCCCATCTGACGCAATTGTTGAGTGACGTTGCGCGCGGTCAAAGCTTTACGATCACGCGCCATGGTCAGCCGATTGCGCAGCTCATCCCCGTCGTTGATCGGCGCAGAGCCGAAATCGAAAAGGTGATGGAGCAGATCGCCGCATTCCGGGAAACCATGCCGCGCATCCCCTTGGCGGACATTCTTTCGAGCCGGCACGAGGGACACCGTCACTAATGCCGTTCGTCCTGGATGCATCAGTGGCGGCGACCTGGTTGATGCCGGACGAGGCCAATAGTCTGGCGGACGCGGCTTACGCGCTGCTTCCCGATGACAGCGCGGTTGCTCCCGGCTTGTGGTGGTACGAGATTCGAAACATCTTTCTGATGAACGAGCGCCGGGGGCGTCTCGACAGCAGCCAGACCAACCGAGCGCTGGCACTGCTCGCGGCTTTGCCAATCCAGCTCGATCACGGCGCGAACGAAACCGCGCTGCTCGCGTTGGCGCGCGAGCATAAACTGACTGCTTATGACGCTGCCTATCTCGAGCTGGCGCAACGAGAAAATATTGCACTGGCGACGTTGGATGAAGCGCTGGCCCGCGCTGCGCGCGCCACGGGCGTGCCACTCGTCGGTGATGCAGTCTGACGCTCGCCTCGCTCAAGTCATAACCGAGCACGTCTCGACCAGCGCGAGGATTTCAGTGCACAAGGCACCTACAACTATCATCTGAAAGTTCGCCATGCTCCGAAATTGCGCGTTGTTGATTGCCGCGGTCATCGCCCTGGCCTGGCACAGCCCGGCGCGGGCGAGCAGCGATTTCCAATGTTCGCCGGGCCTGAAATTGAATCACATAGCGATGACCGGCTGTGACAATATGGTCATGCTGCAACCCGGCAATGACACGCGGGTCAATCTGACGCTCCTGCTGCTCGACCGAGAAGGCCGCAATGCACCGGCTCGAAAGCCCGGAGATCCCCAGCCTGCTCCAGCGACGGCCTTTTTCGAATGGGGCCTATTCAAGAACACGATGTTCCCGGGGCAGGCCGACAGCAGCGATACCAGCTATGCGGATGGAGAAGGGTCGCGGTGCCTGAGCAACACGACCGGCGCACAGGCCTTCGAGGCGGCGCTCAATGCTGCGGGAAAGGTGCCGAGCGGCGAGCGCGCTGATCTGATCGCTGCGCGCCGCGCCCTGCAGCCAAATTGTACGGGCGCGAGCGCGGGCGCGGCCGCGATTGCCGATGTGATGGCTCGGGTGAAATCACCTGCCGGCAAAGCTTTTGCCCGTTATCTGCAAGGCGCCCAGGCCTTTTACGACGGCAATTATGACGTGGCCGCGGCGCAATTTGCAGCGCTCCGCACCGCCGACCAGCCCTGGCTGAGGGAAACCGCGCGCTACATGCTCGGCCGGGTCGAGGTGAACCGCGCCCAGATCGACGCCTTTGACGAATATGGCTCCCGCAAGGAGGCCGGCAAGATCGACGCAGGCGTCATCGCCCGGGCCGAAACCGGCTTGCGCGATTATGTCCGGGATTATCCCAGGGGCCTCTATACGGTCTCGGCGCGAGGCCTGCTGCGGCGTGTCTATTGGCTGAGCGGGAACGTCAGCAAACTTGCAGCCGAATATTCCGCGCTGTTCGCGCTGCCACCCGCCGAGCGCGGCCTCGACGATGGCATGCTGGCCGACGAAATCGACAGCAAACTCCTCCCCGAGCTCAAGACAGCCGACACCCATGATCCGATCCTGCTCGCGATGCTGGATCTGAGCCGCATGCGCGGTTCGGAAGATGGTGGCAGTGACGGTGGATCGGACGCGCGGATCCCCATCGCTGAGCTCGAAGCGCAACGCGCCTATTTTTCGGGCAATCCGGCCCTGTTCGAATATCTGCTGGCGGCGCATGGCTATTATGTCGCGAGGCGGCCCGCCGCGGTGCTGCGCCTGCTTCCGGACGCTGCGCGGCAAGGCAGTTTCAGCCACCTTCAGTTCAGCCGGCAGATGCTGCGCGGCATGGCGCTGGACGCAGTGAAGGATCGCAATGCGCGCGGTTTCTGGCTCGAGGTGATGCCGGGTGCAAAGCAGGCTTTTCAGCGCTCGGCAACCGAGCTGGCGCTGGCGATGCACGACGAACGGAGCGGCGCGCTCGACCGGGTCTTCGAAACCGGCTCACCGGTTCATGATCCGCAAATCCGCGAGACTTTGCTGGTGAACGTGGCTGGTGCGCCGCTGCTGCGACGCCAGGCGAAAGATGCCAGCGCCCCGCGGCACGAGCGCGACGTGGCGCTGTTCACCCTGCTGTACAAGGAGGTGAGTCGCGGTGCCTATCGCGATTTCCTTGCCGATCAGGCGCTGGTGCCGGCAGGCGCGCCGGTGGATGGCGGGTTTCTCGATCTGCTTGGGACGGAGCACCCGTCCGTGGGTATTTTCAGGCAAGCGTCCGGCACCGCCGATTATGGCTGTCCGTCGCTGAAGGATGTCGCAGGGCAACTGGCTGCCAATCCGAATGCGAGCAAGCCGCGCTTGTGCCTGGCCGAGTTCATGCGGACGAACGGCTTTGACGACTTCATGCTGGATGGCCACCCGCCAAAGGACGAGCTCGGCGGAACGGCCTCGCTGTTTCCCGGGCCGGTGTTTTCGCGTCTGGAGCTCTACAAGGCGATCATCGCGGATGCGGCGACGCCCGGGCCCGACAAGGCCTATGCGCTGTACCGCGCGGTCAATTGCTATGGGCCGTCGGGTAACAATACATGCGGCGGCGTCGAGGTGCCGACCTCACAGCGCAAGGCCTGGTTCGCGCGGCTCAAAAAGGACTATCCGACATCGCACTGGGCGCTGGACCAACGCTATTACTGGTGAGCCGTGATCCGCGGCCTGGCCCTCGCCGTCCTGCTTGCATTCGCCGCCGCGTCAGGCGGTTCGGCGCCCGAAAATCCGGTGGCGGAAAACCGTGTCGACGCCCGTCATTATGACGCGTTCTGGCTATGGGCGGGGGTCAGACCTCAACCGGTGCTCGCGTGGGCGACGCGGATCTACATATTGCAGGGCCAGGTGGAGGCGCGTGAGCCGGTCCGCTTCGTCTCGCAGCGCCCGGCAATCCCGCATGTGCGGGGGCCGGAGATCTGGATGGTCGTGCGCGTCGAGACCTTGCGCTGGCCGCCTCCGGTTTACCGGCAGGTCCTGGCGCAAATGGCGCGCTGGCGATCGGCTGGGAATAATATCGTCGGCATCCAGATCGATTTCGACGCACGGACGCGGCATCTCGAAGATTATGCCGGTTTTCTGAAGGATTTGCGGCGACGCCTGCCGGTCGATTGCAAGCTGGGCATCACCGGCCTGCTCGACTGGAGCAGCAATGGCGACCCCAAAGGGCTGGATGCGCTGGCGAGTGTGGTCGATGAGGTCGTGCTGCAGATCTATCAGGGCCGGCATGTCATCCCGGGGTATGCGGGCTATCTCGCCCGGCTCGACCGGATGAAGATTCCGTTCCGGATCGGGCTGTTGCAGGGTGGTGAGTGGCGGGCGCCTGCGGGGCTGGCGGCGAACCCGCATTTCAGGGGGTATGTGGTGTTTCTGCAGAACCCGAGGGCGGGTTGAGCGCTTTTAGGTCTGTTTCTCTTCTTCTTGCTTCCCCGGCGAAGAGTTCCGGGTCGGATCGTCCCCCGGACGATCCTTGAACATGCGGGGCATGTTCAACCCGGAATTGGGCCCAGTCGGGATGGCAGAAGTAATGAGCCGCAACCTGCATCACGAGCGCCCCCCACCTGGGCCCCGGCCTTCGCCGGGGAGCAAAAGGGTCTAACGCAGATCGCGCCGGGGCAATGACCTCAGCCTCGCCCGATCAGCCTTTTCGCGATCATATCCGCCACGTCGGAGGCAGGCGCGCCGGTGCGGTCGCTTTCGTCCCATACTTCGATCAGCCGCTCGGGGATGCGGGCGATGCGGGCTTCAACTTCGGCGCGGTCGCCGTGCCCGAGATATTCGAGGCCGACATTGATGATGCCGC
>JBDTXU010000295.1:0-1745 GCA_040006055.1 Sphingomonas bacterium | reverse complement strand
GGGGGTCCTTGTGGAAGCGCCCCCCTGCCTTTGCAACGCGTTTTAGGGCCCATTACACTTGTCGGGCTTTTTCGCGTCGTGCATGGAACAAACGAAGCGATGTTTTGTTTCATGCAGTCGTCGTGGAATATATGTACGGCTTGCCTGACCGATGCCTCGGGAGGGTTGTTTCGATTTGCCCGGCCAGTTCCGGATGCTCAGGGGGACGATTTTGCGTTCGGGCGACGATTCTTTGAAAAAGCCGCAGGCCGCTCGCGCAGCCAAGGTCCAGAGCAAGGACCGCGATATGGGGGCCGCGCTGCGTTCCGTGTATCAGAAGACGGTTGACGAGACAGTTCCGCCTGAAATGCTGGACCTTCTCGGCAAGCTTACCTGACGGCGACCATGGCGGAGCCCGCCGCAGAGCCGGCAACAGCGCCGCGCCTTTCTTTTCTCGCGCAGATGCCGACTGGCGCAAAGATTTTTCTGATCTTGAGTGCCGCGCTGCTGCCGCTGGCGATCATCGCCTTTTTCGCATCGCTGAAGACGACCCAGACCGCCGACGAAAGCGCGCGCGCGCAGCTGCGCATCGCCACCGCCGAGAGCGCCCGCAAACTGGCGATCGAGCTTGTCGGAGACATGACTGCGCTCCGCGTCGCGCTCAATGCGCTCGATGTGGACAAGGGCGACGCACCGAGTTGCGCGCGTGCTCAGGGGGTGTTCGCGCAGCAATCCGTGAGCGGTACCCGCTTTGTCGTCATGGACCAGCAGCATCGCGCCCTGTGCGGCGCGGATTTCCCGCCGGATCTGGCATCGAAGGTTCCGACCGGAGCCAACCCGATCTCAGCGCATGTCATTCCCGGCCGCGGCGTCATCCTGTCGATCGCTGGAACAAGCGGGGCGACCACCGCAGCCGCCTTTTTCCCGGCACGCTTCCTCGCCGAGACGAGCAAACCCAGCGACTTTGCCCAGGGCTATGAGGCCCGGCTGGTACAGGATGGCGACATGCTGCTCCTCTCACAACTCCCGCCGCGCGGTTCGCTCGAGCGCCGCGAAACGATGCGGATGCCGCTGGGCATTGGAGGCCTTTCGCTTCAGAGCAGCGTCCGCAGCGCACCGATCTCCTCCCCACTGATCATCGCCATGCTGTTGCCGATCCTGATGTGGGCAGCGGCGGCAGGAATTGGCTGGTTCGTCGTCGACCGGCTGTTGATCCGGCCGCTTCGTCGGCTGCATACCAGCGTCGCCGCCTATGTGCCGGGCGAGGAAATCGACCCGACCCAGGTGCAAGCGCTGCCTGCGCAGGAGATTCGCGAGCTGGGCGATACGTTCCGGACGATCAGTCGCACCGTTGCCGAACATGAGGCCGGGCTCGCCGAAGGGCTGGTGCGCCAGACCCGGCTGACCCGCGAAGTGCATCACCGGGTCAAGAACAACCTCCAGGTCATTTCGAGCCTGATCAACTTCCATGCCCGCGGCGCGCGCAGCACTGAGGCTACGGCGGCTTATGCGTCGATCCAGCGCCGGGTCGATGCGCTTGCGGTCGTCCACCGCCACCATTTTGCCGAGCTTGAGGAGAATCGCGGTCTCGCGCTGCGGTCGGTGATCGGCGAACTCGCCTCCAACATCCGGGCGACGTCGCCCGAGGGCGCTTCGAATCTGAGCATCGCCATCGACATCGATCCCTTCCTCGTGAACCAGGATATCGCGATCGCGGTGGCGTTCCTGCTTACCGAGATGGTCGAGCTTGCGATGACCTTCAATCC
>JBDTXU010000294.1:0-2802 GCA_040006055.1 Sphingomonas bacterium | reverse complement strand
TGAACTCGGGCTTCTCGATCTTCTCGATCTTGAGTTCCTTGTGGTGATTCTTGTCCGCGATCAGCGTCTTCTCGAGCTGCTTCTCGACGGTCTTATCAACATTTTTGTCGGTTTGTTTAGGTGGGCGTGCCATTTCAAGTCTCCAGTCGAATTAAGAGTCAGGTTTCCTAACATCGCGACCCGGAATATTGTTCTGATTGGCACTCAAATCTCGCTAAGGCACAGCTCCCAAAAGCATATGGCATACCATATGCTTTGCGTTCTCAGGCGAATCGAGTGAGCTGTCTTTAGCAATGATGATCGGACGATCATTGCATAAATCCGACATCGGGAGCGTTTTTGAGATAGACTTAGCGTCAACCTGACATTTCGGTCGCAAATTCGTCGCAGGTAATTTCGGTGACAGATTAGCAATAGCCGCGTTCCGCTGGCATCGGCCCATGGCCCGCCTGGCAAGAGTCATGATCCCCGGATGGCCGCAAGACGTGACGCAGCGCGGCAACCGGCGCGCTCCGCTATTTCGGCGACACTATATTTAATTGCCGCGACCTCAGTAGGCGCGGGCGGTCATTCCTCGGATCGAAGTCGGCGTTCGAACGGGCCGCTCACCTCAGCGGCGCAAGCCGTTCACGCGGAGCCGAACCCGCAGCACGCGGTCGTTCGCGGTCATGAACAGAGTCGAGCCATCTTCGCCGAACACGCAATTGGCGATCGGCGCGCCATGCGAGATCAGCGCGAGCGGCTCGGCCTCGGGCGACATCACATACATGCCCCCCGGCCCGCTGCAGAACAGGGTGCCGTTGGCCGCCACCTTCATCCCGTCCGGATTGCCGGGGCCTGGCAGCGCGCCCGCGTCGAAGAACACCCGGCTGCCCAGCGGCATGCCGCCCGCATCGAGATCATAGACCATGATCCGCCGCGCCTTCTCGTCCGACACCGACACATAGAGCCGCCGCTCATCGGGCGAGAGCGCAATCCCATTGGGGCGCGTCAGCGAGCCGTCGACCAGCACTGCCTCGCCCCCGGGCGCCCAGCGATAGACGCCGTTCTGCTCCACTTCCTTCAGCGGCGAGGCATCGCCATCGGCAAAACCATAAGGCGGATCGGTGAAATAGATCGCCCCCGATCGCGCCACATGCAGGTCGTTCGGGCTGTTGAACCTTTTGCCGCGATAGCGATCGACCAGCATGGTGCGCTGCCGGGTCGCGAGATCGAACCGCATGATCCCCCGGCTGCCGCTATCGGCGATCAGCAACGCCCCGTCGGCAGCGAGCCCGAGCCCGTTCGAGCCAGCCTCGCGCACCAGTTTCGGATCGAACACAGCCGCGCCCGACGGCTTCAGGAAAACGGAAACCCCGCCCTTCCGCGACCAGCGCCGCATGATATTGGCCGGTGGATCCGAGAAGAACAATGCCTTGGCCTTGGGTACCCACACCGGCCCCTCGGCCCATTGGATGCCCGTAGCGATCGTCTCGACCAACGCTTTGGGATCGATGATCGCAGCCCCCTTGGGCGACAGGATCCGGATGGTGACCGGCGCCGGCGCGGCCGCTGCCCAACTGGGCAACACCGCACACGCGCCCGCCATCGCGATAAACCCGCGACGGCTGATCGCCGCCCCATTGCCGGCCAGCTGCCGAACTTGCTCCTCTGCCACGGTCGCGATCTCTCCGGTTCGCCGATGATATCGTTGTCATCGCAGCACTCGCGCGATCAGTCCAGCGGGTGATCGCCCATTCCAAACCCAGCCATGCACCTCTAAATCGGCGACACTATACTAATTAGATCATGCGATATTCTCATAACTAGCTGATAATACATAACTTAAGCGAACGCGCGCTTGGGTGGAAAAGTCGGAACCCTCCTGACATTCCCAACAACCGCTCCGCGATCGCCCCGGCGCGGCGAGGTTGATTCAAACCGTCCCGCACCCGCGCTATTCCGCCTTTCATGATCTACCAACCCGAATATGCTGAGCAGGTAGCCGAACTCTGCCGCCTGGGTGCCACCGACGAAGAACTCGCCGAGCATTTCGAGGTCTGCGTCCGCACCATCTATCGCTGGCGCAATGCCCATGAGGAATTCGCCAAGGCGGTGATCGCGGGCAAGGAACACGCGGATGCGCGTGTCGAGCGCTCGCTCTACGCTCGCGCGGTGGGCTGCAGCGTCGAGCGCACCAAGGTCTTCAAGCACGCCGGCGACCCCGATCCGGTCTACGCCACCTACAAGCACCAGCTCGCCCCCGATCCCAACGCCGCGCTGCAATGGCTGCGCGTCCGCCAGCCGCGCAAATGGCGCATCCGAGAGGAGGAGAGGAGCGATCCGACCCCGTCACAGATGATCGAAAAGGCCCTTGCCCGCATCGCCGATCACCAGCCACCGGTGATCCCATTCCGGCCAAAGGCGAAAGTGCCCGCGCCCTTCTATGTTCCCGACAAGGCCAGCGCCCGCGCCCGGTCCGGCTAGTCGCTAACCAGCCACCGCGCCCACGCCGTCAAACATCCATCTGACGAATAGCCTGATTCCAGATGTGGATATTCCGCCGCGCATCCTGAACGAAAGCCGATCGCCGCACCGCCTTCAGGAACGCGTCGGCAATCCATTTGCCCGGCCGGCGCAGCGGTCGCTCGAACTGGATCAGCAGCAGCGCCCGCGTGCCGCTCGTCTCGTTCCACACCTCATGGTCATAGGTGTCGTCGAACACCAGGGTCTCGCCCTCGGCCCAGCGCACCACGCGGTTGCCGACGCGCATCCGCACATCGCCGTCGCGCGGCACGATCAGCCCGAGATGGCAGGTCACCA
>JBDTXU010000293.1:0-4232 GCA_040006055.1 Sphingomonas bacterium | reverse complement strand
GGCTCGACAGGCGGAAGCCCTGCACCGCCGCCAGATCCTGATCGACCAGATAGGCAAAGCCGGTCAGCGTGCCGATCGGTGCGGCATAGCTCGCCAGCCCGAACCAATTGCCCCCCGGCACCGCTTGCGGCCGAGCACCCTTGCCGTCGATGCCGTTCACCGTGCGATCGCTCCAGGAATAGACCGCATCGATGGTCAGCCTGGGCACGCCAGCCCAGGTCACCCGCACGGCATCGAAGGTCTGTTGGTTCTGCCGCCATGACGCGGGGCCGACAAAGCGCTGGTCGGCAAGCTCGAGCAGCTGGCGTCCAGCAGTGACGGTGACATTGTGATCGGCATAGCGAAGCTGCGCTCGGTTGAGCTCGATATTCTGGGGATCGGCGACCACCGGCAAGGGCCGGCCGTTGAGGCCGTCATTATAATGATTGTCGATCCCGATCGTCGCCTCGCTCTCGACCAGCGCCGACCATGGGCCGCTGCTTGCCTGCAACCCGCTGCGGATGCGCAGTGTCGCCGCGTCGGACTGGTCGGCGATGCCATCCTGATCGACATGCTCGTAACGGAAGCGCGCATCGACCAGCGGCTTCAGCTTGATCTCCTGCGCGCCAGCGGCCTGGGTGCAGGCGCCAAGGGCCACGAGCACAACTACGCGAATCGTGTTGTTCACGAAAAACCCCTTCGATTTCACGGGTCTTGCCGGAAGGCAAAAATGGGCAGGCGGCCCGGCCTTGGACCACCTGCCCAGGGAGGAACCTCAGGCCGGTTCGGGAACCAGGCCGCCGTCGATCGAGCCGAGCTCGCCCGAGGCGCGCGCCTGGCGGCCATAGACGAGCTCGAACAGCGGGCCGGCCATCATCGTCGTGACGATCGCCATCAGCACCAGCATCGAGAAGAGCGTCGGGCCGATGATGCCCTTTTGCAGGCCGATATTGATGATGATCAGCTCCATCAGCCCACGCGAGTTCATCAGCGCGCCGATGCCGAGCGCGGTCCGGTTGTCTTCGCCCGCGATCCGCGCGGCGAGATAACAGGCGCCGCCCTTGGCGAGGATCGAGGCGATGAGAATGCCGACCGCGATCAGCAGCAGGCTGGGCGAGTTGACCATGTCCATCCGGGTGTTGAGCCCCGAATAGGTGAAGAACATCGGCAGCAGCAGCACGACAGCGACTGGCTCGACCTTCTTCTTGAGCTCCTGCGCGAACAGGCCGCGCGGCATGACCACACCCAGGATGAAGCCGCCGAAGATCGCGTGAATGCCGATCGCATCCATCAGGAACGCGGACATGCAGAACAGCATCAGGGTGATGGCAAGCACCGTCACGCTCATCTCGCCGGCGCGCTCGACCGCCCGACCGAGCGGCGCGAGCAGCTTCGCCCCGAACAACAGGATGAAGGCGCCATAGGCAATGCCCCCGCCGATCGCGAGCACCGCGACACTAGGGCCGGCGCCGAAGGTCGCAAGGACCACTGCCAGCACGCACCATGAGCATGCGTCGTCGAACGCACCAGCCGTCAGCGACAGCGTGCCGAGCGCGCTATCGGCGAGACCACGCTCGTTGATGATCCGCGCCAGCATCGGGAAAGCCGTCAGCGCAATGCAGGCGCCCATGAAAAGGGTGGCATTGGCGGTCGAGATGTCCTTCGCGAACAGCCCCGGCACGCCAAGCAGGAAGGGCGTTATCAGGAACGCGATCAGGAAAGGTGCGGCAATTCCAGCGAACGAGACGCCCATCGCGCTCTTCGCCTTGGATTTGAACTTGTCGATCTGCAGCGTGGTGCCGACCAGAAACATATAGAGCCCGACGCCGAGCTGTGCCCCGGCATAGAGCACATTGCGCGTTTCCTTCGGGAACAGCGCGCCCTGTATGTCCGGGAAGAGCAGGCCGAGCAGCGATGGCCCGAGGATCACACCAGCGATCATCTCGCCAACCACCTGGGGCTGGCCAAGCACCTTTTTACCGAGCCAGCCTACCACGCGGCAAGCGAGCAGGATCACCGCGAGCTGGAGAAAGAAGTGCACGCTGAAATCGCCCGGCGTATAACTTTTTGCCGTGGCCTGAACCGCCGGGCCGTGCGCCGACAGGATCCCTCCTATCGTCGACCACATGCTATCGATAACTCCAACCCCGTCCGCCATAGATCCTCCCCATTTTTTTGGTCGTTTTCCGCGATTGCGACACCGCAGCCCCGCATCAAGGACGCGAATTCGCCTGAAACGCGCAACCGAAAAGCGCTGGCGCGGTGGCGGACGTTGTCATTTTCCCGGAAATCGCATTCTTCTTGTTGCAGAGTCGTCACAGCGTAGTAATGTACCTACAAGAACTGACACATAATGTAAGCACCTAGGTTCAAAAAAGAGGCGCTATGAAGGTCATTGCCAGCCGCGAATTCAACCAGGATGTGAGCCATGCGAAGCGCGCCGCGCGACTCGAACCGGTGTTCATCACGGACCGTGGCAAGCCCACCCATGTGCTGATGAGCATCGACGCTTTTCGCCAACTCACCGGCCAGACCGAGACGATCGTCGATCTGTTGGCCATGCCTGGTCTTGCCGATATCGACCTTGCGGATTCGCGCCCCGACAATGTCTGGAACCGGCACGAGGCTATCGGCTGATGTATCTGCTCGACACCGGCGTCGTCTTCGAGCTGCGCAAGGCGCGCGGGGGGCGGACCGATCCTGTTTTTGCGAGCTGGGCCTCGGGTCTCGCGCGGCAGAACCTGTTCATCTCGGCGCTCACCCTGCTTGAGCTCGACAATGGCGCGGCGCGGGTGACGCGCGGCGACAAGGCAGCGGGGCTCGCGCTCCGCGAATGGATCGAGAATCAGGTGATGGCCGCCTTCGACGGGCGGATCCTGCCGGTCGATGCGGCCGTGGTGCGGCGGCGTGGCCAGCTTCCCTATGCCGATGCCCGGGATGGCCTGCTCGCGGCGACTGCAGTCGAGCATGGCCTGACGATCGCGACCCGCAACCCCGCCGCCTTCAAGGCAGGCCGGATCAAGGTCCTGAATCCGTGGACCTATACGCCCGATACCGCCGACGATGACGGTGATTGGCGGCTGGCCGCCAAGGCAGGGCCTTTGTGGCTCAAGAATCTGTTCGTTCGCGGGTAAGGACCGGCTAGAGCAATATGATGGACGGTAAACGCAGCATTCTGATCGTCGGCGGCGGGACCGCAGGATGGCTGACCGCAGCCTATCTCGCGCGGTTCCTCGAGATATCCGACAATCGCCGGCTCGAGATCACCCTGCTCGAATCGCCCGAGATCGGCATCATCGGCGTTGGCGAGGGCACCTTCCCGACGATCCGCACCACGCTGAAATTCCTCGGCATCGATGAGAGCCGGTTCATCCGCGCGACGTCGGCAACCTTCAAACAGGGCATCCGCTTCGTCGACTGGGTTCGCACGCCCGAGCCAGGCATGCACGAGCATTTCTTCCATCCGTTCGAGGCGCCCTTTCACACGGAGGGCGGCAACCTCGTCCCCTATTGGCTGCTCCAGGATGAGAAGACCCGCCGCCCCTTTGCCGAGGCGATGACGATCCAGAACCGCGTCGCCGAGGCCAAGCGCGGGCCCAAGCGCCCCGACGAAGGCGATTTCTCGGGGCCGCTCAACTATGCCTATCATTTCGATGCGGCGAGCCTCGCCGAGGTCCTCGCCGAACGGGCGAAAGAACTCGGCGTCGTCCATCTGCAAGGCATGCTCGACCATGTCGAGCTCGGCGAAACGGGGGCGATCGACCATATCGTTACCGCCGAACATGGCCGCCTCGAAGCCGATCTCTATATCGATTGCACCGGCTTTCGCGCTGAACTGATCGGCAAGGCGCTGCATGCACCCTTTAAATCAGTGCGCCCGATCCTGTTCACTGACCGCGCGCTCACTTGCAAGGTCCCCTATGAACGGCCTGACGCGCCGATCGAGAGCTACACCATCGCCACCGCGCACGAGGCGGGCTGGACCTGGGATATCGGCCTGAACGGAGCGCGCGGCATCGGCTGTGTCTATTCGAGCGACCATATCGACGATGATCGCGCCGCTGAAATCCTCAACACCTATATCGGCCCGCGCGACCAGGAGATCAAAACCCGCCATATCTCGTTCGAGGCAGGCTATCGCGAGCGGCAATGGGTGAAGAATTGCGTCGCGGTCGGCCTGTCTGCGGGCTTTCTGGAACCGCTGGAATCGACCGGTGTGGTGCTGATCGAGGCGGCGATCGGCATGATCGCCG
>JBDTXU010000292.1:0-1866 GCA_040006055.1 Sphingomonas bacterium | reverse complement strand
GACAATATCCAGTCCTGGGCGCGGCAGGAACGCTATGCGCTGCTGCGACGCTGGGCGGTGGAATCGGGCGCTGCCTCGCTTGCGACGGCGCACCACGCCGATGATCAGGCCGAAACTTTCCTGATGCGCGCGGCGCGGGGCTCAGGTCTGTCGGGGCTGGCCTCGGTGCGCGCCCGGCAGGTCATCGAAATGGAGATCGCTGGCCGCCAGCAAAAGCTTATGCTGGTCAGGCCGTTGCTCGGCTGGCGCCATCGGGAGCTGCGGACGGTTGCCGCCGATGCGGCCGTCCCGTTTGTGGACGATCCAAGCAATGCGGACGATCGTTTCGATCGAACCCGCTTCCGCGGCCTGCTCGCCACTGCACCTTGGGTCGATCCGGTACAGATCGGGCGCTCTGCTGCCCATCTCGCTGAAATCGATGCTGACATGCTTGCGGTCAGCCAGTGGCTCTGGACGCAAAGGGCGCTGCCGTCGGAGGATCATGAAGTCAGGTTCGATGTCGCGGACCTGCCGCGCGTCATCCGGCGCTATCTTACACGCATCGCGATCGACCATATTCTGCACGTGAACGACATGAGCGTAGGGAGCTGGTCTCACGCGGCTAATGTGGAAGCCCTGCTCGATGCGCTCGAGGCGGGAAAGGCGGCGACTCAGGCAGAGGTCCTGGCATTTGCCAAGGGTCAGGTCTGGCACTTTCGCCCGGCCCCGCCGCGCCGATCACACTGATCGGCGAAACCTGCAGTTTGTTCCATTGCCATTAACCGCGCACCGCTTATCTTGGTGGCGAAAGGTATCCGATACCCATGAACGACAATGAGAAGCAGCCGGGCCCCGATAATGGGGGCGGCAATCCCTGGATGAAGAGCCTGCTGATCTGGTTCGGCATCCTGCTTGTGGGCGCGCTGTTCGTGACGTTTCTCAACGGGGCGCCGCCGACGGCCGCCAGCAGCACGATCGCCTATTCGGCCTTCCTCGACAAGGTCGAGGGCGGGAACGTACGGGATGTGAATGTCGCCGGCGAGGTAATCACCGGCACCTTCAAGGACAGCACCAAGTTCCGCACCTATGGGATGCAGGATCCGCAGCTGACCCCGTTGCTCCGCAAGAACAGCGTGGTGATCACCGCCAAGCCCGAGGACGGCCCTCCGATCTGGCAATATCTGCTCGTTCAGTCGCTGCCTTTCGTGCTGATGCTCGGCGTCGCCCTGTTCTTCGTGCGCCAGATGCAGAAGAATTCGGGCTCGGGCGCGATGGGTTTCGGCAAGAGTCGCGCGAAGATGCTGACTCAGCGCGAGGGCAAGGTGACCTTCGATGATGTCGCCGGCATCGACGAAGCGCGCGAGGAATTGCAGGAAATCGTCGAATTCCTGAAGGACCCGACGAAATTCGCGCGTCTTGGTGGCAAGATCCCCAAGGGTGCATTGCTGGTCGGCTCGCCCGGTACCGGCAAGACCCTGCTCGCCCGCGCCATCGCGGGTGAGGCCGGCGTGCCCTTCTTCACCATTTCGGGCTCGGATTTCGTCGAGATGTTCGTCGGCGTCGGCGCGAGCCGCGTGCGCGACATGTTCGAACAGGCCAAGAAATCGGCGCCGTGCATCGTCTTCATCGACGAAATCGACGCGGTCGGCCGCCATCGCGGCGCCGGCCTCGGCAACGGCAATGACGAGCGCGAGCAGACGCTCAACCAGCTGCTGGTCGAGATGGACGGTTTCGAGGCCAACGAAGGCATCATCATCATCGCCGCGACCAACCGTCCCGACGTGCTCGATCCCGCCTTGCTGCGGCCCGGCCGGTTCGACCGGCGCGTCACTGTTCCCCTGCCCGATATCGAGGGCCGGGTGAAAATCCTCCAGGTCCATATGAAGA
>JBDTXU010000291.1:0-4144 GCA_040006055.1 Sphingomonas bacterium | reverse complement strand
TGCTCGGACGCCTATCACTTCACCTCGACCCATCCGTCCTACATCCGCATCCTCGAACAGCGCCAGAGCGCGTCCAACGGCGCAACCGTCCGCTCGGTCTGGGAGGACAGCGACTATTGGCGCGAGGATGCTGCGGGCATCGCGGGGGGCAGCTTCAGCTTCCCTTATGGGCATGTCCTCAACTGGGGGATCTTCGGCGTGACCGAGGCTCTGCCGCTCTACGAAAGCGCTGATGCTTTGGCGGAACGGCACGGTGCGGCGAAGCGCGACTGGATGTTCAACATGCGCAATCTCACGATCTTCCCGAACATGCAGATCGCCGAAAATGCGTCGAGCCAGTTGCGCGTCATCCGCCCGCTGGCGCCGGACCTCACCGAAATGCGCACCTGGTGCATCGCGCCGAAGGGCGAGAGCGCCGAGGCGCGCCGGCAGCGGCTGCGGCAATATGAGGATTTCTTCAATCCCAGCGGCATGGCGACCCCGGATGACACCGTCACATATGAAAACTGCCAGCGCGGTTTTGCGAGCCGTGTCGCCCCCTGGCTGCAAGGCTATGCGCGGGGCACCACCGCGAGCAGGGAAGGGGGGAACGCATTCTCCGATCTCCTAGGGATGAAACCGGACCATAATGTCCTGGCCGATGCCCAGCTCGGCGACGAAACCCTGCTCCGTGGCTATTATCGCGAATGGGCGCGGCGCATGGCCGGGGTCCTGGAACCATGAGTTTCGACCTCCGCGCGGTGGAAACGCTGCTGTATGACGAAGCCCGCTATCTCGATGAGGGCCGATGGGACGAGTGGCTCGACCTGTATGTCGAGGATGCGGTCTTCTGGATTCCGGCGTGGAAGAGCGAGACCGAGGCGACGAGCGATCCAGCGACTGAATTGTCGCTCGTCTATTATCAGGGCCGCAAGAATCTCGAGGACCGGGTGTGGCGAGCGCGATCCGGCATGTCGGTGGCCTCAGCGCCGCTTCCGCGCGTCGTCCATCAAATCACCAATATCAGCATCGTTGCCGAGGACGCGGATGGGGCGCAGGTTGCGTCCAATTTCAGCGTGCATCTCTATGATAAAAGATCATCCAGAACGCACCTGTTTTTCGGCAGATATAACCACGGCGTTTCGCGACAGGCCGGCAGCATCAGGATCAGGCAGAAGAAGATTATTCTGCTGAACGATACTATCCCGACAGTGCTGGATTTTTACTGCATCTAGGTATCCGACTTGGCGAGCCGCCCGAACAGCCTAGCCCCCGGCGGCAGGCCGATCGGACCTCCGCGGTTACCCCTCAGTCAAAAGACTTTGCGGCGCAAGGCTGATCCCCTGCGAGCGCGTTATACCTCGGATGACGGAGGAAAAGAGACATGGACAATCCATATCAGGCAATCTTCCAGCCTCCCGGGGCGAAGGGCTTTGCCGCAGCCGGCTTCTTCGGCCGATTGCCGGTCGCCATGGCCCCTATCGGGATCGTCACGATGATCTCTCAAACACATGGCGGCTATTGGCTGGGAGGCGCCGTCGCGGCGACCTTCGCGCTCACCAACGCGATTGCCGCACCGCAGATATCGCGAATGACCGATCGGCTCGGACAGTTCAGCCTGCTGATTCCGACGACATCGATTTCGGTCGCGAGCTTCATCTTGCTGATGCTGTCGGCGCATCATCGCTGGCCGGCCTGGACCTTGTTCCTGGCTGCGCTGCTCGCTGCCTCAATGCCAAGCATGGCCGCAATGGTTCGCGCACGCTGGAGCGCATTGTTTCAAGATCGGCCTGAGCTGGGCACGGCATTCGCCTTCGAGTCCGCCGCGGACGAACTCGTATATATCGCCGGCGCATCCGCATCGGTTGGCCTCAGCGTGGCATTTTTCCCTGAGGCAGGCCTGCTCGCCTCCACTGTCTTGCTGGCCCTGGGGACGGCGGCATTTGTGCTCCAGAGGCGAACGGAGCCATGCGTTCGTCACGGCGGGCATGGTGACGAGCGCGCGGCGATATTTCTGCGACCAGTCCAGTTGATCACGCTCGCCATGGTGCTGGTCGGGACGATCTTCGCGACAGCGGAAGTCAGTACGGTGGCCCTCGCGCGCGAGCTCAAACGCCCCGAAGCGGCGAGCTGGATCATTGCGCTCTACGCGTCGGGCTCGTTCGTCGTCGGCGTCCTGCTCGGCGCCCTGAAGCTCCGCGCGCCTCTGCATTCGCAACTGATCTTCTGTATCGCGGCGTTGCTGATCACTACGGTGCCGTTGCTGCTCGCCGACAGCGTCTCCCTGTTGGCGGGAGCGATCTTTCTCAGTGGGATCGCCGTCTCCCCGACCTTCATAACCGCCTTCGGATTGATCGAGCAGCATGTCCCGCGCTCGGCACTGACTGAAGGCATCACCTGGGTCGGGACCGGCATAGGAATCGGATTGGCGTTCGGGGCGTTCGTGTCCGGTTGGGTGGTCGACACGCTCGGGCCAAGGAACGGCTTCTGGGTGTCGATCGCCGCCGCGGCCTTTGCTCTCACGCTGGTCGTGGTCGGGCAACCATGGTTGCAGAAGCCATCGACGAAGAGCCCCGCTCAAACATGATCTCGATTGGCCCCGAAGCCGATATCGACGCAAAAGGTGGGCGCTAGCTGGACGCCCCACCGGAAACGCTTTCATTCACGAACGCCTGTAGCGTAACGATTCCCCGTTCGGGCTCTCCCGGCATTTCATAATGTTCGTCGAGGGTCGCTGCAGTCATCCGCGTATAGGAATGTGCCGCCGCGGCGGAAAAGCCGATCGCGCGGAATGCTTCCTCCCATTGCTCGCGTGGCACGACCTCGACCTCGACCGGGCGCTTGAGCGCAGTCGCGAAAGCATCCGCCACATCCCGGGCCGAATATCGGTGAGGCCCCTCGACGTGATGAAGCCCGCTTGCATCGCCGGGCTCGGTCAGACGTCGGGCAGCAGCCTCGCCGAGATCGAGAGGAGCGACCATTGGCAGCAGGAAGTCGGCCGGAAAGAAGGATTGCAGCGTACCCCGCTTACGGACCGCCTCGATCTGAGGCGTCCAGTTGCTGAAATAGTAAGCGCCCCGGTTAATCGCCACCGGGACGGCCTGGGCCCGAAGACCTTCCTCGAATTCGAAAAGAACGTTTAGATCGCCCAACCGTTCACCCGGCTGCGCACCGTAAGTCGACGCGGCCACGACCTTCTCAAGGCCCGAACCCTTCACTGCTTCAACGATGGCCGATGCGGTGCGCCTCTCCTCGACGTCGCTGTCGGCCCTCACATCGGCGGGCGGATTGATCAGAAGCGCGCGCCGGCCGGTACGCAAAATCGCGCGGGTCGCCTCGATATCATGGACGTCTGCCACCGCGATCGTCGCGCCGGCGCGTTCGAGCGCCTCGGCATGGCTGCGCTCACGCGTCACGACCGTCACCGAATTGCCATTTCGAAGCAGGGCCATGGCGGTTGCTGAGCCGATGTGGCCCGTTCCCCCAAGAATGATGTACATCAGCCGATCTCCATCCTGGATAACCAAACGCTCGGCGCCGGACGAGTTCCGCGGATTTGCGACGGAGCGCCACTGGCGTCCGCCTAACTCAACCCGTTGCTTGAGCCGCCAACTGATGGGTGGTCTGTGTTTCGCCCTGGCGAGATGCCGGATGCGAATGGTGCCGGTTGCAGGAGTCGAACTACCTATCCACTGCTGAACATAGTTGCTAATTATTCCGTATTTTCCAGATAATTGCGGCAGAATGCGGCTCATAGCTGATCATAAGAAACCGCTTGATCACACAGTTTAGGGTGGTCTAAAAGGTGGGCTAATAAAGGCTCTGGAGTTCGGTTCCCGTGCGCCACAACGTCCTCACGCAAATGTCCGCCAAAGCCCTCGATCGCGGCAAGCACGCCGACGGCCAAGGGTTATGGCTCGTGAAGCGCGACAAGATTTTCGGGAAATGGACACTGCGCCTTGTTGTGGGGCGCGTGCGCCGCGAGATGGGGCTTGGTCGTTGGCCGGATGTTTCAATAGCAGAAGCTCGTGATCGCGCCGCAACAGCCCGCAAATTACTACGCGATGGCAGCGACCCGATTGCCGACCGGCGGAAGGCAAAACGGACGATCCGAAAGCTAACGCTTCGCGAGGCAATCGACGGATGTTTTGAGGCGAAAAAGGCA
>JBDTXU010000290.1:0-7317 GCA_040006055.1 Sphingomonas bacterium | reverse complement strand
CTGACGAAGCTGAGTGAAACCCGCGCGCCCGATGCTGTATATCAGGCGGTGAAGGCGCAATTCACTGAGGAGGAGCAAGTGAATCTCACCTTGATGATCGTGGCGATCAATGGCTGGAACCGGATCGCCGAGGGCTTCCGCTTCGTCCATCCGGTTACCATCACGGCAAAGGCTGCCTGATGGAACAGGCCCCATCGTCGGACGCAGCGGCGTCGTTCGATCCGCTGCGCCCGACGTTGGTCCGCATCGCCTATCGCATGCTCGGCTCGGTCGCCGATGCGGAGGATGTCGTCCAGGACGCCTTCCTCCGCTGGCTTGGCACCGACCGCGCGGCGGTGCGCGTGCCCGAGGCGTTCCTCCGCCGGGTCGTCACCCGGCTGTGCCTCGATCAGCTCAAATCCGCCCGCCATGCCCGCGAGACCTATATCGGCCCCTGGCTCCCCGAGCCGATCGTCGCTGACGAGCAGGAGGTCGATGACGTGACCCTGCCGTTGATGCTCGCGCTCGAACGCCTGTCCCCGCTGGAGCGTGCTGCCTTCTTACTCCACGACGTGTTCGGCGTAAGCTTCGAGGAAATAGCCGAAACAGTCGACCGCGACCCGGCCGCCTGCCGCCAGCTCGCCAGCCGCGCCCGAACCCATGTCCGCGCCGCCCGCCCGCGCTTCGATATGCCGCGCGAGCGAGGCATGGAAATCGCGGAAGCCTTTTTCGCGGCCTCCCGCAGCGGTGACATGGGCACACTCAGCGCAATGCTCGCCGCCGACGTCACCCTCCACGCCGATGGCGGCGGCAAAGCCTCGGCCGCCGGCCGCGCGATCATCGGCTTCGACGAGGTGCTGAAGGTCCAGACCGGCCTCGCCTGCTATTTCGCGGAGCATATGTCGCGCATGATCCGCTGGGGCTTCGTCAATGGCCTGCCCGGCTTCGTGACGATGGAGCATGGCGGCATCCTGCAAACCACCGCGCTTGCGATCGAGGACGGAAAAATCGTCGCGATCTATATCATGCGCAATCCCGACAAGCTGCGGCATCTGGGCGAGGACACGGTCCACTGATCGGGGGCGGGAAGGTCATCATGGACTGGTCCGTTCATTTGGCAGTCAGCTTCATCCAGCCTATGACAGCCCATGACCCATTTGACGCCCGCGACCTTCCGCGCTTTCCCGATCGCGTTTGCCCTCGTCGCGGGAGCGTCCTGCTGGTCGGCCGCGGCGACCGCGCAATCCACAACGGCGCCGACGACTGTGCAGCCCGTTTCCTCCCCAGCCGACGATACCATTCGCCTGACCGACGAGCAGCGCGTGGCGATACTGGACCACAACACAGTCGAGAGCGCCGCCGCCGCCCGCGGCGCACTCCCGGAATCGCGGAGCGCTGGGCGGGGTATTCACGGCGAAGTCGGTGTCATGATCGGATCGCACGGCACGCGCGGCGTGTACGGCACGGCTGACATTCCGCTCGGCGATAACGCTGGCGCCACGGTGTCGTTCGAAAACAGCCGCTACGGATATCGGCGTTAGCATCTGATCCCAGCGTAATTGCTCGCGGCGCGAAGTCCGGGAAGAGCGACGTCTCTCGCACCTGCCGATCAAAGCGATCGTGGATGTCGAGCAGCGCCCGCTTCGTCGAGGTGCGGCTATAGCGGATCACTGAAGCTGTCCCGACCCGTCTCGAGCCGACCAGCAAAATGATAGTGCACATCGGAGGTTTCGACGGTGAAATCATACCAGTTTGCGCTGGCCTTCACCTTCCAAACCGCGCTGGCCGGGTTATGCGCTGAAACGTTCAGGCCCTGTTGCGGATTGATGCCATAGGCGTCCCGACCGATCGTTGCATTCGAGACCGCTGAAACCGAGGATGTGAGCGTGAGCCGGAGTCGTTCGCGGGCAGGTTCGTAGCGTGCGGCAACGCTCGTTCCCGCAGCCGCAGGGGCGAGCTTGCCCGTGAAACCGCGCACGAACCCGTTCGTGCCAAGCACCAAGACATCCAGCGTCCCGTCGGCCGCCGCGCGCCACTGACCCGTCAAGCGCTTGCCGGCTTCGACCGTGTAGTGGCGTGGGATTTCGTCGAGCCGCAGGCGATCATAGACATGGAAGACCGCGCCAGCGGTGCCTTCGTTGATGAACTCCAGCGTCAGCGAATCGCCGTCCGGCGCGATCGTTGCGTCGACATGGAGCACATAAGGCAGGCCACGCGAGCGGCGCATGCCCCCCTCCTGAACGAGCCGCTCGGCCGCGCGCGGCGGCAAGACCTTGGGGCGCGCGAGATGTTTGGCGAGGATTTGCACAGAACCGGAAGCATCGGGGAGCTTGGGGAACGCCGCATCTTCACGGCCGGCAAAATCAAAGCACGATGTCAGATCGCTGCAGACCGCGCGGTGCCACGGGCTGATGCCGGGGATGGTAACGCCAAAGCGCGCTTCGAGAAATTGGCCGACCGAGGTGTGATCCGCGACCTCGCTGTTGACCCAGCCGCCCTTGCTCCAGGGCGATACGACATACATGGGCACGCGCGGGCCAAGACCCCATGGACGGACGGTGCCGGTGGCGGTGTCGTCGCGCGACGTATATTTATCTTCATGGTCGTCGAAATAATGGCCGGCCAGATCAAGTGTCGCCGCGCCGGCGAGGGTGCCATCGATATTGTAGGATGGCGGCGCGGGCGGCGGCAGGTGATCGAACTGGCCGTCATTCTCGTCGAAAGTCTGGAAGAACACGGTCTGCGCCCAGACCGCCGGATTGGCGGTCAGGGCGTTGAGCACTCTGCCGGTGAATTCGGCGCCTTCGATCGGCGTCGAAGCGGAGGGATGTTCGGACCATTTCATCGGCGGCAGAACCCAGGAA
This sequence comes from Sphingomonas bacterium, assembly GCA_040006055.1. GTDB lineage: Bacteria > Pseudomonadota > Alphaproteobacteria > Sphingomonadales > Sphingomonadaceae > Sphingomonas. The sequence continues at coordinate 4,474 of JBDTXU010000290.1, read as the reverse complement.
ACCGCCGGCAGCGTTCCGTCGCGAACATCCTGCTCGAGCCGTTCGAGCGAAAAAGGGCTCATGCCCCGCTCAAAGAGAGGTGACCCCGGCTTGCAGGTGCGAAAGCCGGTAAAGGCAAGGCCGCCGTGCATCGCGCCTGTCCAATTGTCGTTGGGATCCTGATAGATTCGCCAATCGATCCCGGCATTCTGCAGCACTTCCGGGATGGTCTGCCACGTCAGGTCATTGCCGGCATAGGTATAGCCCGGCTCCGGAAGGGCACCCTTGATCCAGCACCGCAGATTATTCGGCTCCGAATGATCCTCGCGGCTGTTCACGCCTTTCGCGCGCAGTTCCGGATCAAAGCTGGCGCCAGACCAGAACACGACGCGATTCGGGTCCGTGCCCGACGTCACCGAGCAGTGATAGGCGTCACAGATCGTGAAGGCTTCGGCGAGTGCAAACTGGAACGGGATATCCTCGCGCTTGAAATAACCCATCGAATAGTCAGTCTTGTATTTCGGCCAGAAGCCGAACTTCCCTTGATTCCACGCTGCCTGCGCATCGGAGAAGCTATGCGGCGTTCCAGGCACTTTGAGCGCGTTGGTCGTCGCGGTGTTCAGGTGAAAGGGCGGCAATTCGCGGACGCCGTTTGACTGCTGCCAGATTGAGCGGCCGCCGCTCATAGGAACCGTGTGCCGGTCGCCGAATCCGCGCACGCCGCGCATCGTTCCGAAATAGTGATCGAAGGACCGATTCTCCTGCATCAGGATAACGATGTGCTTTACGTCCTTGATCGTGCCGGTGCCGCGATGCGCTGGCAACGCAAGAGCATGGCTGATGCTGGCCGGCAGCGCCAACCCCGCGCCGGCTCCGCCCGCAACTTTGAGAAATGTGCGGCGGCTCTGATCAGTCATGATGGCGGTCCTTCCGAATCCAAGACCGGAGAAGCTTTCCCTCCTCCGCATCGGGCCTCCGTGAAGGTGGCCGTCACCCAGCCGTACAGGCCTAATGTGACGGTAAATTGAATATGTCATATATTATTATCAAAGAATTTTGAGTGTAACTCAATTGAAATGTATTTCAATTTGAGTAAATGCCCGGAAGGGGGGCGTGTCGCGCTAGAATCGTTTGAGCGACAGGACATCGAAGGTTTCGCGCAGCGTGGCCGTCGAGCGGTCATAATCCGCCATCGCCAGCGCGGCAATCAGCGCGTCGACCACGCAGAGCTGGGCAATGCGACTCGCCATCGCCTCGGTGCGAAATTGCGTTTCGCGGGCCATGGTGAACAGGACGATGTCGGCATAGGCCTGGATCGGCGAGCGCGCGAAATTGGTAATGACGATGGTCTTCGCGCCCGCCTCTTTGGCCAGCCGGGTCGCGGCGACGGTCTCATGGGTGGCGCCGGTATGCGACACGGTCAGCACCGCGACATCGGGGTCGCACCGTGACGCGCTGATCGCCTGGATGTGGCTGTCCGTGACGGCGCGAGCATCGAGGCCGATACGGATCATCCGATAATGAGCATCCTCCGCGATCGGCGCGGAGGAGCCGATTCCGTATATCTCGATCCGCTTGGAGGCGCGGATCATCTGCATCGCGGCGGTCAGTGTTTCCGGCTGGATTACGGACATCGTGTCGCGCAGCGCCTGGATGCCCGAATGAAAAACCTTGCGGCAGATCGTGTCGATGCTGTCGTCCCGCTCGAGATCCTCATGGATGAACTGCACCGGCTGAACCAGCTCCTGCGCAAGGCTGAGCTTGAGCTGCTGAAAGCCGGAAAGGCCGATGCTGCGGCAAAAATTGATGATGCTGCCATCACTGACCTCGACCGCCTCGGCCAGATCGGTGACCGACATGCCCACAATAGCCTCCGGCTCAGCGAGGACATAATCGGCGATACGCTGCGCGCTGCGCGCCATTGCCGGCCGCGCCACCTGAATGCGGGTCAGGGCATTTTCCACCGGAGCGTTGTTCGATGCGCCGCTCGTACGCGCATTCGCAGCTTTCGTCTCAGTCATAGAATCCAGTCGCCTCATGGGCCGGGTTTTCCCCGCGAGCGACGCTTACACATAAAAATCTTCGAGAGGAAATTCAAAACACTCACTAAGTGAGGTGCGCAATAATGAGTGAGTTTCACTTTACTGTCACAGCAAAGGGATAGGCCGAGTCGCGTCGGGGTAGGGAGTGCCGCCGCGGATCGAGCCATCGTTCCGCGCGCAGCGCCGCTTGCTCGTCGCTCAGACAACCAAGGGGTATTGTCGTGAATCATGATTCAATGCGTTGCGGCGGGCGCTTGCTCGTCGCGCTGATGCTTGGCTGTGCCTGGTCCGGAATTGCGTCGGCGCAATCGATACAGAAAGCGTCGGCAACCTCGCTCGCCAGCGATACGCGGCCCACGGCAGAACGCGACAATGACGACGTCATCGTGACCGGAACGCGGATCAAGGAAACCGCGACCGCGGCCGAGGCCGCCGAGTTTGGCAACAACGTCCAGATCGTCGGGTCGGAAGCAATCGCCGCCAGCGGTGCCAGCAATTTCGCCGAAGTCGCACAGTTCCTGCTCAAGGGCGTGAACATTGGTTACTCGCCCGACGAAGGCGAATACACGATCCGCCTCGACGGCGGCGGCGACCGTGACACGCTGGTCGTGCTCGACAATGTGCCTTTGTACGATCGCGGGCCCGCTCTGGAGACCATCTGGCCCGCGACCACGATTGATCCGCATATGATCGATCACGTCGAGGTATTCCGCGGCGGCAACAGCCTGTTCTTCGGCAGCAACGGCGGCATCGGTGTCGTGAACATCGTGACGAAGCGACCGGACGGCGGCAAAAGGTTCGAACTCGGCGCCAGCTATGGTTCGTTCAATTCGCGCGAGCTTTGGGGCAATGCCAGCTTCCCGCTGGATGCCGATGGCCGCCATAGCGTGATGTTCTACGGCGGCTCGCAGCAGACGGACGGGCCGCGCATCTACAACCCGGCCGATTATGTCGACAATGTCGCAGCTGGCGGCGGGGTGCAGAAATTTCCGCTCAACCGCACCAATCTCGGCTTCAAATATCTATGGAAGATCGACGACAAATCTGAATTTCGGCTCAACGCGCAATATACCGAGCTGATTTTCCAGGACGCCTTCCCGGATACCAACACCTTCTCGCCGAACCGTGTCCGCTACCCGATCGCGGACCTGTCACTTGATCGCCGCTGGTCCGACAAGCTCTATACCGAATTCGGTTTGTATTGGACCAACCCACTGCTCAACAACACCGAGACTTTCCCGGACGTCTGCCGCGTTCCCACCGGTTGCGTCGATCCCAACACGCCGTCGGTGACCATCCCCTGGGGCAAATGGACTGGCCGCAATATTCCATTCGTGAACCAGGGCTTTGGTAAGGATTCGAAGACGGGCGGCTTTCAGGAAATGGGCCTGAACCTGCGCAACACGCTCAACTTGAAGGACATTGTCGAAGTGGTCGGCGGTGTTCAGATCGTGCAATATAGCGACGATTCAGACCCGGTCTTCCCGATCGGCGACAAGAAGACGACAGTGACCGGGCTCTATATCGATGTCCGTCCGGTTCTCCCGTTCAGCCCCTCGACCAAGATTTCCGGGGCGATCCGCACCGATTTCATCTCCGGCGCTTCATCGCGCACGATCTGGAAGTTCGGTTTTCGTCAGCCGATCGGCCCGGCCTATATCCGCGCGAATGGCGGTACCTCGTACAGCGCGCCGCAGAGCAACGAACGCTTCATCCAGACCGTCACCCTGGTCGGCAATCCCGATCTGAAGACTGAAACCACCAGGACCTTCAATGGCGCCGTCGGCATTGCGGGTGAGTTCGATGGAGGCGGATATTCACTCGAGGCCGGCTATTTCCGCACCGATATCGGAAACCGTATTCGCACGACGGCGGGCCTTACGCCCAACACCTATTATAACGACGCCGCCGTCACCCAGATTCGCGGCATCACGGCCGATGTGAATTTCAATCTTGGCAGTACCTTCACCTTCAATCTGGGCTTCACCAAGCAACAGGCGCGCGTGAAGGGGACGCCGTTCCAGATCAACGAGACGCCGGAATATTTCTTTCAGGGCGGGATGACCTATGCCAGCCCCGACAAGAAATTCCATGCAACCCTGCTGCCGCGTTATCAGGGGCCGGAATGGTCGACCGGTGGCGTCAACACGACCATCAATGGCGTCGTGACACCTCAGTTCCGGCACAATTTCGGCAATTATCTGGTCGTGAACGGGTCGCTGGCCTTTTGGGCGGGCGATAAGCAGCAGCACAAGATCCAGCTGCGCTTCGTGAATATCCTGAACGAACATTATGCCGAGCGTTACGGTTACGGAAACCGTCGCCTCAGCGAAGCCTTTATCAAGGGCCAGATCGTCACGAACGGCCCCGGCTATTTCTATGGCTATCCTTTTGAGGGCAAGCCGCGGAGCGTCTTCCTTTCCTACACGACCATGTTCTGAGTTCGGGTTCTG
>JBDTXU010000289.1:0-1626 GCA_040006055.1 Sphingomonas bacterium | reverse complement strand
ATCATATCTGTCGCCATCGCGCCTTCCATGGCGCCGGGACCTCGGCTGTCAAGGCGCGGCTGCCATCCGGCTCGATCGAAAGGCTCAGCGCCAGCGCATCGGGCCACCAACCGGGCGCGCGCTCGGGCCATTCGACGATCAGCAGCGAATCGGCCAGCGCCTCATCGAGGCCGAGTTCCTCGATCTCGCCCGGATCCTCGATCCGGTAGAGATCGACATGAAGCACCGGGATGCTGACCTCGGGCGGTGCATAAGGCTGAACGATCGCGAAGCTGGGGCTCGGCGCTTCGCCGGCGAGACCCAGCGCCGCCAGCAGGCCGCGGGCGATGCTCGTCTTGCCAGCACCAAGCGGGCCATGCAGTGCAACTATATCGCCGGGCGCGACCAGCGCGGCAAGGCGTGCGCCAAGCGCATGCGTCGCTTCCGCGTCGCCCAATATCATCGGGTGGCTCAATGTCCGACCAGCAACATGTCGAGCGCACCCATGATCACATCCTGCTCGTGTTCCAGCGTATCGACGCGGCTGCCAACCAGGTTTTTCCTGATCGCGGAGGCATATTGCGTCATCATTACAACCCTCTCCCCATCGATGCTGAAGATGGGGTTGAGTCTGCCGGCCGGCCTGGGCGCGTCCTCGAACAGGAACAGGGGTACGGTGAATCGCGTATCGAGATCGCCAAGCAGGTCGGACTGGCAGTCGAGAAGGAAACCGCGCTCCCCGCTTCGCCGATAAACGTCGAATCGCGCCATCAGAAAAGGCGGTATTTCTCGAGTGGCAGACCGTGCTCCGCAACATAGGCGTTCGACGCCTCAATCGCCTCGCGATTTTCCTCTTTCCAGCGCCGGTTTCGCTCGGCCCGGATTTCCTCACTCAGCCCCTGTTCGCAGGCGCGCGAGATATTGATGCCGAGCTCTTTCGCGTCATCGATCATGGCGGAATCGAGCGAGATGTTGGTTGGACGACGAAACGGGGTCTTTCCTTCGCGAACACTGGATCGGGACATACATTCCTCCCATTTTATGCGCATATTATATGCGCATAAAGCCGCGCATTCAAGTCAATGCCGCGGTAAGTCCACCGTAATAAACGTCCCTTCCCCGGGCTCGGAAACCAGCGAGATCGTGCCGCCATGCGCCTCGACGAATTGCTTGGCGAGCGGCAGCCCGAGGCCGAGCGCCCGCTCGCCGCTGCGTGTTACGCCGGGCTGGGCGAAGCGATCGAACGCGTGCTCAACCGCGTCGGCACTCATTCCGGCACCATCGTCAGATACCACGATCCGTGCCGCCGCCGCAGTGCCGTCGGTGTGGAGCAGAATACGGCCAGCCTCGTTCGAGCCGCCGACAGCGTGGCGCAGGAGATGCTCGATCACCTGGCGGAGCCGCAGCGCATCGCCCTTCATGCTGCCGGTCGACGGCAGCACTTCGACCGCGAAATCGAGCTTCTTGCGCCGGACCAACGGCTGAAGGGCCTCCGCCGCAGCATGCGCCGTCGCTTCGAGATCGACTTCAAGCATCTCGATCACCGGCGTCTTGCCGCTATGCTGCGTCAGGTCGAGCACTTCGTCGACCAACAGCCCGAGCCGCTCGACCGATTCCATGATCGCATCGACATAGGAATGCGCATCC
>JBDTXU010000288.1:0-1725 GCA_040006055.1 Sphingomonas bacterium | reverse complement strand
CCAGCGGCAGGGTGACGCTCTCATATTGCGCCGCCAGCACCAGGAAGACGAACACTACCGCCATCAGGAAGACGAGGCCCGCCGTGCTGCCTGCGAGCTTCTGCTGATAGGCAATGCCGGTCCATTCATGGGTATAGCCGGCCGGCAGCACCTTGTCGGCGAGCTTTTCCATCGTCACCAGCGACTGGCCCGAAGAGAATCCCGGCGCCGTATCGCCATCCACCTCGACTGCGGGGGCGAGGTTGTAGCGGACGACCCGGTAAGGCCCGGTCTTGTCTTGGAAAGTCGCGACGGAGCCGATCGGCACCATCTGTCCCGAGTTCGAGCGGGTCTTGAGGTTGGCGATATCGGCGGTCGTGTTGCGGAACGGCGCGTCGGCTTGCGCGGTGACATGATAGGTCCGGCCGAGCAGGTTGAAGTCGTTGACGAAGGCCGAGCCGAGATAGACCTGCAGCGCCTCGAACACCCGCTCCGGCGGCACGCCAAGCATGTTTGCCTTGGTGCGATCGACATCCGTGAAGATGCGCGGCGTGGTCGTGTCGAAGAAGGTGTAGATCTGCTGCAGGCCCTTGGTCTGATTGGCCTGACCGATCAGACCGAAGCTCGCCTTGCCGAGCGCGTCATAGCCACGCGCCTGTGGGTCCTGCACCATCATCCGGTAACCACCGGCCGAGCCGATGCCCTGGATCAGCGGCGGCGGCACGATCATCAGACGCGCCTCGTCGATGTCCGCGGTCACCTTGCGCGCCTCACCCATGATGCTGGCAAGCGTTACGCCGAGCTTCTCGCGCTCCTCGAAACTCTTCAGCGGAATATAGGCAGCAGCCGAATTGGGCGCGAGCGTCTGCGAGGGGCCGTCAAAGCCGGCAAGCATCACCGCACCCTTCACCCCCGCGAGCGGCAGGATGCGGGCCGCGACCTTGCGCATCGTCGCATCGGTGCGCTCGACCGAGGAGCCGGGCGGCAGCTGGATCACGGTCAGGAAATATCCCTGGTCCTGCGCCGGCACGAAGCCGGACGGAGTCCAGGCGAACACCCCTGCGGTGAGCGCGATCAGCCCCGCATAAACGAACATCATCCGCCGCGGCGCCCCCACCAGCCGCCGGGTGAGCGCCGCATAGCCAAGGCTGAGCCGCTCGAAGCCCGCATTGAAGCGGTCGCCGGCAAGCCGGACGAAGCGCTGGAAGCGGTTGCCCGTCGACACATCCTCATGCGGACGCAGCAGCAAAGCCGCGAGCGCCGGCGACAGGGTCAGCGACAGGACGAGCGAGATCACCGTCGCGGTCGAGATGGTAACCGCGAACTGGCGATAGAAAGCGCCCGAAAGGCCCGACAGGAACACCGTCGGCACGAACACAGCGCAGAGCACCAGCACGATCGCGACCAGCGCGCCCGACACCTCGTCCATCGAGGTCTTGGCCGCCTGGAGCGGGGAGAGGCCCCGTTCGAGGTTGCGTTCGACATTCTCCACCACGACGATCGCGTCGTCGACAACCACGCCGATCGCCAGCACCAGCCCGAACAGCGACAGGTTGTTGAGCGAATAGCCAAAGGCGGCGAGCACCGCGAAGGTGCCGATCAGCGAGACCGGGATCGCGACCACCGGGATGATCGCCGCCCGCCATTTCTGCAGGAAGACGAGGATGACGAGCACGACCAGGATCATCGCCTCGAGCAGGGTATGCTTCACCGCGTCGATCGACTGGGCGATGAACTCGGTCGGGT
>JBDTXU010000287.1:0-12053 GCA_040006055.1 Sphingomonas bacterium | reverse complement strand
TGGCGGCGTTCGACCACCGCCACATCTTCCTCGACCCCGATCCCGATCCGGCGAAGAGCTGGGAAGAGCGCGCGCACATGTTCGCGCTGCCGCGCTCGAGCTGGGCGGATTACAATCCGTCGCTGATCTCGAAGGGCGGCGGCGTCTATCCGCGCACCGACAAGGTGATCAAACTCTCGAAGCAGATCCGCGCCGCACTCGGCATCGACGTGGATGCGCTCGACCCGGGCGCGCTGATCTCCGCGATCCTCAAGGCGCCGGTCGATCTCGTCTGGTTCGGCGGCATCGGCACCTATGTGAAGGCCGCGGCCGAGAACAACATTCAGGTCGGCGACCCGGCCAATGACCGGTTGCGCATCAACGCCGAGGACATCCGCGCGACCGCGATCGGCGAAGGCGCCAATCTCGGCGTGACTCAGGCGGGGCGCATCGCCTTTTCGGCGCTTGGCGGGCGGATCAACACCGATTTCATCGATAATTCGGCGGGCGTCGATTGCTCGGATAACGAGGTCAACATCAAGATCGCGCTCAACCGCGAGATGGTCGAGGGCCGGCTTGCCTATGAGAAACGCAACGCCTTCCTCGCGAGCATGACGGACGATGTCGCGCATCTCGTGCTCGAGGATAACCGGCTGCAGACGCTCGGCCTGTCGATCATGGAGAAGGACGGTGCCGATGCGGTGCCGAGCTATGTCCGGCTGATCGAGATCTTCGAAGCCTCGGGCAATCTCGATCGCGCGGTGGAGGGTCTCGCCTCGAACGACGATCTGCTGCGGCGGGCGCAGGAAGGCAATGGCCTGACCCGGCCCGAGCTCGCCGTGCTGCTGGCGACCGCCAAGCTCGCGCTGCAGGCGGCGATCGAGCATGGCGGCCTCGGCCTCGATCCCGATCTCGCGCCGGATCTGCGGGCCGCCTTCCCGCCGGCGATGCGCAAGAAATTTGCCGCGGCGATCGACCAGCATCGCCTCCGCGGCGAGATCGTCGCGACCAAGCTCGCCAACCGGATCATCAACCGGCTGGGCGTGCTCCATCCCTTCGAGCTTGCCGAGGAGGAAGGCGCTCCGATGACCGAGATCGCGGCGATGTTCGTCGTCGTCGAGCGGCTGTTCGATCTGCCTGCGCTCTGGGCCGAGATCGAGACGGCGGTGATGCCCGAATTGGCGCGGATCGCGCTGTTCGACGAGGTCGCGGTGGCGACACGGTCGCAGATCGCCGATCTGCTGCGCGTCACGCGCGCGGGCACCGCGCCCGGCGCGACCCTCGCCCGGCTTGCCCGGGGGGTCACCCAGCTCGACAAGCAGACCAAGGCGTTGCTGCTCGAGGAAGCGAGCGCGCAGAGTGCTCGCATCGCCGCCACGCTGGAGACTGCCGGCGCGCCGAAGAAGCTGGTGCAGAAAGTGGTGCGGCTGTTCGAGCTGGATGGTGCCGTTGGCCTGGCCGATCTTGGGGCGAGGCTGGGGCTGGACGAGACGGTGCTGACGCGGGCGTTCACCCACCTCGGTCAGGCGCTCGGCCTCGACTGGGCTCAGGCGAATGCCGCGCGGATTGTGTCGAGCGATCCGTGGGAGCGGTTGTTGATCGCGGGCCTGGCACGCGATTTCCAGCAGCTTCGCCTTGAGTTTCTCGGGCGCGGCGGCGGCGATCCGCAGCGGCAGGTCGAGGAGTGGCTTGCGGCCAATGCTGGTCGGGTGGCGCAGTTCAAGGCGGTGGTGGACCGGGCGCGGCTGGCGCCAGCGCCGAATGCGGCGATGCTGGCGCAGATTGCCGGACAGGCGCGGGTGTTGTTGGGGCGGTAGTTCTTTAAATCCTCCCCCGGGAACCGGGGGAGGGGGACCGCGCGCTTCTTCAGCGCGTGGTGGAGGGAGCGCTCTCCCCAAGCGTCAGACTCGCGGCCAAACCCCCTCCACCATTCGCCAGAAGGGGCGAATGGTCCCCCTCCCCCGCTGCGCGAGAGAGGATTAAGTTTGGCGCGTCTTCAGATCGCCGCGCCACTTTCTCGCGCGCCACCACATGATGATGCCGGTTATTGCCAGGATCGCGGGCAATATACCGCCGATGACGAGGATGGTCTGCCACAATAGCCCCATCCGCGTGCCGTCATGGATGCGGCGCATCAGCCGGGCGGTGTCCTCGGGCATGATCCGTCCGGCCTTTGCCTTGCCGGTCGCATCGTCGATCGTCACGGACGGCTGGGGGTAACCCGCCAGCGCGATCTTCCATTCGGGCTTGAGATCCGTGGGGAAGGTGATCTGACGGACGTCGCCCGATACCGTCGCCTGGGCGCTGTCGATGGCCTTGTCGAGCGAGAGCTGGGTCACAGCCAGCGGCTTGGCGCGGGCCATTGCCGCCCGGTCCATGCCGCCGCGTTGCGGTGTGGCGCCGGTGAGGCTTCCGAAGAATTGCGGGAAGGAAATCCACGCACCGGTCAGCGACAGGATGAACAGCGGCAGCGCGATCCAGAAGCCCATCAGATGGTGGAGGTTGGTGTCGAGATTCCTGTGCCGCCGCCAGCGCAGACCCCGCACCCATTTGCCGACCGTCGGCCACCACAGCCAGAGGCCGGTGAAGCAGGAGACCATCATCGCAACGCCAATCCAGCCGACGATCGCCCGGCCAACACCCGGCAGCATCAGGCTGCCATGGAGCATGTGGAAGACGCGCAGCACGCCTGTGCGGTTATTGGCGACATCGAGCACCCGCGCCGTCGGCGGATCGAGATAGACCATCGTGCGCGGCGGACCGCTGATCGACTTGCCGGGGCTGCTCGCGGTGACGACCACCGGGCCCTCGCCGTCAGGCAGCGCAATCGACACGATCGAGTCCGTCGGCTTCAGCGACCCCCGCGCCGCCGCGACATAAAGATCGGGATCGATCAGCGTGCCGCCGCTCACCGCATAACGCTTCGGGTTGAGGCCATGATCGACCGCTTCGTCCCACACCAGGGCCGAGCCGGTCAGCGAGATCGGGATGATCAGGATCGCGAGGATCAGGCCGATCCATTTATGCACCTGAAACCAGGCGCGCCGCAGCGTCAGCTTGCTCATGCTCATTCCCGATTACTCTTCATAAGGTTCAGGCATCCGCCCAGCGGCGGAGCAGATTGTGATAGACGCCGGTGAGTTGCACAACCGCGGCATCGCCCTGCCCCCGATCACCCGCGACCGATTGCACCGCTGAATCGAGATCGAACAATATCCGCCGCGCGCCGTCGTCGCGGACCATCGACTGGATCCAGAAGAAGGAGGCGATGCGCGTGCCCCGCGTGACCGGCGTTACATGATGGAGGCTCGAGGCCGGGTACAGGATCATGTGCCCGGCCGGCAGCTTCACCGCCTGCTCGCCGAACTGCCCTTCGATCACGAGCTCGCCGCCATCATAGCTTTCGGGATCGGCGAGGAAGAGCGTTGCGGACAGGTCGCTCCTGATCCGGAAATCACTGCCGCGCCGGATGCGGATCGCATTGTCGACATGGGTGTCGAACCCCTGCCCCTCGCCATAGCGGTTGAACAGCGGCGGGAAGACCTTGAGCGGCAGGGCGGCGGCGATAAACAGGGGCGAGGCGGCCAGCGCGTCGAGGATGATGCTTCCCGCGCGCTGGGCCGCGTCCGATGTTTCGGGCAATTGCTCGTTGCGCTTGGCGAGCGCCGATTGCACGCCCGAGGTTGCGTTGCCGTCGATCCAGTCGGCGGCGTCGATGAGGTTGCGGACCTCGGCAAGCTGGCCGGGAGAGAGGAGATCGGGGATCGGGATCAGCATTGCCCTGCTCCGATCCGCAAGGCCTGAACGCCGCGTTTGCGGAAGGCGGGGATTTCGGCTGCTTCAAGCCAGGCGCTGGCCTTGTCGATGAACGCCGGGGTGGCACTCGCGCCGGCGCGTTTCAGCCAGCCGATCGCCTCCTCGATCTTGCCCGCTGCGCCGAGCATCCGGGCGTGATTGAATGCGCCGCGGAAATCGCCGCCCTCGGCCGCGCGGGCATAGAGGCGGGCGGCCTTGGCCATGTCGCGCGGGACGACCCAGCCATCCTCGTGGAAGCTGCCGACGAAGTTGATCGCCTTGGCATTGCCGAGATTTGCCGCCTTGCCGAACCAGTCGAGCGCGGCCGGCTTGTCTTCGGCGACGCCGTCGCCAAGCGCGAGCAGGGTCGCGTAGTTGTACATGCCCCAATCGAGCCCGCGCTCGGCGGCGATCCGGTAGCATTCGGCGGCGCGGGCCTTGTCCGGCGCTGTGCCCCAGCCAAGATCATAGCAGCGGCCGACCATGTTGATCGCCATCAGGTGATGCTGCGCGGCGGCCCGGACGAACCAGCCGAGAGCCGCCGTCTCGTCCCTCGCCACGCCGGTGCCATCGAGCAGCATCTGCCCGAGCACCGCCTGCGCTTCGGCGAGACCGGCCTCGGCGGCGGCGCCAATAAAGGCGGCACGCTCTTCGGGCGGGCCTGACAGATGCATGGCGATTTGTTCAGCGCTGAGTGCGTCAAAATCCCTCGCTAGGCTGCGGAGGGGGGCCAGCGAAGCTGGTGGAGGGAGCGTTGCCACAAACGGGGGGGCCGTGACCTCCCCCTCCACCGCTCTTCGAGCGGCCCCCCTCCCCCTGGCGGGGGAGGATTGGTTGGGCTGCATCAGAATTTCACACCGAGCGTGCCGAACACCGTCCGGCCCGGTGCGACGGTTGCGTAGTGCGAGGCATAGGCCTGGCTATAATAGATCTGGTTGGTCAGGTTCTGCGCATTAACGCCGATCGAGATGTTGCTGGTCAGATCGTACCGCGCCTGCGCGTCGAAGCGCCAATAGCTGGGCACGCCGCGGGTCAGCACCGACGTGGCGGGGGTGACGGTGACGACGCCGGCGGTCGTCTGTGTTGCCTGGCGGTTGTCGCCATAGCCGCCGATCTGCCGATCCATATAATAAGCGCCGCCGCCGAACGAGAAGCGCTTGGTCGCCTGATAGTTGGTCGAGAGGGTGAAGCTGTTCTTCGCTGTCTGCGGCACCTGCTTGCCGGTGTTGACCGACGGCACGTAGACCAGCTTAGCCGCCTGGCCGGTTACCGCCGGGGCCGTCAGCGCGGTGAAGCCGGCCTCGAGGATCTTCGGATCGAGCCAGGTATAGCCTCCGAACACAGTCCAGCCAGGCAGGATCGTGCCGTTCGCGGTCAGCTCGATACCGCGGATCCGCGTCTTGCCGAAGAACCCGACGGTGTTGGCGTCGATCTGGACGCGCGCGTTGGTGATATCCGTCTGGAACAGGGCAAGACCGAGCGCGAGCTTCTTGTGGAAGAGATCGCCCTTGGCGCCGACCTCCCACGATCTGGTCTTCTGCACCCTCAGCTGATCGAGGATCGCGAGGTTCACCGCGGTGTTGGTGGTTGGCAGGGCATTATCCTCACGGCCCTCGCCGAGCAGGCTGTTCGGCGGCGTGGCTGCTGTCGCGTAGCTGGCGTAGAGGCTGGTCTCCGTGGTCGGCTTGAAGACCAGGCCGGCCTGCCAGTTAAACAAACTATCGGTGCGCGAAAGCTGCGCGGCGGTAGAGTCGGCCGCAAAGGGCAAAGTCACTGTCGATTTGAAGCGATCATAGCGCGCGCCGAGATTGAGGATCAGCGATGGGAGGATGGTGATCGAATCAAAGCCGTAAAGGGCGATCGTGCTCGCATCGTTCTGGGTTTCGGTGTTCGGCGCGCCCTTCACGATCGGCGTCTGAACCGTGGACGTGTCGCTGGCATAATTGACCCAGGGATCGTTGGGGTTCGGGTTGAACAGGCTGGTGCAATAATAGCGCGCGATGGTCGCTGTGTTGCAGCGCGGGGCAATGGTCGATCCAGTCGCGAGGACAAACGCGCCGCGACGGGTCTTCTCCCAGGAGAACTCCGTGCCGACCGCGAAGCTGTGCTCGATTGAGCCGGTGTGGAAAATGCCGCTGAGGTCAGTCTGGTCGATGATGCTTTCGGTATAGCCATAGCGCGTATTGGCGCGCCGCCAGACCTGGCCGCCGGTGGTGACATTGCTGCCGGTGTTGACCGTGGTGGTGCCGAAGACATTGCCGGTGCTGTCGTCGGGCAGCAGGAAGCTATAGGCCTGATCGTCATGGCTGAAGCGCGCGGTGTTGCGCAGCGTCACCTTGCCGAAATCATGCTCGACGCGGACGGTCGCCTGCTGGCTTTTGGTGTCGCGGAAATCGCGATCGACCAGGCCATAATAGGTCGAGCGCGCGACATAGCCCGTCTGCCCGCCCTTGGTGGTGATGTTGCCCTGCGCCGGGGTGGTGAAGACATTGCCCGCGGGCGCGTTGCAGACCGTTGCCGAGCAGACATAGAGATAAGGAATGCCGCTGTCGGGCAGCTCATGACCCTCGAGATAATAATAGCTCGCGGTCAGCCGGGTCGACGTGCCGAGGCCGATCGTCACGCTCGGCGCAAAGCCCCAGCGCTTTGCCCAGATCGCGTCGCGACCGACCACATCCTGATCGTGCCACAGCCCTTCGAGGCGGACGGCGACGGTGTCGCTGACCTTCAGATTGAGATCGCCAGTGACGCGCTTGTAATCGCCATTGCCATAGCTGGCGCTGGCCGAGCCGAAAGTGTCGAGCACCGGCATTTTGGACAGGATATTGATCGTGCCGCCGGCGCTGCCGCGCCCGCCAAGCGTCGAATCCGAACCGCGGACGATCTGCACCGAATCGATCGCGAAGACCTCGCGGCTTTGCGAGGCGAGATCGCGCACGCCATCGACATAGATGCTGCCCTGACTGTCAAAGCCGCGGATGAAGGGGCGGTCGCCGATCGGGTTGCCGCCCTCGGCCGCACCGAAGGTGATGCCGGGGACAGTGCGCAGCGCGTCCTGCAGGCTGGCCGAGCCGGTCTGCTCGATAACGCTCTTGTCGAGCATGACGATGGATTTGGGCGTGTTGACAAGGGGGGCGACGTCCTTTGGGCCGGTGCGCTGCGCGTCCTTGATGCCGGTGACGATGATGTCGTTGCGGCCCTCGTCCAGGTCATTCGCCGGCGTCGGCTCGGGACCATCCTTGGCGAACGCCGGTGCCGTAGTGAACGCGCCGACACAGGACAGCGCCAAAAATGCTGGAGTGACGGCGGCGCGACGGGCGGCATGGGCGGTACGCAAGTTCGGGTTCCCCTTGTTCGATGGGAGCCGGCTATTGCGAGTCACTCGCATTGTCAACGTTATTGAGAGTAATTCTCACTAACTATCGCCCCTGCGTGTGGCACCGGTGCATTCGCCCTTATCGCCTCGAGTGCCCGTCGAGAGATGGAATACCAAAAAGAACTTTGTATTGTAGAGTTATTTGGCTTATTGAGCGCCCATGAAGGATATCGAATCGGCCCTGGATGACATTGCGCGGCTGCGCGATCAGCTCGCCGCCGGCAGCCGATTCCAGGGGCTCGCCCCCGGCGTGGTCGCGTTGACCGGGGGCGCTGCCCTGGGCCTGGGCGCTTGGCAGGCTAGCACGCATAGCGACGACCTCTTCATATGGATCGTGCTCGCGGCAATGTGCGCGATGGCGATCGGAACCGAGGCGATCATCAGGGCGCGCAGATTGCACCGGTCGATGGCGGACCGGATGCTCAATACAACGCTCAATCGCTTCATGCCGGCTGCCAGCGCGGCCGCCATCACGGGCATGATGGTGCTGCTATATGCGCCGGAGCATAGCCGGTTTCTGCCGGGCATCTGGCAGCTCCTGATGGGGGTCGGCATCTTCGCCATGATTACAAATCTGCCCAGGCAGATGGTCTGGGCGGCGGGTTTCTATTTCGCGAGCGGCACGGCGGCGCTCGCCCTGAGCGTCGGCGACGCGCCCGCTATCGCGTGGCTGATGGGCGTGCCCTTTGGCCTCGGACAGTTGCTTGTCGCCGCCATTCTTTACCGCGCTTCGACGGGAGTTTCGCATGGCCAAAAATAACAGCGGGCGTTTCGCGTTCGATGGTCTTGACCGCGTCCTTCACGAGAAGGCCCGGCTCAGCATCATGACCTCGCTCGCCGATCATGCGGGTGGGCTGAGCTTCACTGAGTTGCGGGAGCTTTGTGGGTTGACCGACGGGAATCTGAGCCGCCATGTCCAGATATTGGAAGAGGCGCGGATGCTTCAGGTCACCAAGGGATTCGAGGGACGGCGGCCGCTTACGACCTGCCAGTTGACCGACGAAGGGCGCGCACGGTTTTACGACTATCTCGGCGTGCTCGAACAGGTGCTGCGTAGCGCGAGGCGGAGCAATGCCGGGCCGGAAAATCTGGGGGAGAAACTGGCATGAATGCCCTTTCGGATCGCCGATCGTTGCGAAGCAGTGCTTCGGCCCGCCGCCACACCGCCCCTTTTTTGCGTGTTAACTCTGCAATACAAAGTCATTTGCGGTATCTTGTCCGGTCACATCACCGGCGCCAGCAGGGGCGCACGCTTCTGGCCTATGCGGCGCTGCTGGCCGTTGCGATCGCACCGGTGGCGTGTGGCTTAGAGGACCATGCGCAAAAGGCGATTCTGCTCGGTATGACCTTTCCGGGAGCTGGGTTCCTGGGTTGGTCCTCCGGGCAGGAGCTGCTTGCAGCCGGCCTATTCGGTGCCGGCCTGGGCGTGTTTGGACTTTCCCTCATTCTATGGTTTGCGACCGGGAATGTGGTCGCGCCGCTGCTTGTCTGGGGCGCTCTGGCGGCGCTGGCCGGGATGCCCGCCACCACCGGACTCGAAACCACTCCCCTCGCCGGCTGGCCATGGCTGATCGGCCCGGCGGTGTTGACGATGGCTGCGCTGGCGTGGCTTTGGTCGGGCATTCGCGTCCCCAAAAGCCGATCGCGCGAAACTTGTTCCATCGCGATGGCCGCCGCGCTGCAGCCAGTGCCCGACGAAGCCTCCCTCGACGAACTGCAGCGCATGCGGTTGCTGCTCGATCGCGCGCTTCAGCCGGTGGACCGGTTCGATGGCTTCGAGTGGCGCGACCAGTTCCAGACCGGTGCGATGCGCTATCAGGTCAATTTCATGAGCTATGCGTTGGCGATGGCGCAGCATCGTCATGCTCCCGCCGCGACGGGCTGTTTTGCGGACGCGCAGCACCGCCTGATGGTCAAGATCGGGGACAGCCGCCTGTGGCGTTATTGGGCGCTTGAAAACGCGTGGGGCAATCTTCGCCTCGGGGGTGATCCCGTGCCCCGCCAGAACATCATGTATTCGGGTTTCACGGCATTGCAGATGGCGCTGGGTGGTGGCGAGAGGCTGGAACTGCACCGGGGCGGCGAGCCGTGGCGGGGCTATGATCTGGGCGAGATGACCGAAGCGCTGAGCCAGCAATATCGCGCTTCCCGCCACGGCCTTCTCGCGTGCGAGCCGAACTGGATTTATCCGCTGTGCAATCTCATCACCATGGCGGGGATCAGGGCGGGCGATGCCCAGCTGGGCACGGATCGGTGGCGGGAGCTATCGGGGCCTTTCCTTGCCAGCCTGGCGCGCGAAGCCACCCGTTCCGACGGCAGCTTCATTGCCTTTCGGTCCTCCCTGACAGGCATTGCGCCACCAGCGCCGGGCGGGATCGTGATGCAGGCCTTTCCCTGCCTGTTCCTCAACGCACTCTCGCCAGAGCTTGCGCAGGAACATTGGCATAGGGTTCGGCGGTGGCTCGATAACGGCTCATGGAGCCGGCTGTTCTGGCCTGTCGATGTGGGGAACTATGGCTTCAGCCGCGCCTCTTCCTACGCGGCCACCGCCGCTGCGGCTGTCGAGATGGGCGATGCGGCGATCGCTGCGGAATGCCTGGGGCGGCTGGAAGAGGAATGCCCGTCGCGCGAAATCGGCGGTGTGGTCCACCGTGAGAACGCTTCGCTCTGGGCGCACGCGCTGGAGATGCTGGTACGGTCCAGCCAGGCCAATGGATTGCGTGATCTGGTGGAGCGGCCTTCTTCTGGGAGCGGGCCGCGGCTCGTGTCGGCGCCGTATCCCGACATTCTGGTCGCGCGCGCCGTGGCTGAGGGGCGCAATCTGGAGCTGGTTCTTCATCCGGGCGGCGCGTCCTCGGCCTCGGCGATCGAGATCGGCGGCCTGATGCCGGAGCGGCATTATCACACCGGGCTGCCCGATCAGCGCTTCCTCAAAGCCGACCGGGACGGGTGCGCGCTGCTGCCGGTTTCATTGACCGGGCGCACGGCCCTATCGATCAAGCCGGTGGTCTGAGGAATGGTTTGCTGCACCATCATCGCCGCTCTGCTGGGTCTCCTTATGCGGCCGGTTCTGGCGCTGCGAAAAACGCCTTTGGCGTGGCGCCCGGGCGTTGCGGCTTCGCAGGGTAGCCAGCCGATCCGCGCGGCCGGACGTGTGCAAAGCTTTGCGCATGCTTTGGCTGGCCTGCGATTTCTGGTGCGCAATGAGCCGAACATGCGCATTCATATCGGTGCCGGGGTTGCGGCCATGCTGGCGGGCGCGGTGCTGCACATTGGCGTGGCGGAATGGCGCTGGCTGGTTCTCGCCGTGATGCTGATGCTTGCCGCCGAGGCTTTGAACACGGCGATCGAGCAAACCTGCAATGCGATCGGCCTGAGCTACAATCCGGCGATCAAGGCAGCGAAGGATGTTGCCGCAGGCGCGGTGCTGATCGCCGCGATTGCCGCTGCCCTGATCGGGGCAAGCATATTCGGGCCCTATCTGGTCGGCGTGAATCCCGGACCGGCTCAGCCATTCCATCATTTCATCTGCGGGCGATGACGAGACTGTCGGGCCTTTGGCGACGTCACCTACATCTTGTCAGAGACGTATATCGCTCAGCAGCCATGTCCGAACCGCGCTTGCCAGATTGGGCGGGTCGTTGGCTGTGATGCGGAGCGCGTCGATCTCGGCGATCAGCGCGTTGAGCGGCAGGCCGCGTTCGAGCGCGGCTGCTTCGAGCGCCTGCCAGAACAGGGGCTCAAGACTGATCGACGTCTGATGTCCGGCGATCGTCACCGAGCGCTTCACCGGTCCTGCAAATCCACCCGGAGGCGGTGCGATCATTCCCTCCGCTCCGCTTGCGGAGCGGCCATCATTCGGAGTCGAACAGCGCGGCGAGCTGTTCGATGATCGTGCCGCCCAGCTGGTCGGCATCCATGATCGTCACCGCACGGCTGTAATAGCGGGTCACGTCGTGGCCGATGCCGATCGCCGCCAGTTCGACCGGCGACTTGGTTTCGATCCAGCCGATCACCTGGCGGAGATGGCGTTCGAGATAGCTTCCCGAATTCACGCTGAGCGTCGAATCGTCGACCGGGGCGCCGTCCGAAATGACCATCAGGATCTTGCGCTCCTCCGGCCGGGCGATCAGCCGGGCATGGGCCCAGAGCAATGCCTCGCCGTCGATATTCTCCTTGAGCAACCCCTCGCGCATCATCAGCCCGAGCGAGGCGCGGGCACGGCGCCACGGCTCGTCGGCCTTTTTATAGACGATGTGGCGGACGTCGTTGAGCCGGCCGGGCTGTGGCGGGCGGCCGGCGGCGAGCCAGGTTTCGCGGGCCTGCCCGCCCTTCCAGGCGCGAGTGGTGAAGCCGAGGATCTCGGTCTTCACGCCGCAGCGTTCGAGCGTACGGGCGAGGATGTCGGCGCTGATCGCCGCGATCGAGATCGGCCGGCCGCGCATCGAGCCCGAATTGTCGATCAGCAGCGTGACGACGGTGTCGCGGAAATCGGTCTCGCGCTCGATCTTGTAGCTGAGCGACTGAGTCGGGTTGACCACCACGCGCGCCAGCCGCGCCGCATCGAGCAGGCCTTCCTCCTGGTCGAAATCCCAGCTCCGGTTCTGCTGCGCCATCAGCCGCCGCTGCAGCCGGTTGGCGAGCTTGGTCACCGCGCCCTGGAGATGGACGAGCTGCTGATCGAGATAGGAGCGCAGCCGGGCGAGCTCGTCGGCGTCGCACAGATCGGTTGCGGCGATCACTTCGTCGAAGCGCGTGGTCCAGGCCTTGTATTCGAATTGCGGCGCGAAATCGGAGAAGGGTCGGTTGGGACGCACCGGGAGCATGCCCTCGTCGCCATCGTCGCCGGGCTCGCCGTCCATGTCCTCGAAATCGCCGTCGCTCTGCTCGGCGCCTTCGCCAT
>JBDTXU010000286.1:0-4686 GCA_040006055.1 Sphingomonas bacterium | reverse complement strand
TGATGCCGGTGCTGCTCGCCCGCTTCGGCCATGTGAATCTCTGCGCCCAGTGGCTGATCCTCTGGGCACTGTGGATCTTCATCGATGACAGGCGATCGCGGCAGCCCGGCTGGTGGGTGGCGATCATCGTCACCGCAGCGCTGATCCACCCCTATCTGCTGGTGATGGTCGCCGCGATCTGGGCAAGCGCGATGCTGCGTCAGGTCCTGCAGGCGCCCGACAGCAAGGCGCGCATCGCCATGATCGGCGATGTCGCGATGGTCGTGGCGCCGCTGCTGATCATCCCGCAGCTGCTCGGCCTGGTCGGAGAGCCAGTCATGGCGACCGGCTCCTATGGCGGCTTCGGGGTGTCGCTCGACGGGTTGTGGAACCCGAACGAGCCGGTCTATTCCGCGCTCCTCCCCGCAAAGTCGCTCGACCATTCGCAGGGGTTGGAGGGGATGAACTATCTCGGCGCCGGCCTGCTCGCGCTTGCGCTGGTGGCGCTGGTCTGGCGGCTGCGCCACCGCACCGCGCGCCCGGACGCCCCATCGCTCGGTTGGGTGATCTGGCTGGTCCCGGCCTTCGCCGCGATCACCGTCATCGCGGTGATGCCGCATCTCATCTGGCGCGGTCAGGTCATTGCAACCCTGCCCATGCCCGACCTGATGCCGAAGCTGCTCGATCCGATCCGCGCCGCCGGCCGCATGTTCTGGCCGGTCGACTATGTCATCGCGCTCGTCGCCATCGCCATTGCCTGCCGGGTGCGCTTCGGCATTTTCGTGCTCGGCGCGGCGCTCCTGCTCCAGATCGTCGATCTCGCGCCGCTGTTCGCCTTTTCCAGGGCCAGCTCCGTAGCGGCCACGGACCCGCGCGCCTATCGCCGCACGGTCGATCCGCGCTGGGATGCGCTGATCGCGAGCGCCGATATGATCGAGTTCGAGCCACCCCAGCCCTATCGCGATCTCGCGCTGCTCGAGGAGCTCACCTGGCGCGCTGTGGTCGCCGGACGGCCGGTGCGCTATTTCTACGCCTCGCGCGAACCCGTTGCCGTCAAGCACCGCCTCGAAGCCGACACTTTCGCCTTCGCCACCGGCCAGCGCGATCCGCGCCATCTCTATGTCCTGCTCGACGGCTGGGCACCGCCAAGCCTCGCCGGCCGGGTCACCAAAATCGACGGCGTCTCGATCATCGCGCCGGACGCACGAGAAAAGTGACCTGTCTCAACTACCTGCCGTCACCCCGGACTTGTTCCGGCGTCCATCGTTCCGCATACGCAACGCCTGCGCCCCATGCGGAAACATGGATGCCGGAACAAGTCCGGCATGACGGATGGAAATAGGGTCCAATGAACTTCGGCTCAAGACACGAACGTCTGACTCAACACATCAGAGCAGAAGTGACCTAGATTCCTGACACACCCTCTTCCCCCGAAGCGGGAAGCGCGACACTATGCTGGCATAACCGCCTTTGGGGGAATCACATGACCGACCTCACGCGCCGCGAGACGATCGCCGCCGCCGCCACTCTTGCCACGCTCGCCACGGCAATGCCCGCCTGGGCTCAGGACAAGGCGACCGCCGCCGATGTCGCTGCCTGGGATCTGAGCGACCTCTATCCGAACGACGCCGCCTGGGATGCGGCGCGCAAGAAGATGCTAGCCGACATTCCGGGCATGCTGAAATACAAGGGCACGCTCGGCACCAGTGCTGACACGCTCGCCGCCGCCCTCGTCGCGCAGTCGGATCTCGGCCGCACCGCCGGCCGCATCTACTCCTATATCAGCCTCAAGGCCGATGAGGATGTGCGCGTCGCCGACAGCCAGGAGAAGCAGGCCCAGGCGATCGACATGTACACCGCGTTCGGCGAGGCCACATCGTGGATCGCGCCCGAACTGCTGGCGCTCGGCGCCGCGAAGATCGACGGCTTCGTCGCGTCGAACCAGATCCTCAAGACGCGCTTCGATTTCTATCTCGCCGATATCGTCCGCCAGGCCGAACATACCCTGTCGCCCGAAGGCGAGATCCTTCTCGCGGGAACGGGAGCGCCCTTTGCCGGCGCGCGCGACATTCGCGAGCAGCTCGTCGCTTCGGACATTCCCTGGCCGACCGTCACACTGTCGACCGGCAAGAAGGTCCGGCTCGACGATCAGGCCTATACGCTCAACCGCGATGCCCCCAACCGCGCCGATCGCAAGCTCGTCTTCGACACCTTCTGGGCTGAATATGGCAGCTTCAAGAGCTCGCTGGGTGCCGCCTATCTCAGCCATGTGAAGGCCGATATCTTCCGCAAGAAAGCGCGGAAATATCCGACCTCGCTCGCCATGTACCTGTCGGGCAACAATGTGCCGGAAAGCGTGTACCGCACGCTGGTTGCCGAAACCAATACCGGCCTGCCCGAGCTCCACCGCTATTTCGAGCTGCGCCGCAGGATGCTCAAGCTGCCCGACATGGCCTATTACGACATCTATCCGCCGCTGGTTCAGCTCGACAAGAAGGTGACGGTGCCCGAGATGCGCCCGATCGTGAGCGAGGCGCTGAAGCCGCTGGGTCCCGAATATGGCGCGATGTTCGCCAAGGCGACGGCGGGCAAATGGATGGACCCGCTGCCGCGCCCCGGCAAGAAATCAGGCGCCTATATGAACCCCGGCGCCGCCTATGACGTCCACCCCTATCTGCTGCTCAATCTCGGCGAGAATTACGACGGGATGACGACCTATGCGCATGAATGGGGCCATGCGATGCACACCTTGCTGGCCAACAAGAACCAGCTTTACGACAAGTCGGACTATCCGATCTTCCTCGCCGAGATCGCCTCGACCTGCAACGAGCAACTCCTCGCCGCCCATATGGTCAAGCAGGCCAAGTCGAAGGAGGAGAAGCTCTTCTATCTCGGCCAGCAACTCGAGGCGATGCGCGGCACCTTCTATCGCCAGGCGATGTTCGCCGAGTTCGAGCTCGCGGTGCACGACAAGGCCGAGGCCGGCGACGGCCTGTCCGGCGAGAAGCTGACGGCGATCTATCTCGATCTGCTCAAACGCTATCACGGGCCGAAGGTCGCGATCGAGCCGGCCTATGCGGCTGAATGGGCCTATATCCCGCATTTCTATTCGAGCTTCTATGTCTACCAATATGCGACCTGCATCTCGGCCGCGTCCTATTTCGCCCGCTCGATCCTGAAGGGCGGCGCGAAGGAGCGCGACAATTTCCTCACCGTGCTCAAGGCTGGTGGCTCCGACTATCCGGTCGAAATCCTGAAGCGCGCCGGCCTCGATATGGCCGGCCCCGCGCCCTACCAGGCGATCATCGCGACCTTCAGGGATACGCTCGATCAGGCCGAGGCGTTGATGGGCTGAGATAGTCGCGCCCCAAACCCGCCGTCACCCCGGACTTGTTCCGGGGTCCACCGTGCCGCACATCAAAAGGCCAATGAGTGTGCGGCCGAGTGGATGCCGGAACAAATCCGGCATGACGATGATGGGAGCAACATGCCCTAAGCCGGCCGGTACAGCATCGCCACATCACACCGCTCATACCGGCCACCATTCTCGCGCATCACGCCCGGGTCGTGGACGAAGCCGAGCTTTTCATAGAGATGGATCGCGGCCGCGCTCTTGCGGTTGCTGAGCAGATACAGGGTCTCGGCGCCCATGTCCGCCGCGCGGGCGATCACCGCGCGGAGAAGGAACTCGCCGGCCTTGCGTCCCCGCGCCGCGGCGAGCACGCCCATCTTGATCAGCTCGAACCGCCCGGGGCCGGTCTTCTGCAACGCGCAGGTGCCGACCACGCCGAGCCCCTCGGCCGCGACGAACAGGATGTCGCCGCCCGCATCGATGATCCGCTCGCGCGGATTCTCCAGCACGTCGCGGTCGGTCTGCTCAAGCTGGTACATCGCCGCGATCCACTCGGCGTTGATGTCGTGGAAAGCACGCGCCAGCGAATCGTCATAGCGCAGGATCGACAGGCCAAGATCGGCGGCACGCTGATCCAGCGATTTTTCATCTAGCGCGCGCTCGATCGCCGCGATCTGCCCGAGCAGCGGCCCCGACAAAGGCTCGCACATCGCGGCCACCACCATGTCGATCCGTGGCCACACCTCGCGCTTGGAAATGTCCATCGCCGTCTCGCCGGCTACAGTCAGCGACACCTTCTTCTGCCGTTGATCACGGCCTTCCCGCTTCATCTCGACAAGGCCGAGCTCGACCAGGCGCGCGATATTGCGGGTAACGCCGGGCTGGCTGATGGCGAGTACGTCCGCGATTTCACCCACCGTCAGCGCACCACAACGCGCGATCACGGCGAGGATCGGATATTGGCTGGGCTGGATCGGGAGGCCGGACTGGGTGGCCACGCACAGGACCTCGCTCTGCATCCGCTCGGCCAACCGTTTCAGCCGCGTCCCGAGAAAGAGATGCCCGAGTTCAGCTACGATATCGCCCGCCACTGCCTGCCTCCATCGATCTACATACCGTGTTATATAACGCGATATGAATGACGCAAGCGCTGCTTGTCGGGGCGAATTATGTCACACAGGCACAAAAGTTCGCCTGGAAAGCGGCCGCCCAAGAGATTGATATAATTTCGCTAAATTTTTGGTCCATGAAAAAAGGGGCCTAGGGGTGTGACAAAACTCTCCAACGGACAGCCCTACCCCTTCATCGCCTCGATCAGTTTCTTGACCTCCTGGCTGCGCCCGCGCGGCAGGATC
>JBDTXU010000285.1:0-11405 GCA_040006055.1 Sphingomonas bacterium | reverse complement strand
GGCGCTCCTGCGAGGGGTCGAAATGCCTCAACATGGTCTTCGCCTCGAGCCTGAATCCGATTTCAGCGGATGCCTATCGCTTCTCGGCACCGGCCAACGCGCCGACCCGCGCCGCCTTCACTCGCACCTTTGACGTGATGCGCCATATACCATGCGACATCCTGCTGACCCCGCACCCCGACCAGTCGGGCGGAGACGTCAAGTTCCGGCGGCTGCAACGCCACAGCGTGCCGAATCCCTTCATCGATCCCGGAGCATGCCGCGCTTATGCCGACAAGTTCGCCGGGCTTTTCGCCGCGCGGCTCGCTGAGGAAGCCAGGCAGAAGAACTGAACCGCAAAGCGCCAGCCGGTGGTTCCAGTCGCGAAAGAACCGCGCTAACAGGCCCGGCATGGGCGAACCTTATTATATCACCACCGCGATCAGCTATCCGAACGGACGCCCGCATATCGGCCACGCTTATGAGGCGATCACGACCGACGCGATCGCGCGTTATCATCGCCAGGCGGGGCGCGACGTGCGGTTTCAGACCGGCACCGACGAGCATGGCCTGAAGATGGTCCAGACGGCACGCGACCGCGGCGTCGAGACGCGCGCGCTTGCAGATGAAATGTCATCCTATTTTAAGGCGATGGATGACAGACTGAATATCTCCTATGATCGTTTCATCCGCACTGTCGAGCCGGCGCATCATGACGCCAGTGCTGCGATCTGGGAAGCGATGGCGGCATCGGGCGACCTTTATATGGATCGCTACGAGGGCTGGTACTCAGTCCGCGACGAGGCCTTTTACGACGAGAAGGAGTTGGTAGACGCCGACAATGGGGGGGAAGGGGGCAAGCTCTCTCCGCAGGGCACGCCTGTCGAATGGACCGCCGAGGAGACCTGGTTCTTCAAGCTGTCGAAATATCAGCAGCCCTTGCTCGATCTCTATGCGGTCCAGCCCGACTTCATCCTGCCCGATGCGCGCCGCAACGAGGTGATGCGCTTTGTCGAAGGCGGCCTGTCCGATCTGTCGGTCTCGCGGACCAGCTTCGACTGGGGCGTGAAGGTGCCCGGCAGCCCGGGGCATGTGATGTATGTCTGGGTCGACGCGCTGACCAATTACCTGACCGGCGCCGGCTATCCCGACCAGCCGGACGAGGTCGCGCGCTGGTGGCCGGCCGATCTCCATGTCATCGGCAAGGATATCGTGCGCTTCCACGCGGTCTATTGGCCGGCCTTCCTGATGTCGGCGAAGCTCGCGCTGCCGAAACGGGTGTTCGGCCACGGCTTCCTGCTCAACCGCGGCGAGAAGATGTCGAAATCGGTCGGCAACGTCACTGATCCGATCGAGCTGGTCGAGCGTTTCGGCGTCGATGCGCTGCGCTATTTCCTGCTCCGCGAAGTCAGCTTCGGCCAGGATGGCAGCTATTCCGAGGAAGCGATTGTAACACGTTGTAATGCCGATCTTGCGAACAATCTCGGCAATCTGGCGCAGCGCTGCCTCTCCATCGTTGCGAAGAATTGCGGTGGCGTCGTGCCGCCAGCGAGCGCGCCGTCCGAAGCGGATGACGCCTTGATGACCAGCATCGCCGCCGCGGAAGCCGGCCTGCACGCGGCAATGGGCGACCTCGCGATCCACAACGCGCTTGAGGCCGTGTGGTCGGCGGCGCGCGATGCGAACCAGTATTTCGCCGATGCGGCGCCCTGGAGCGTGCGCAAGACCGATCCCGAACGCGCCGACACCATTCTCCATTTCACGATCGAGGCGGTGCGCCGGATCGCGATCATGGCGCGCTGGGCAATCCCGGACGGCGCTGACCGGCTGCTTGATCTGCTCGGCCAGACCGCCGACGCGCGAAACTTCGACGCGCTCGCCCGGCCCGTCGCTGCCGGCACCGCGTTGCCGGCGCCCAGCGGCGTGTTCCCGCGGCTGGAGTTCGAGGCGGAGCCGATTTGATGTTCGCTGACAGCCATTGCCACCTCAATTATAAGGGCCTGGGCGAGCAACAGCCAGAGGTGCTGGCGCGGGCACGGGCGCGTGGCGTCACCGCGATGCTCAACATTTCGACCCGCGAGAGCGAATGGGATGCGGTGATCGCCACAGCCGAGCGTGAGCCCGATGTCTGGGCGACGGTCGGCATCCACCCGCACGAGGCGGATCAGCACCCCAATGTCGGCACACAGCGGCTGATCGAGCGTGCACAGCATCCCCGTGTCGTCGGCATCGGTGAGAGCGGGCTCGATTATTATTACGACCACAGCGACCGGGACCAGCAGCGTGCGAGCTTCCGCGCGCATATCGCCGCGTCGCGCGAGACCAGGTTGCCGATCGTCGTCCACACCCGCGATGCCGAGGACGACACGGCCGGGATTCTGCGCGAGGAAATGGGGAAGGGGGCCTATCCCGGCGTCATCCACTGTTTCACCGCGAGCGGCGCCTTTGCCGATATCGCGCTGGACCTCGGCTTTTACATCTCGATCTCCGGCATCGTGACCTTCAAGAACGCGAAGGATCTGCAGGAAACCGCAGCCCGGCTGCCGCTCGACCGCCTGCTGATCGAGACCGACGCCCCCTTCCTCGCGCCGGTTCCGCATCGGGGCAAGACCGGTGAGCCGGCCTATGTCGCTGATACGGCTGAGTTCCTGGCGAAACTGCGCGGCGAAGATCTCGCCACACTCGCCGAGGTGACGTCAGCCAATTTCCGCAGCCTTTTCGCCAAGACGTCAACGTGAGAAGCGCCGCGTGAAGATCCGCATCCTCGGCTCGGGCACCTCGTCGGGCGTGCCGCGGATCGGCAATAACTGGGGCGATTGCGACCCGACCGAGCCACGCAACCGCCGGACGCGCGCCTCGGCGCTGATCGAGACCGCAACCACGCGCATCCTGATCGATACCGGCCCGGATATGCGCGAGCAGTTGCTGGCGGCTGACGTCGGCACGGTCGATGCAGTGATCTGGACGCATGACCATGCCGATCACACCCATGGTATCGACGATCTGCGCCAGATTTACCACACGCTCCGCGGCCCGGTGCGTGGGCTGGCGCGACCGGCGACGCGCGCGGTGCTTGAGAAGCGCTTCGATTATGTCTTCCATGGCCGCGACGGCTATCCGCCGACGGTGGTAATCGAGGATCTGCCGGCCGAAATCCTGATCGGTGACGTCATGATCCGCTCGACGGGCCAGCCGCACGGCGATATCGAATCCGCCGGCCTGCGCTTCGAGCATGGCGGAAAAGCGATCGGCTATGCTACCGATTTCAATATTTTAACCGACGATATGACAAGCCTGTATCAGGAACTCGACGTCTGGGTGGTCGATGCACTGCGCTATCGTCCGCATCCAACGCATCCCGATGTGCCGACGGTGCTCGGCTGGATCGAGCAATTGCGGCCGCGCCGGGCTGCGCTGATCCATATGGACCAGTCGATGGACTATGCGACGCTGGTCGGCGAGCTTCCGGCGGGTGTCGAACCCGGTTATGACGGGCTCGAGGTGACGGCATGAACGATCGCTACGCGGACTTTCTCTTTTACAGCCTGTGGCTGATCCTGCCGATATCGGCGCTGGCGGCCCGGCGGCTGCCGATGAAGGACAGCTTCAAGATGGCGCTGGCCTGGGTAGCGATCTTCGGCCTGCTGTTCGTGCTGGTGGTGCTCTGGCAGCAGGCTTTTGGCGCCGGCGCCGGGCTGCGAGGGCTTTTCGGTGGATAGGGGGCCTCGATCGGGGCTCGAACCAGCCCTGAAGTCCGTATCTGAATTTAACATAATGTGTATTATCAAACTGAGCGATATAGCTGGCGAGGGGCTCCCCCTCCAATCCCGTTGGTCACCCCGGACTTGTTCCGGGGTCCATCGTCCCGCGTACGCAACGCTTGAAGCTCTCGCGGATACATGGACCCCGGAACAAGTCCGGGGTGACGTCAGCCTTTGGGCGAAGGCCGCATGATCGAACGTCTCACCACCATCATGGCCCGCCTGCGTGATCCGGAAACCGGCTGCGACTGGGACGTCGCCCAGAATTTCTCGACGATCGCCCCGTACACGATCGAGGAAGCCTATGAGGTAGCCGACGCGATCGCGCGGGGCGACATGGCCGATCTCAAGGACGAGCTCGGCGACCTGCTCCTCCAGGTCGTCTTCCACAGCCGCATGGCCGAGGAAGCCGGCCTGTTCGCGCTGCCTGACGTCGTGGCGGCCATCAGCGACAAGATGGAGCGCCGCCACCCGCACGTCTTCGGCGACAGCCCCGGCGGCCACGCCCAGCATTGGGAGCGGCTGAAAGCCGACGAACGCGAGGCAAAGGGCGATAGCGGCGCGCTCGACGGCGTCGCGATCGGCCTGCCCGCCCTGCTGCGCGCCGAAAAGCTGCAGAAGCGTGCGGCACGCACCGGCTTCGACTGGCCCGACGCCGAAGGGCCGCGCGCCAAGGTGATCGAGGAAATCGCCGAAATCGACGCCGCCTCCCCCGCCGAGCGCGAGGAAGAGATTGGCGACCTGCTGTTCGCCGTGGTCAACTGGGCGCGCCACCTCGGCGTCGATGCCGAGGCGGCCCTGCGGGCAGCGAACGCGAAGTTCGAGCGGCGCTTCAAGGCGATGGAGGCTGAAGCCGGCGACGCGTTTGTCGGGCTGGATCTCGAGGGCAAGGAAGCGCTGTGGCTTGCCGCCAAGGAAGCGGAGCGTCGCTAATTAGCGTGTTATGGATCGGGGATGATCGGGTGACGCCCAGCCAGGCGGCAGCGGCTCGGCATATCCAGGTGGCCGCGGATAGGCGGAACCATAAGCGAAGCGACCAGTCGAACCCTTGAAGCCAAGAATATACCAGATTTCAATCATGTACCCGGCCGTTCTGTCCCGGTCTTCGGTGGCCAGTTGATCGACCTGCTGCATCCCCTCGCCGATCAACGCCGAAACCTTTTTCGCGTCGATCGACGCGTCGTGTTGGGCCAGGATGTTTGTGATAACCTTGTCGACGGCCGCTACGGCTATCTTCTCGTCCTCCGGCGTTTCTGCGCCCACATACCCCAAAGGCGGGTAGTCGTTGGGCTGGAACTTCCGCTCCGCCCTCAGGCTGCGAAGGCGGGCGCCGGTCGCCGGGGTCCGCCGAACCGTTTCCGTCGAAACCGCCGAGAATGGAGCAGCTCGTTGGCCGCGAGCGGCCAAACCGTAGATCGATGCCAGGACAAGGGCTCCACACGCTATCAGGATTATCCGCATTCCGGACGAATAACGGGATGAGCGCGGTCTGGCCAGCGTGCCGGTGAAGAGCGGCTCGCTCACTGAGTTCGGCATATTGCGAGGGCGTCAGTCGACCGACGATTCGACAAGACCGCGATCCTGAATCACCTCCCGGAGCATGGCTTCCAGCGTACTCCGCTCCTTGATGCTCAAATGCCCGAAAAATTCCGCATCATTGGCGTCAGCCAGCACCGCCAGCTCAGGCACCAGCGCCCGCCCGGCAGGCGTGAGCCACACATCCTGATGCCGGCGATCCGACGTCATCGCCGCCTTGCTCGCCAGCCCCTTCCCCGCCAGCCGATCGACCAGCTTCGAGATTGCGCCCTTGGTCATGCCGAGGTCCCGCGCCAGCCGCTTCGGCGCGCCGACGTTGCGGGCATGGATAGTGCGGAGCAGCACCCACTCCGCAAGCGTCACGTCCCGCGCCGCCAGCTTCTGGCTGAGACCGAGCGACACATGGTTGGAAGCGAACCGCAGCCAATAGCCGAGATGGGCCTCGAGGGGGCTCGGCTCAGACGTCGCGGCCACGATAGCTCCTTTGGTTGACCAGGAAACTAGCTGATAATAGTTTCCTAGTCAACTAATTAGGTCCCCTCCGTTTGCACGGCCACGATTGCGAACGGCGCGCTCATTGGCGCCGCCTCCGCGATAGAGTTAGAAGACGTTGCGGAAACGCGATCGATTAGCCGTTGCAGCCAAAGCCTTTCACTCGCTAGCTTGCCGTACAGAAGGGGGGACTGCTCTTGTTGAAAACGAAGCGCATAGCGCTTGCGATCGCCATCCTGTGGGCAGGCCCGGTCCTCGGCGCACCGTTGCCGATCATCGATGTCCACCTCCACGCGCTCCACGCCGCTGACCAGGGGCCGCCGCCCGTAATCATCTGCGCGCCCTATGATGAAATGCCGATCCGCGACCCGCGATGGTCGCCCGACCAGTATTTCGCGGAGACCTTCAAGAAATCCACCTGCCGGCATCCGCTGACGTCAGCGCCGGACGACGCCACGTTGAAGTCCCGCTCGCTCGCCTATCTCGAGCGCTACAACATCACGGCGGTGACCAGCGGCACTCCGGGACTGGTGGAGGACTGGCGCAAGGCGGCACCCAATCGGATCATTCCGGGCATCATGTTCGGCGCTTCCGACCTGCCCTCGATCGACCGGCTGCGTACGCTCCACAAGGCAGGGCAGCTGGCTGTGCTGGGTGAGATCGGCAGCGAATATGACGGCGTCTCGCCCGACGATTCCAGGCTCGAGCCCTATTTCGCACTGGCTGAGGAACTCGACATTCCAGTCGCGATCCACATGGGCCCAGGGCCGCCTGGCGCCGCCTATCTCGGCATGCCGTTCAAGATGCGGCTTACGGACCCGCTCTTGCTGGAAGATGTGCTGGGCAGGCATCCCCGCCTTCGCATCTACGTCATGCACGCCGGTTGGCCGATGATCGATCGCATGATCGCCCTGCTCTATGCGCACCCCCAGGTCTATGTGGACACCGGCGTCATCGACTATACCCAGCCGCGCGCCGAATTCTGGCTCTATCTCAAGCGACTGGTCGATGCTGGCTATGGCAAGCGCGTCATGTTCGGATCCGACCAGATGGTCTGGCCAGATGCCATTCCGGCTGCCCTGTCGGCGATCGAGACGGCCCCCTTTCTGAGCGCCGCGCAGAAGCGCGACATCCTGTACAACAATGCCGCGAGGTTCCTGCGATTGGACGAAACCAGGCCAATGGCCGGGTCAAGATAGCGCGCTTGCGCCCATCTTTCGTTCGTTCCGCCTGTTGAACGTTGAACCCGCCGAAGCTGCCGAGCGCCGACAGGAACTTCTATCGGCCCCCGCAGGCGGTCGCGAATCCATAGGGTTGGAAGCGTCCGAGATTGGGTGAGTAGCTGCCTGACTGCCTATGAGGCTACAATCTAATCATTCCGCTGCTGGAACCGCTCATAATCCCGCGGCGCCATCCGCACATCATACACAGCGCTGTCGCCCACGACCTCCTGCCCGATCACCTCGCCATGCGCGTGAAGCCATGCCGCGCCGGCGCCATCTGAGGCGTCGAGCGTGATCGAATAGCGGCGATGCCCTTGCGTCAGCAAAGCCGCGACGGTCTCGATCAGGGTTTCGACCCCCTCCCCGGTCACCGCCGAGATCGCGACCACGTCCTGGCGACGCCCCGCCTCGACGATCATCTCGTCGCGCGCATCGCCTTCGAGCAGGTCGAGCTTGTTCCACGCCTCAATGCGTGGCGTCGTGGCGGCAACGCCAATCTCGGTCAGCACCGCCTCGACATCGGCGCGCTGGGCTGCGCTGTCGGGATGCGCAATGTCGCGGACATGGATCAGTAGGTCGGCCGAGATCACTTCCTCGAGCGTCGCCTTGAAGGCGGCAACCAGCTGGGTCGGCAGTTCCGAGACGAAGCCGACCGTGTCCGACAGGATCGCCTTGTCGATGCCTGGCAGCGAGATCTGCCGCAAGGTCGGGTCGAGCGTCGCGAACAACAGGTTTTCCGCCATGACGTCAGAACCGGTCAGGCGATTGAAAAGGGTGGATTTTCCGGCGTTGGTATAGCCGACCAGCGCAATCACCGGCCAGGGCGCGCGCTGGCGGCGGTCGCGGTGGAGGCCGCGGGTGCGGGTCACCTGGTCGAGCTCCTTGCGGAGCCGCGCCATGCGGTCGCGGATCAGGCGGCGGTCAGCCTCGATTTGAGTTTCGCCTGGGCCGCCAAGGAACCCGAAGCCGCCGCGCTGGCGTTCGAGATGGGTCCAGCTCCGCACCAGCCGGCCGCCCTGATAATCGAGATGCGCGAGCTCTACCTGAAGCCGCCCCTCGGCGGTCGCGGCGCGTTCGCCGAAGATTTCGAGGATCAGGCCCGTGCGATCGATCACCTTGGCCTCGAGCGCTGTCTCGAGATTGCGCTGCTGGACCGGCGTCAGCGCCGAATCGAACACTACCAGCCCCGCCTCTTCCATCCGCACGGTGGCGGCAAGCACTTCGACCTGACCGCTGCCAATCAGGGTTGCCGGCTTGGCCTGGCGGACGCGGATCGCGACCTTGTCGGCCACGACCACGCCGATCGCCTCGGCCAGCCCGGCGGTTTCGTTCAGCCGAGCCTCGGCGTCCCGCGAGGAGACGCCGTGCTCGGGATAAACGATGATCGCACGGGTACCACGGGCAAATTCGTCCCGGTCACGTTCAAAACCTGTGGTCAATCTTCTTCCGTAGTCGCTGTTTCATCAGCCAAATTCAGCGGATGCGCCGGCTGGATCGTTGACACGGCATGCTTGTAGACGAGCTGCGACATGCCATCGCGCTGGAGCAGCATGCAGAACAGGTCGAACGCTGCGATCTGGCCCTGGAGCATCACGCCGTTGACGAGGAACATCGTCACATTGTCGTCGGACTTCCGCACTGCGTTCAGGAAGATTTCCTGGAGCAGCGGCTGCTTCTTCTGCGCCTCGCCGACCGCATTGACGATCGCCGCCACATCGACTGCCGCGGACGGCATGATCGTCGAGATCGCATGCTTGTAGATGAGCTGGGACTGGCCATCGCGGCGCAGCAGCACCGAGAAATTGTCGAACCAGGTGACGATCCCCTGGAGCTTGACGCCCTTGACGAGGAACATCGTCACCGGCGTCTTCGAACGGCGCAGTGCGTTGAGGAACAGGTCCTGGAGAGAGGTTTGCTTGTCGGCCATCGGTCGATCCTTTGTTATTGGCGGGCTGTTCGCCCGCGGTGCACCGGCTCCCGGTGTCGGAAACGCGCTTTACGAAAACGCGACGCGGTCAATCTAGGGATACGCGTGCGCGGCGTCCACTGTTCGTCGCGGAAATCGCCAGACGATCGCTGCGTAAGCGCGATTCAAGGCTTTTGCGGAACCGGTTATGATGGGGTGCCGGAGCTCCGCACCGCCGTCTGGCCGGTCCGTACCCCCCCGATAGGCATGACAAAACTATCCAACACTATGCGCTGGTTTTCGCGCGCTTTCCCTCGTGAAATTCCAACATTCGGGTCAGATTGGAGCTCGAATTATGTCACAGGCCATAAGCTGGCCTTATCGACCGCGCCTATTCGTCGCGCGTTTCGGTGATGCCGAGCAATTTTAATTTCCGGTGCAATGCGGATCGCTCCATGCCGATGAAGCTCGCGGTGCGCGAAATATTGCCCGAGAAGCGACGGATCTGGACCCGGAGATATTCGCGCTCGAAGGTCTCGCGCGCCTCGCGCAGTGGCGATCCCATGATCGCATTGGTGCTGCCGCCCATCTCGCCAGGATCGCCAAGCACTTCGGCCGGCAGCAGATCGAGGTCTATTCGCCCGATCCGGTCGCCCGGCGCCATGATGATGGTCCGCTCGACGACGTTGCGGAGCTGACGGACATTGCCCGGCCACTCATAGCTCTGCAGCGCGACCATGGCGTCAGGCGCGACTTCCGGGGTCGGTACGCGGCGTTCCGAGGCGTAATGCGCCATGAAATGCGCCACCAGCGCCGGGATATCCTCCCGGCGTTCGGCAAGGCCCGGGATCGTCACGGGCACCACGTTCAGGCGGTAATAGAGATCCTCGCGGAAACGACCCTCCGCGATCTCCAGGGTCAGGTCGCGCGCGGTCGCCGAGACGACCCGGACATCGACCTTGACCACACGCTGGCCGCCAACCCGGGTGAAGCTCTGGTCGGTCAGCACGCGCAGGATCCGCGCCTGGGTCGCGATCGGCATGTCGGCGATCTCGTCGAGGAACAATGTGCCACCATGCGCCTGTTCAAGCAGGCCTGAGCGGAGCAGCTGCCCACCTTCCTCAACGCCGAACAATTCCTCCTCGACTCGCTCGGGCGTCATCCGTGCCGCATTGACGACCACGAAGGGCGCATCGGCACGCTGGCTCCAGCCATGGAGCAGCCGGGCGGCGATCTCCTTGCCGACGCCGGCCGCGCCCATCACCAGCACCCGGCTACCAGTCGATGCCACGCGCTTGAGGGTCGCGCGCACGCCATTGATCGCAGCCGAGCTGCCGGTCAGATCATTGTTCGTGCCGACCGAGGCGCGCAGCGACGCCACCTCGCGGCGCAACCGCTCGGTCTCGGTCGCGCGGGCGACCATCAGCAGCAGCCGCTCTGCCTCGAACGGCTTTTCGATGAAATCGGCCGCCCCGCGCCGGATCGCCGCAACAGCCGTATCTAGATTGCCGTGGCCTGAGATCACCAGCACCGGGATCGAGGAATCACGGCGCTTCAACTCGTCGAGCAGTTCGAGCCCGTCGAGCCGCGAGCCCTGCAACCACACATCGAGCAGCACCAGCGACGGCCGCCGCGCGGAGATCGCCTCGAGCGCCGCATCGCTGTCGGCCGCGCCGCGCGTCTCATAGCCCTCGTCTTCGAGTACGCCGGCCACAAGTTCCCGGATATCGCGCTCGTCGTCGACGATGAGGATGTCGAGTGCCATGATTCAGGTCCGATTCCGTGTGAGTTCAGGGGTGCGCTGGTCTTCCCCCTGTTCATTGCCGTGGTCGGTGCAACCGATCGCAGCCAGCGCACTTGTGTCGAACGCCATCGTCACCCTGGTGCCGCCGCCTTCGCCATCGGCGAAGGAGATGGTGCCGCAATGCTCCTCGACGATCTTCTTGACGATCGCGAGGCCCAGCCCGGTGCCTCTTGCGCGGGTCGTGACATAGGGTTCGACCAGCCGATCACGCTGCACCGGCAGGCCGACGCCATTGTCGGTGACGCTGACGATCACCCTGCCCCCCGCTTCGGCAAGCGTCATGCTGACTTCGCCCTCGGCCCCCTCGCCCTTCGCGTCGATCGCCTCGACCGCGTTCTTGACGATATTGGTCAGCGCCTGGCCGATCTGGCGGCGATCGCACACCAGCACCGGACCTGGATCGTCATGGATAAGGCCAAAGCGGATCGCCGGATGCGCCACCTCGTGCAGGAACACCGCCTGACGCGCGATATCGACCAGCGATTCCTCGCGGAACACCGGCTTGGGCATCCGCGCGAAGGACGAGAATTCATCGACCATTCGCCGCAGATCGCCAACCTGGCGCACGATCGTCTCGGTCAGCCTGGTGAAGGTGCCATCGTCATTGGCAATCTGCTTGGCATAACGGCGCTGGAGGCGCTCGGCTGCAAGCTGGATCGGGGTCAGCGGGTTCTTGATCTCATGCGCGATCCGGCGCGCGACGT
>JBDTXU010000284.1:0-6138 GCA_040006055.1 Sphingomonas bacterium | reverse complement strand
CGGCGGCCGCGTGTCCGCTGAACAAACACGCCTATGGGGAGAATGATCTGTTCGCCCTGGCAGCGGCCTATGCGTTCGGGATCGCCCGAAACCATCCCTTTAATGACGGTAACAAGCGCACAGCTTGGGTCATGGCGCGCCTGTTCCTGCGTCTGAACGGGGTGACGATCGCCTTCGACAAGGCCGATGCGATTGTAACGGTGTTGGCACTCGCGGCGGGTGAATTGCCGGAGGAGGCAATGGCCGGCTGGTTTCGAGCGCGTCTCATAGAGTGATATGGAAATGCCCGCCGGGGATATCCCCGGCGGGCACCTTTTCCTCCCCAGGAAACTTTCCAGGTGTCGCTTTGGCGACTTCCTACCCGGCCGGCCCTAGCCGCGAACGCCAGGGACGGTTAGCGAAGGCCGAACCTGGACGAGGTCGTGTTGTAGTGTCTTGGCGGCCCAGCTCTGTGATGCTGTAAAGAGTTGACAATATCCGCCCCGGCTGACTTGTTCGCCTGACGGAAAAGGGGCGCAGATGGCGGATCGCAAATTATTCGCGGGACATGCGGTGCGCCGCTTGCGGCGGCAGGCGGGGCTGACTCAGGCTGCTATGTCCGAAGTGCTGGCGATCTCGCCGAGCTATCTCAATCTGGTCGAGCGCAACCAGCGGCCGCTGTCCGCATCGCTGCTGGTGAAGCTTGCTGAATCCTTCGACTTCGACCCGCGCGCGCTCGCCGCGGGCGAGCCCGGCGGCGGCGATGCGGCGATGCGGCGGCGTCTCGGCGATCCGATGTTCGCTGATCTCGAGATCGACCGCAACGAGCTCGAGGAATGGCTGGCCGGAGCTCCGGGCGGGGCAGAGGCATTTGCACGCGCTTATGACCGGATCGGGTCCGGCGCGGCGGGCCCGACGGCGGCAAGCGATCCCATGGTTGAAGTGCGGCGCGAAGTTGAGCGGTGGCGCGGCTATTTCGCCGACCTCGACACGATCGCCGAGACCCTGGCCGACGAATTGCGGCTCGGCGCGGGCGACCTGTACGGCGCGATCGCCGAGCGGCTGCGGGTCAAGCACCAGCTCACCATCCGCATCCTGCCAGTCGATGTGATGCCGGATCTGTTGCGGCGCCTCGATCTCCATGCCCGGCAATTGCAGCTGAGCGAAACGCTCGACCCCGCCTCGCGCACCTTCGCTGCCGGCTTCCAGCTCGCCCAGATCGAAGCGCGCGCCGAAATCGATGCTCTGGCCAAAGGTGCCGGTTTTGCCGACCGCGCCGCCGAGCGCCTGTTCCGCCGCCACCTCGGCAGCTATTTCGCGGCTGCGTTGATGATGCCCTATGCCCGCTTCCTGCGCGCGTGCGAGGCGACGGGCTATGATCTCGAGCTGCTCCAGCGCCGCTTCGGCGCCGGGTTCGAGCAGGTCGCGCACCGTCTGACGACCTTGCAACGCGTCGGCGCGCGAGGCCTGCCCTTCTTCCTGGTGCGGATCGATCGCGCCGGCCAGGCCTCGAAACGTTTCTCGGGCGCAAGTGGCGCTGCCCTGGCCGATGCGGAAGGGCGTTGCCCGTTATGGCGCCTGCATCATGCGTTCGATCGGCCGGGGGCGCTTGCGGTGCAACTGGTCGAACTCGAAGACGGCACGCGCTGGCTGACTATGGCGCGCACGGTGACGCCGCGGGGCCGGCGCTACGGCGCGGTGACGGCTGAGTTCGCGGTCGGCCTCGGCGTTGCGGCTGAGTTGGGTGGCGGACTGGCGATCGCGCGCGGTCTCGATCTGAAGGGCGAGGCGACGCCGATCGGGCTCGGCTGCCGGGCGTGTCAGCGCGAAGGCTGCGCGCAACGGTCGGCACCGCCGATGGGAAGGGCGTTGCTGATCAACGAGCGCGAGCGCGGGGTTTCACCGTTCACCTTCGGCGGCGATTGAATGTATCACAATTGACAAATTTACAAATCAAACAGGCAGAATTTGACAGCTAAACCCGCTCTTCAGGTGTAGCGCGTAGGTCTATTGCTGTAAATCTCGTTACAGAAATCGCAACGCAACACGCAGAGCGAGGACCGACACGTGACCTATCAGGACCATATCGCCACCACCCGCCAGCTCATCAAGGACAAGAAAGGCGCCTGGGACGGGATCGACGCAGAGTCGGTCGCGCGCATGCGGCTCCAGAATCGCTTCCAGACGGGCCTCGATATCGCGCGCTACGCTGCCGCGATCATGCGCCGCGACATGGCGGCCTATGACGCGGACCCGGCCAACTACACCCAGTCGCTCGGCTGCTGGCACGGGTTCATCGGCCAACAGAAGATGATCGCGATCAAGAAGCATTTCGGCTCGACCGAGCGCCGCTATCTCTATCTCTCCGGCTGGATGATCGCCGCGCTGCGCTCCGAATTCGGCCCGCTGCCCGATCAGTCGATGCATGAGAAGACCAGCGTCCCGGCGCTGATCGAGGAACTCTACACCTTCCTCCGCCAGGCCGATGCCCGCGAGCTCGGTATGATGTTCCGCGAGATCGACGCCGCGCGCGAGGCGGGCAACCAGATCGAGGAGCAGCGGCTGCTCCATGCGGTCGAGAACTACCAGACTCATGTCGTCCCGATCATCGCTGACATCGATGCCGGCTTCGGCAATGCCGAGGCGACCTATCTGCTCGCGCGGAAAATGATCGAGGCAGGCGCCTGCGCGCTCCAGATCGAAAACCAGGTTTCTGACGAGAAGCAGTGCGGCCATCAGGACGGTAAGGTCACCGTGCCGCACGAGGACTTCCTGGCGAAGGTCCGCGCCTGCCGCTACGCCTTTCTCGAGCTGGGCGTCGAGGACGGCATCATCGTCACCCGCACGGATTCGCTGGGCGCCGGCCTCACCAAGCAGATCGCGATCAGCCACACGCCGGGCGATCTCGGCGACCAGTATAACGCGTTCCTAGATTGCGAGGAGATCACGCCGGAGAATGCGCGGAGCGGCGATGTCATCATCAACCGCGACGGCAAGCTGATGCGGCCGAAGCGCTTACCGTCGAACCTCTATCAGTTTCGCGCCGGAACCGGCGAGGATCGCTGCGTGCTCGACAGCATCACCTCGCTCCAGAATGGCGCGGACCTGCTCTGGATCGAGACCGAGAAGCCGCATATCGAGCAGATCGCCTCCATGGTCGATCGCATCCGCGAGGTCATTCCCAATGCGAAGCTGGTCTATAACAACTCGCCTTCGTTCAACTGGACGCTCAATTTCCGCCAGCAGGTGTTCGATGCCTGGGCAGCCGAGGGCAGGGACCTGTCAGCCTATGACCGCGCTCGCCTGATGAGCGTCGATTATGATGGCACCGCGCTGGCCGACGAAGCTGACGAGCGTATTCGCACCTTCCAGGCGGACAGCGCGAAGCGGGCCGGCATCTTCCATCACCTGATCACCCTGCCGACCTATCACACCGCCGCGCTCTCGACCGACAATCTGGCGAAAGAGTATTTCGGCGAGGCCGGCATGCTCGGTTACGTCAAGGGCGTGCAGCGCCAGGAGATCCGTCAGGGCATCGCCTGTGTGAAGCACCAGAATATGTCCGGCTCGGACATCGGCGACGATCATAAGGAATATTTCGCCGGCGAGGCCGCGCTCA
Source organism: Sphingomonas bacterium (assembly GCA_040006055.1). Classification (GTDB taxonomy): domain Bacteria; phylum Pseudomonadota; class Alphaproteobacteria; order Sphingomonadales; family Sphingomonadaceae; genus Sphingomonas. The sequence goes on along the minus strand of JBDTXU010000284.1, from coordinate 2,540 downwards.
AGGCGGGCGGCGCACACAATACGATGAACCAGTTCGCGGCGTGAGGAGCCAGGCTTCGTTCAACTTCTGTCATCCTCGCGAAAGCGGGGACCCATCTCTCTCGCTAGTGGCAAACGCGGCCGTCATGCGCGTGCGAGAGGTAACGAGTTGGGTCCCCGCCTTCGCGGGGATGACAACAAGGTGTGAGATTGCCGCAAGACCAGCGATGAACGCTCGTTCAAGATACCCTGACAACAACGCTCCACGGCGCTAACGCCGTCACCCGCCACCGTCAGGAAACCGCCATGTTGCCCTCCCGCACCTACAGCGTCTCGATCAAGCATGAGTGGCGCGCGCTGTACGAGCAGATCTGGCGCCCGGAATTCTTCGCGCACTGGGCGTCGGGGTTGGCCGAGTCCGAGTTCCGGCAGGAAGGCGATGTGTGGGTCGCCACCGGCCCCGAAGGCCCGATCCGCATTCGCTTCACCCCGCGCAATGAATATGGCGTGATGGACCATGTCGTCGATGCCGGCGACGGCACTGAAATCCATGTGCCGCTACGCGTGATCGCCAATGGCGAAGGCGCCGAGGTGATGCTGACTCTGTTCCGCCAGCCCGACATGGACGATGAGCGGTTCGCGGCTGACGCGCGCTGGATCAACAAGGACCTTGGCCGGCTCAAGGCATTGATCGAGCGCGGGGCTGGGTGATCCTGGCTCCAGGCGCTCGGCCTTCAGGGCTTTGCGCCAGCCTCCAGCCATTGCTCGAACAGGGCGATCCTGTCGCTCTCCCAGGCGCCGTCGCACGGCATGGTTCCCGCCTTCAGCCTGGCGAGGATCGCCGCGCCATGCTGCGCCACATCGTCCGCCGACCAGAGATCGAAGGCGAACTTCATCGAGTTGCGGTCCATCGGCCGGAACAGCGCCTTGATGTGCGTTGAAAAGCTCGGCGCCTCACCGGCTGCGAGGGTTTCGGGCGCGGCGGTTTTCTCGAGGGGCGGCGCGAGCGCGGAAAGCCGCGCGCCCGGTGTTGCCTCGCACACCCACCACCAGCGCGGGATCGGCATGCCGGGCGGCGGATGCGCGTCGGCCTGCGAATTCTCCAGCGCGATCCGCGATCCCCATTCGAGATAGGCGGTGAAGGCCGCGCGGAACTCGGCATCCTGCGGCATGCCGGCTTCGTCCGCCGATTGCGCCATCAGCGCGACCCAGCGCGCGCGCTGCTCGGGCCTGATCCGCTTGCCGACATGGTGCGAGATCATCCGCTCGTAACCGCCATAGCGTTCGCCATAGAATTTCGGGCCGCCGAACACTTCGCTCAGCCATGCCGCGACGCGCTCGGGATGGTCGGGCGACATGGTCGCGAACAGCGGGCCGATCAGCGGATCATGCGGCACATGCCGTCCGTAGAAGAGCTGGGTCATCGCGAGGAGCGCCGGGTAGCCGCCGGCCCATTCGAACAGGGTCGGCTCGCGCTCGGGGTCGGGAATTGGGTCGGCGAACGACACGGACCAGTGCATGCCCGAACAAAATGGCTTGTTGAGCGAGGAGCCGCAGCGGCACAGGCTGTAATGCTCATGGCTGGCGCCCGCTGGCCGCTCGACCGGATTGCCGGCATCATCGACCAGCAGCACCGCCCCGGTAATCCGATAGGGCCCGTTCAGGGAAACCTCGACCTGCGCGGGCCGCACCGGATCGCCCCAGGCGCGATCTTCGCCATCACCGATCCCGATGCCGATCGCGCCCGACGGACAGGCGCGCGCGGCGCGTAATATATCATCGGCACGGGCGCCGCTCGGTGCGACGAAGGGCTCCTCGCCGACATGGAACACGCCCGGCACCCGATCAGTGCAGAAGCCGGAATGGGCGCATAATCCGCGATTGTCATAGGTCGTCACGGTTGCGCCGGGATAGATATCGAGGCGGTCGGGAACGCGGCGCGGGTCCTTTGCACCGGTGAAGCCATTGGTCTTGCAGGCATCGTCGCAAAACGGCTTGGTCGCGGCCTGGCCGCAGCGGCATAGCCGCGCGACGGCATCGTGCGCGATCGCGACGCCGAGATGATCGACCAGCGCCACGTCTCCGCTCAATTCATAAGGGCCATCTGCCGTCACGCGGAGCAGGGCGCCGGCGGAATTCTCTCGTGTCATCTCATCCCCGTCATTTGCCGCGTCAGCGCGATTGAGCCAAGCTAGGTGCGGGGTTGGATCGGCGCAACGAACCAACCGGTAAGGTCGCGGGAGCGCGCTGTGAGCAAGATCTATGGATGCCCGCTGGAGCTCGCCCTCGATATGATCGGCGGCAAATGGAAGACCGTGATCGTGGCGAGGCTGAAGCAGGGGCCGATGCGCTTCGGCGAGCTGCGCCGCGCAATCCCCAATCTAAGCGACAAGGTCCTGACCGAGCGCCTGCGCGACCTCGAGGCGCGCGGACTGGTGATCCACGGCGCCGATGCCCACTACGCGCTGACCGAGCGCGGCCTTTCGCTCGCGCCGGCACTTCAGGCTTTGTTCGATTGGGGAACCGTCATCGCTCCGGAGGTTGGGGCGAAGATCAAATTGG
>JBDTXU010000283.1:0-2717 GCA_040006055.1 Sphingomonas bacterium | reverse complement strand
CGATGTCGAAGGGCCGGTTGCCGGTGCCGCGGCCCGCCGCGACCGGCGGCTTGCACGCGCCGATCAGCCGTGGATCGAGCGTCTTTGCATCGAGCCACAGCCCTGATGTGCGCGCCGGGCCGGTAGCATTGTGGCAATGCGCGCAATTCACATCGAGATAGGCGCGCGCGCGCTCCCCGATCGGCGCCGCTGTGTCCTGCCATTTGGCTTCGCGCGGCACGTCGCTGCCGGGAAGCCCTTTCAAATAGCCGATCGCGGCCAGCCGCTGGAGCTGGTTGATCTCGCCCCCCGGCCCGCCAAACAGGCGGTTGAGGTGACGCGCCTTGAGCCCGATCGGCAAGAGCTTGCGGTCATGGAAATCGGCGGTGTGGCACCCCGCGCATTGATTGGCGTTGGGCACTGAATAGACGAACGGCGTGTGCTTCGATCCATCGAGCAGATCGAGCGGAATATCCTGGCCGGTCCGGTCGAGCTTCGCCTCGGTCTGATCGGCGTTCCACACATAAGGCAGCGCCTCCCAGCCATTTGCGCGCCGCACCAGCAACCGGGTTTCGATCAGGCGGACATGGCGCAGATCCAGACCATTGATACCGCGCTGATAGGTCGCGGGCGTCATCTTGAGCACGGGCGTGCTCTCGCCCGGCTTCGCCGCTGAATCCGGCACGGTATAATAAAAGGTCTTGGTGACGATCGTGCCGACCGGAAAGTCGAAGGGCTTTTCCCCATCATATTTCGCCGTCGCGCCCTTAGGCATCCAGACAGTCCGCCATTTCTGCGCATAGTCGCTGAACAACGGAGTCTGCAGCTCATAGGTGACCATGCCCTGATGCGGCCTGATCCGGCCGTCCTTCACCGTGAACAGCCCCCAATCGGCGAGCGATTCCGGGTTGTCGGTGGTGTGGAAGCTCACCTGGTCGGGTCGATTGGCGCAGCCCGCGAGCAACAGGATGGCCAGTACAACGGCCAGCAAGCGGGTCATGATGGGCTCACTTGTCCGCGGTCATACTGGCGGGGAGCTTGATCTCGGGAAGCCGGGCCTTGGGCGCGCAATCCGCGGCCTGCATATGCGGGTTGGCGAACTTGCCCGGCAGATCGACGTTCAGCATTTTCGCCGCGCCATTCTGCACGCAGATGCCGGCGTCGGCGATCTTCGGATTGGTGAAGCCATCCCACAGCACATCAGGCAGCCTGCCGCCGCCAAGCGCCATCAGCGGCGCGTATTTCGCCGGCGGCTTGTCGCCGCCGCCCGAGAAGCGGTTGCCCGCGATATAGATGTTTTCGGGGAAAGGATCATAGGCCGCCGCGATGCCGCCCTTGGTGCTGAAGCCGGTCGAATAATAGCTCGAGATGATCACATTGGCGGTCTGGTTGCCGGTGATGTCGTTATCGAAAATCTCGACCTCGTCGTTCGAGTTCACGATCACGCCCGATCCCGCCGGCACTGAGCTCACCGCGCTGCCCGCAGCGCCGAAATTGGCGTGGTTGTTGACCTTGACCGAGTTCTTGAAGACCCGCGTCTTGCTGCCGGGCACCGGCAAATTAGGCATGTTGAACACCAGGATGCCGCCGGTATTGCCGGCCGCCGTGTTGCCATAGACATCGGCGCCGGTTGAATTCTCGATCTCGATTCCGGCGACATTGCCCCTGGCGCGGTTGTTGCGGACGATGATGTTGTTCGACTGGCCGACATAGATGCCGGCGTCCGACGCGCCCTTCACCACGCTGCCCTCGATCAGCACATTGGTGACCTGCACCGGATACAGGCCATATGCACCGTTCGAGGTCTTGCCGCCGCCGGTCCATTCCGCCCGCACGCGGCGGATCACCGCGTTCTTCGTGCCATTGATCTTGAGCGCGTCGCCCTTCGTATCCTCGATCGCGAGATCCTGGATCGTAAAATCGTCGCCCGTGACGAGAATGCCTTCAGCGCCTGAACTCTGCTTCGCGAAGGAGAGGATCGACTGCTTCATCCCGGCGCCCTTGATCGTGACCCCATTGGCGGTGAGGCTGAGGCTGCGCGACAGGGCAAATTTCCCCGCCGGGATCTCGATCACATCGCCCGGTTTCGCGTCGAGCAGCTTCTGCTGGAGCCTCTTCTCGAAATCGGGGTCGATGGTGAAGCCGTTGGCGTCGGTCTTCGCGCCGCCACAGGCGGACAGCAAAGCGAGCGCGGCGCCGGAGGCGAGAAGCAGCGAGTGCCTGATCATGCGGAACATCCTCGATTATTTTCTAGAACTTCAAACCGAGTTCGACGCCAAATGTGGCCGGCTCGTCAAGCCGCACATAGGGCGTATGGAAGACGTCGGCGCTGATATCGTTCAACGTGCGTGGTATCTGGTCGCCCAGGATATTGTCGCCGAACACCGAGATCGTCACATGATCGCCCGGGAAGCTGTAGCCGATCCGGGCATTGGCCATGTTGCGATCGGCATAGACTTTTTTCAGCTTCGCATAATCGACATAGGGCGCGATCCCGGCGAGCAGCACGCGATCGGAATCGTTCATCCGACCCTTCGATGTGTAGCTGTAGCTCGCATCGGCGAAGATCCTGCCGCCACCACCGGTACGATGGTTGTAGTGCGCGCTGAACACTCCCCGGAACAGGGGCTCGCCCGTCGGCTGACCCGCAAGATTCTGGGCGCGCTCCGTGCGAGTGATCCATGTGGAATCGATATAACCCCCGGCCAGCCCGAAGGTCAGGTCGCGCGTCGCCACGA
>JBDTXU010000282.1:0-4078 GCA_040006055.1 Sphingomonas bacterium | reverse complement strand
GCTCTCGTCGCAGGGGCAACCCGCCAGCGCGCGCTTCCAGCCGTCGCCGAGCGTCTCTTGGACCGTCAGCCCGATCTTTTCGGCCCATGTCTTGTTGAGATAGGTGACGCTGCCATCCGGCGCGGCGCGATAGATGCCCACCGGCGCAGCTTCGGCCAGCCGGCGGAAGCGTGCTTCGCTCTCCTCAAGCGCGCGCTGCGCGGCGACGCTCGCGGAGGTGTCGCGGATGCTGCCCGTCGTACCGGCAAACGCGCCGTTCTCGTCGCTCACCCGCCGCAGGACCACTTCGACATGGCGACACTCGCCGCTTGCATGAAAAAAACGCTGGTGGAGAATTGTTTCGTAGATCTCGCCGGAAACGATTTTCGGATATTGCAGCCGTGCGACTGCGAAATCGTCCGGATGGAGAAGTTTCACGGTTGGCCAGCCGATGCTTTCCTCGACCGAATAACCGGTCAAGTCGGGCCATGCCGAATTGAGGAAAATCCACCGCCCCGCGGCGTCGGTGCGGAAGACCACTTCGCGCATCGATTGGAGAAGGGTAGCGGCAAATTTGTGGCTCGCCGCGAGCTCGTCGCGGATCCGGTCGCGGCTGGCAAGGGCCGAGGCGATCGGCAACCAGATGCCGAAGTTGGTGGCGAGGAACAATTGGATAATGTGCACCCGCTCGCTCGGCGAGACCGGCAGCAGGAAGAGCGGACCCGCGCCGCGTCCGGTCGCGACTACGGCGACGACTGCGATCATCCCAAACGACGCCGCCGTTCCGGCTACCCCGAGCCGAAACGCGGCCACGATCATGATCGGTGTGATCAGGAACAGAAGCGGGAAGCGCGACTGGCCGAAAACCAGTACCGCTATTGCTGCGCTGATGGCGAGAATCAGCACGGCTTCCGGAATCTTCTCGCGATCGAAGGTCGAGCGCGCGCGCCACGCATCGATCGTTGCGAACACGATGGGGCCGGCGATCAACATGCCCAGGCCGTTGGCGAACGTCCGTGCCGTCCAAACCGACACATAGGTCAGGCTGGAGGGGCCGGCGAGCCACAGCGCGACGATCATGCTCGACAGCAACGGCGCGATACCGCAGCAAATGAGCCCGAAGCGGACCAGATCTCCGAAGTGAGCAATGTCCGGCGGTCGACGCTGCCAGCGCAACAACAACCAGCTACCGAACAACGCCTCGCCGCAATTGGCAAGAGCGAGCACCACAGCGTTGCCGGTCAGGTCGCCGAGCGAAAAATTGGCAAAGAGATAGCCGGCAAAGGCGGCGATCAACCATTTGGCTGGATGGGATGTATCACGCCGCAAGAGCGTGGCGGCCAGCAACGCGTTGGGCAACCACAATGCACCAACCCGGTTGCCCTCGCGGGTCAGCATCAAGCCGCCCCAATCCAGCAGAAAAATCAGCAGACCGAAGGCGGCGAGACGGAGCGCGCTCCACATTACGGCGGTCGCGTCTTGGGCCTCCAAGCGCAGCGGCATTTCTTACGTCCCCCCCCAGGTGAGACGAGATACGCCTTTCCTGGTTAACGGATGATTATCACGTCGCTGGCGCTAGCCGGCGATCCTGAGCCCCTGGTCATAGGCCTGCTCGTCGGCTGCGACGCAGCGATTGCGCAGTGCCGCCGCAACCAGTTCGGGCAGCATCCGGTTGGCGTCGAAGACGTCATGGTTCTGCCATTTGAGGAACCGACGAACGCGATGCTCGGCATGTTCGAGCGCCGCGCCGCTGTCAGCGACGGCGGAAACCTCAGCGAGCACGGCAAACTGTATATGCGTTGGCGTGATCGTCGCCCGCGGCGACGGCAGCCAGGCCGCCTCGGGCTGGATGTCGAACAACAGCGGATCACCATCATAGCGAATTGACTTCGCGACGCGGATCTTCACGTCACCGTCCTCGCCGCGCCGGGTGGCCACGTTCCATTCGACGGCCGCCTGCTGCAGGTTCACCGGGCGGATTGCGCAGCGCGCGACCACCGCATCAATGACATTATGCCGGTTCGAGGCCGAGACCGTCCGATAGGACTGCACCTTGAGGACCGTCAGGATGCGCTGGCGAAGCACGTCGATCCACTGCTGTGCGGCGCGCTGCTGCCAGAACAACTCCCGGCCTTCGAACGTCAGTTGCATGATTTTCTCCCTATTTTCTACAGGTTGTGAGCGTGCGGCGCAGAGCGCGTCGAAGGCGGATGGACGGATCATTTGATTTGCGACACGAAAGAGATCGTGAAGGATGAGTTCGCGGCCATGGTTCCGCTCGGCACGATCTTCAGCGCGTTGACCGCCGCATCGTAGCCACTGGCCGGCGCATAGGACCAGGTCGACCCGCCGTTGTTGGAATAGGCCGCCGCGCCAGCCGCGAGGGTGACGCCGCTCGTGCCCGATGCGATGGAGAAGGGCAGACCGCCGCTGAGCACGGTGTTGCGGAACTTGGTGGTGCCGGGCAGCAGGTCGATCAGGTTGATTGTCCCGGCATCGACCGGGCTGCTGCCGCTGTTGGTGACGGTCAGCGTATAGGTCAGGTCGTTGCCCGGCAGATTATAGGCGCCGAGCGTGCCGGCGATCGGCGTTGAGGTCTTGGCGACGGCGATGACGGGCATTGGGCAAAAGCTGATGCCGGAAATCCCGGTCGCTTGTTGGCCGGTGGTGTTTTCGCCCGAGCCAAAGGGCGCATTGCCATAGCGCAGAGTCACGCTGGTCACTGGCTGGGCGAACGAGGCGGTGATCGTGCCATCGTCGGAATTCGGATCGGATGCGCCGGTGCCGGCAAACTGCGCGGCCGTCAGGGTCAGCGGGGTGGTGTTGGCGCCGAGCGTGACGCTCGAATTGGCTGTGCTCCGGGTGCCGCCGGTCGCATTGCTGGTGCCCCACGGCGTGACGATCGAGGGGGTGTAGGTGCCCGCGGCCGATGTGCCGGTGATCATCATCCAGTCGCGAAACTGGTTCGCACCGAAATCCACATCATGCGCCGACATAGAGAAGTCGCGCACCGGCTGGGTGAAGGTGAAGGTCACGGTGATCACCCGGGTGGCGCTGGTGATATCCGCTGTTCGTCCGCTGAAGGTGCCGCCGATCACCAGATCGCGCTTCGTCGCGTCGGTCCCGGTGACAAGCGTATTGATCGCCGGGAGCGTCGTGCTGGCGACGACCGTGCTGGTAACGCCGTTCTGGCCAAGCGTCATCGTAAAGCCGCGGGTGAGGCCGCCGCTGGTGGACGCCGTGTAGGAATAGGTCGACCCGTAAGCGAGCGTCGCTGCCGCCTGGTTCGAGAACAGGAAATTATATTGCGCCGCAGCCGCGCAGGATGCGCCAGCGGGTGCCGACGCGAGCAGAGCGATGGTCGCGCCGAGTTTGGAGGGATATCTCATCGTCCGAACAGCCCGAGCGACGCGAAGTCGGTCTGATCGAATTTGAAGCGGATCGAGACATAGGGGCCGTTATGCGTGTCGCGTGCGGCGGCGAAATCGCGATCGGCGAACCCGGCGAAGTTCCAGCCGGCGGTTACCAGCATGCCTTTTGCCGGCCGCATGCCGATCGTCGGCCCGGCGGCATAGGCGAAATTGCCATGGCCGACATCGCCGCGCACCGTCGCGCGGCCGCCGATTTCAAAGATCTCGCCGAGGCCAAGCCGCGCATCCACGCCAACCAGCGTGGTCAGCCCGGCGAGGTCGAAGGAGTCGATCCGGTCGAACACATAGCGGCCGCCGACGAACAGGCTGATCTCGCTGCGCTGGAACAGGCCGCCCTCGTCATGGCCGTATGGCGACCAGTCCGTCGATACGCTGCCGACCACGCGGCGAGACCGGGCATTGCCATCGACGGTCAGCAGGCCACCGCCAACTGGCCCGGCAGTGCCGGCGATCGCGCCGGTGACGCTGTCATCGCGCCAGTCGAGCTTGCCGAGCACCGCGATGCGGCTGTTGATCGGGCGCGACGCGCCGGAAATCGCGGCATTGAAAGAGGTGGTCGCGGTGCCGATCGGGCTGGTAGCGTGCGTCCAGCTCACCAGGGTGCCGAATGCCTGGCCATCGCCGAGCCGCCGGATCAATCCAGCGGTGAAGCCCATGCGGTCGCCGAG
>JBDTXU010000281.1:0-2374 GCA_040006055.1 Sphingomonas bacterium | reverse complement strand
CAGGCGATGCGCGCCGCGATCGAGGCGCGCTTCCCCGACGATGCGATCATCGGCGAGGAATATGGCGTGCGCGAGGGGACCAGCGGGCGCGCCTGGGTGCTCGACCCGATCGACGGGACGCGGGCGTTTATTTCGGGGCGGCCGATCTTCGGCACGCTGATTGCGCTGGTCGCTGACGGCTGGCCAGTGCTCGGGATCATCGACCAGCCGGTGCTTGGCGAGCGCTGGCTTGGTGTGATCGGCCGGCCGACCTTGTTCAACGGCGCCCCGACCACGACGCGGCGCTGCCCCGACCTCGCCCAGGCATTGCTCGCGACGACCTCACCGGCTTTGTTCGGCGACGACCAGCTCCATGCCTTCGAGCATCTCGATGCTGCGGTGATGAGCACGGTGCTCGGGGGCGATTGCTATAATTATGCCTGCCTTGCCTCGGGCTATCTCGATATCGTCGTCGAGGATGGGCTCAAGCTCCATGATTTCGCGGCGCTGGTGCCTGTGGTCGAGGGCGCGGGCGGGCGGATGTGCGACTGGGCGGGCGATCCGCTGACCGCCGAAAGCATCGGCGAGGTGGTCGCGGCGGGCGATCCGGCGCGAATCGAGGATATCCTCGAGGCGCTTGCCTGCCGGGGGCATTGATCAGAGTTTGACGGTCAGAGTTTGATTCCCAAGAATTTCTTGCGTTGCTCGTGGCGCTCGCCGGGCGATTTCTTGCCACTCTCAGCCTTCGCCGTGGTGCCATGGCCGACATCGTCGCGCGGCTCGCCTTTAGTGGTCCGCTGTGCCAGCGCCGTCGCGCCGGCGAGGACCGGGCCGCATTGCGAGCCCTTTGCGTCGCCGACATCGACAAAGGCCAGAATGCCTGCAAGCGGGCTCGCGACCAGCGACAGGCCGAGCCCGACGCCAGCGCGACCTATCAGCTGCGGACTGATGACGTTGATGCCGGGCTTCGCGAAATAGCCGGTCACGCCGACCGGCGATTGCGCCGAGAACAGGCTGAATTTCTTGCCGTCGGCGCGCACCGAAAAATCGAGTGACTCGTTCCTGAAGCTGAAGCCGCCACGGCCGAGGATAACGTTCTTCTGCGTGTCGATCAGGATCGGATCGGCCGCGCCGATGCCGTTGCGCACCGTGAAGGCGATCAGCCCGCAATTGATCTTCACAGGCGCTTTCAACTTATGCTCGAACATCTTCTGGACGAAGGTGCCGATGTCGAGCTCCGACAGCTGGACGTTGCGTGTCCAGAAGCTGCCCGCGGGAATGATGATCGCGATCCGGCCATTGGCGGTGGACAGCGAATCATGGACTGTGTTGCCGTCCCCGGCCAGCTGGATGCGGGCCTTGACTGTGCCGCTGGTCCCGGCCTCGTCGACGCCATAGCCGGCGAGCAGCACGCCCATCGGCGTTGGTGACAGGCGGATGTCGTAATCGGTGTGAACGAGCGGCCGCCGCGCATTGATCTTGATGTCCGAGCTGACATGGCCGCGCGCCATGTCGAAGGTCAGCGGCGACAGGGTCAACAGGCTGTTGTCGAGCGCAAGGGTGAGATCGATGTTCGAAACCGGCAGGTTGCGGGCGCGGACCGTGCGCACAGTGTAATGCAGGTCGGCGTCGAAATTCCTGAGGGATTCGACCCGGAGTTGGGCGTCGGGCAGCAGGCGCGGCGTCCCGTTGATCTGCGTGACGATGGCGCCTTTGCCCTGGGCTGCGACCGCATCGGGGTTATAGCCGATGAACGGAGCGATATCGATGATGTCGAGCGTGCGGGTCGCCAGCGTCGCGTCGATCTTCAGCCGCGGCTCGAGGAGCCTGACGGTAAGCTTGCCGGCAATGTCGCTGTCGCCGAAATGGCCGTGCAGGCCAGTGAAGCGATATTCGTCGCCAGTCTTGGTCATCGCCGAATCGAGCCGATAGGCGCGCGTCTCTGGCACGGCGACACCGATGATGCTGAACAGATCGGCGATGTTGCCGCCGCGTGCGGTCACCTTGAGGTTGGCGCCCTCGATCCGGGTCGGCGCATCGAGCGTACCCGACACGTCGATCGCGGTGCGCGCCGCCTTGATATGCAGGGCAAGCTGGTTCTTGCCGCCGACCACTGTCGCGTTGGGGGTCAGCATCTCGCCATAAAGGGTAAAGGGCGTCTTCCGCTCCATACCGGTGCCGGTGAACTGGATCGAACTGGCGAAGCGGGTGTCGGTCGCCTGGATCGTCTTGAAGGCGAGATCGGCGGTGAGCTGGAGCTTGGGGTCGATATAGCGCAGCGTCGTACCGGTGACGTTCGCCTGGCGGATCAGCGGCATCTCGAAGGGTTTCCCCTTCTCTTCGCTGAAGGTCCAGGTGTTGGTCTTGCCGTCCTTGCTCCATTCGAGGTCGAGCG
>JBDTXU010000280.1:0-3830 GCA_040006055.1 Sphingomonas bacterium | reverse complement strand
CGCGCTGGAAGGTCGTCTCGATCCTGGTGTTTCTCGCCGCGCTGATGGCGCTGGCGATTCCCAGCTTCCTCCCCGAAGAGCAGACCGACAAATGGGGCGCCATTCCGCACCGACGGATCAGCCTCGGCCTCGATCTGGCGGGCGGCAGCTATTTGCTGCTCGAGGCCGACGTCGATGATCTGACGGCCAGCCGGATCGATACGATGCGCGACCAGATCGCTGACGAGATGCGGCGCGCCAAGCCGCGGATCGAGATCGGCGACATCTCCACCCGTGATGGCAAGATCAGCTTCATGGTGCGCGATGTCACCCGGGTCGACGCGGCGCGGGAGAAACTGCTCCCGCTTGCCGGCAGCGGCGTCAGCTACACAGGCCAGCGGGCCTGGGACATCAGCGTGGTCGATGGAACGCGTTTCGTCGTCACGCCGACCCAGGCCGGCACCGACCAGGCGATCAGCGACGCCATGAAGGCCGCGACCGACGTGGTCCGCCGGCGCATCGACAGCCTCGGCACCAAGGAGCCGACCATCGTCGGCCAGGGCACGAGCCGGATCGTCGTCCAGGTGCCTGGCCTGAAGGATTCGACTCAGCTGAAGGAGATGCTCGGCAAGGTCGCCAAGCTCGAATTCAAGATGGTCGACGAAAACCCGGCCGATAACGAACAGGCGAGCAAGGGCGTTCTTCCGCTCGGTACGCAGCTCCTGCGCAATGCCGACACCGGCGGCCCGATCCTGGTCAAGCGATCGGCGATCCTGACCGGCGGCGATCTCGTCTCATCAAAACAGGCGTTCAAGCAGGAAGACAATTCGCCGATCGTCGAGTTCACCTTCAACAGCCAGGGCGGCAAGAAGTTCGCGCGGATCACGCAGGAAAATGTCGGCAAGCGCTTCGCCGTGGTGCTTGACGGCGTGGTCATCTCCGCCCCGACGATCAACACGCCGATCCTTGGCGGCTCGGGCTATATCGAGGGCCATTTCACCGTCAAATCGGCCAGCGAGCTTGCCATCTCGCTGAATTCCGGCGCCCTGCCGGTCACCCTCAAGGTGGTCGAGGAGCGCAGCGTCGGCCCTGATCTCGGCAAGGATTCGATCGAGGCGGGCATCAAGGCCTCGGTAATCGCGGTGATCCTCGTCGTCGCCTTCATGCTGGTGACCTATGGCCGGTTCGGCCTCTATGCGAACTACGCGGTCGTCATCAACGTGGTGGTCATCATGGGCGTGCTCGCCGTAATAGGCGGCACTCTGACGCTGCCCGGCATCGCCGGCTTCGTGCTGACCATCGGCACCGCGGTCGATGCCAACGTGCTGATCAACGAACGCATCCGCGAGGAGCAGCGCCGTGGCCGGTCCGTCATCCAGTCGATCGAGCTCGGCTACAAGGAAGCGAGCCGGACGATCTTCGAGGCAAACGCGACGCACGCCATTTCGGGCGTCATCATGTTCCTGCTCGGATCGGGGCCGGTGAAGGGCTTCGCCGTGGTGCTGCTGATCGGTATCGCGACCTCGGTGTTCACCGCCGTCACCTTTACCCGCATGCTCGTCGTGCGCTGGGTCCGCCGCACGCGGCCCACCCATCTCAACATCTGATCGGCGACAATATATGCGTCTCCTCAAACTTGTCCCCGACAACACCAACCTTCCCTTCGTCTCGCTGCGCAAATGGGCGTTCGGGCTGACGATCCTGCTGACCCTCGCCGCGGTTGCGCTCGTGTTCGCGCGCGGACTCAACCTCGGCGTCGATTTCGTCGGCGGCTTGATGATCGAGGAAAAGTTCGTCACCCCGCCATCGACCGACAAGCTCCGCACCGCGATCGACAATCTCCATCTCGGCGAGGTACGGCTGCAAACCGTCGGCAGTGATGGCAAGACCATCTCGATCAAGCTGCCGCCACCGCAGAACAATGAGAAGGACGCGACCAACAAGGTGGTCAACGCAGTCCAGGTTGCGGTCAACAATATCTATCCGGACGCGAGATTCTCGAAGCAGGATGCGGTCAGCGGCAAGGTCTCGGGCGAGCTGATCTGGAAGGGCGTTCTCGCCGTCGTGCTCGCGGTTGTCGGCATCGGCCTGTTCGCGATCTTCCGGTTCGAATGGCAGTTCGGCGTCTCGACCGTGGTCGCCATCATGCACGACGTGCTGATGACGCTCGGCTTCTTCGCACTCACCCAGTTCGAGTTCGACCTCAACATCGTCGCCGCGGTGCTGACCATCATCGGCTATTCGATCAACGACAAGATTGTGATCGACGATCGCATCCGCGAGAATATGCGCCGCTATCGCAAGATGGAAATGCCCGAGATCGTCGATCTCTCCGTCAACGAGACTCTGCCGCGCACGGTGATGACCTCGCTGACCATCCTGCTCGCCCTGTTCGCGCTGCTGATCTTCGGCGGCCATGTGCTGCGCGGCTTCACCGCGGCGATGATCCTCGGCATCTTCGTCGGCACCTATTCGTCGATCTATGTGTCGTCGTCGCTGCTGATCTCGCTCGGCCTGCGCGCCGAGCCCCAGGCGGATGCGACGCCCCCGACCGCCAAAAAGGCCGAGCGGGTCGCCTACAAGGACATGCCCTAAGGGCTATGCCGTGATGCGGGCAGGCGCGCGATGAGGATGGAGCAGGGCCAGCAGACCGACGGCCCGATCATTTCGGGCTTTTCGGGCGGCGGGTTCAAGGTCGATGACGGCGTCTACCGCGCGCTGCTGATCACCCCGGTCCGCGCCGATGGCTGGTCGCCGCCGCCGATCGCCGCGCTGACAGCGGAGGATGTCGCCCCGCTGCTCGCGCTCGACCCCTTCCCCGAATTCCTGCTGCTCGGCACCGGCCCGCTCCTGGTCCGGCCGCCCCTCGCCTTCGTCCGGGCGATCGAGGCCCGCGGGCTGGGCATCGAGGCGATGGACAGCCGCGCCGCCGCCCGCGCCTGGGCAGTGCTGCGCGGCGAGGGCCGCTGGATCGCGGGCGCGCTCTACCCGCTTGATTGAACGGCCGGTTCCGCTAGCCTGACGCGTCAGAAGGCACATGGGGGGAGACCATATGAAGACCGTCATCGCACTGCTCGCGTCGATTGGAGCGCCGCTATCGATTCCCGCTGTTGCTGCGCAGACGGCGCCGCCCGCCCCAGCCGCGGCCGCACCCGCCGCCGCCCCGGCGCCAGACTATAAGCAGGATTCGGCATGGCTCTGCCGGCCCGGCCGCGCCGATGCCTGTTCAGCCAACCAGGACGTCACCATCATCCAGGCGAACGGCAAGCGGAAGATCGAGAAGTTCAAAGCCACGCCCACCCCACAGTTCGACTGTTTCTACGTCTATCCCACCGTCTCGAACGATCCGACGCCGAACAGCGACATGAGTGCCGGCCCCGAAGAGACTCAGGTCGCCGCCTCCCAGGCAGCCCGCTTCGCCTCGAAATGCCGGGTGTTCGCCCCGCTCTACCGCCAGCTGACACTCACCGCGCTCAAGGCCTTCATCACCGGCCAGCCTGTGACGATGGACCGCGATATGCCGCTCGCTGACGTGACGGCCGCGTGGAACGACTATCTCGAGCGCGACAACAAGGGTCGCGGCGTCGTGCTGATCGGGCACAGCCAGGGCTCGCTGGTGTTGAAGACGCTGATCGCCAATGCGATCGAAACGGATACGGACGCCCGCCGCCACCTTATCTCGGTCATGCTGCTCGGCGCGAATGTTGCCGTGCCCGTGGGCAAGGATGTCGGCGGCGATTTCAAGCGGCTGCCTTTGTGCCGCAGCGATTCGCAATATGGCTGCGTCGTCTCCTATGTCACCTTCCGCGCGGACTCACCGCCGCCGGCGAACAGCCGGTTCGGCAAGGTCG
>JBDTXU010000279.1:0-2360 GCA_040006055.1 Sphingomonas bacterium | reverse complement strand
CGGCGCGCAGCCGATCCGGATCGGCCTGCTCTACAGCAACCCGAGCGCTGCCTATTTGAGCGAATTCCTGGTCGGCAGCCTCGATTGCGCCACCCGTGCCAATGTCCAGCTCGTCGTCGAGAAATGCGATGACGACGAGCATGCCGATGAGGCAGCCCGGCGGCTGTTGCTGGGCGGTATCGAAGGCATCGTATTGCCGCCGCCACTGTGCGATTCGGAACGCCTGCTTGCCGTGCTGCGCGACGCGGACGGCCTCGCGGTGACGGTTGCCAGCGGCCACCCGGCGCCCGGCTTTTCGGCAGTGAGCATTGACGATCACCGCGCCGCTTTCGAGATGACCCGCCATATCGCCGCGCTCGGCCATCACCGGATCGGCTTCATCATCGGCAACCCGAACCAGACCGCCAGCGCCCGGCGCCTCGCCGGCTATCGCGACGCGCTCACCGCGCTCGGCCTGCCGCAGGACGATGCGCTGATCGTGCAGGGCCTCTTCACCTATCGTTCGGGCCTCGATGTGGCCGAGCAGCTCCTCGACGTGGCTGACCCGCCCTCGGCGATCTTCGCCAGCAATGACGATATGGCGGCGGCCACAGTAGCGGTCGCGCATCGGCGCGGACTCGACGTGCCGGGCGACCTGACTGTCTGCGGGTTCGACGACACTGCCCTCGCCACGACGATTTGGCCGGAATTGACAACGATACACCAACCGATCACGGACATGTCGCTGGCGGCCGTGGAACTGCTCGCAAAGGAGATTCGCAGCCGTCGCGCGGGGCAACGTGAGGAGCCGAGTCATATCCAGCTCGACTTCACGCTGGTGCGCCGGCAGTCCGATGCGGCTCCACGGCGCCGGCCGCCGGTCGTCGCATCGCGCGGGCCCTGAGCAGCCCCGAGGCCTCGTAAGGCCATAATGGCGATAGCTACCTTCGAATTGAGATCGCCGTCGTTCTATGTTACCGGTACCAACGATAGATGTCAGGAGAGAGACGTGCAGCGTGAACCCGTAAAGGCCTTCCGGTCGCGCGACTGGTTTGCCGATCCGGAGCGGTCGGACATGACGGCGCTCTATCTCGAGCGCTTCATGAATTACGGCATCACCGCGAACGAGCTGCGCAGCGGCCGGCCGATCATCGGCATCGCGCAGACCGGCAGCGACCTTTCGCCCTGCAACCGGATCCATGTCGATCTCGCGCGGCGCACCCGCGAAGGCATCCGCGACGCGGGCGGCATTCCGATGGAATTCCCGACTCACCCGATCTTCGAGAATTGCCGGCGCCCGACGGCCGCGCTCGACCGCAACCTCGCCTATCTCGGCCTGGTCGAGATCCTGTACGGCTATCCGATCGACGCGGTGGTGATCACCACCGGCTGCGACAAGACGACGCCGTCGGGGATCATGGCCGCCTCGACCGTCGACATTCCGTCGATCGTGCTGTCGGGCGGACCAATGCTCGATGGCTGGCATGAGGGCGAACTGGTCGGCTCCGGCACCGTCATCTGGCGTTCGCGGCGCAAGCTCGCGGCGGGCGAGATCGACGAGGAGGAGTTCCTCCGCCGCGCGACCGACAGCGCGCCGTCGGCCGGGCATTGCAACACCATGGGCACCGCCTCGACGATGAATGCGGTGGCCGAGGCGCTCGGCCTGTCGCTGCCGGGCTGCGCTGCGATCCCCGCGCCGTACCGCGAGCGCGGCCAGATCGCCTATGAGACCGGGCGCCGCATCGTCGACATGGCCTATGAGGATCTGCGCCCGTCGAAGATCCTGACCCGCGAAAGCTTCCTCAATGCCATCCGGGTGATCACCGCGATCGGTGGTTCCTCGAACGCGCAGCCGCATCTGATGGCGATGGCGCGCCATGCCGGGGTTGAGATCAATCCCTCGGACTGGACTGAATATGGCTATGACGTGCCGCTGCTGGCCGATGTCCAGCCGGCCGGCCGTTTCCTCGGCGAGCGCTTCCACCGCGCGGGCGGCGTACCGGCGATCCAGTGCGAACTGGCCGCTGGTGGGCTGCTCGATACGAGCTGCATCACCGTGACCGGGCACAGCGTCGGCGAGAACATCGCCGGGCGCGATGCGCGCGACCGCGAGGTGATCCGCGCCTTTGCGACGCCGCTGCAGGAGAAAGCGGGGTTCCTGGCGCTCACCGGCAATCTGTTCGACTTCGCGATCATGAAGACGAGCGTGATCTCGGCCGAATTCCGCCAGCGGTACCTGAGCCATCCCGGCAAGGAGGGCATTTTCGAGGCCCGGGCGATCGTGTTCGAGGGTTCGGACGATTATCATCACCGCATCAATGACCCTGCGCTGGAGATCGACGAGAATTGCGTGCTCGTCATGCGCGGCGCCGGGCCGATCG
>JBDTXU010000278.1:0-18157 GCA_040006055.1 Sphingomonas bacterium | reverse complement strand
ATATCCGCTACATCGCCGACTGGCGGCTGGGGCAGCTCGGCATGAAGCCGATCTATATGATCGACGAGCATCCTTTGCCCTGGCTCGCGCCGATGCTGAACGGCGTGGAGCACGCGAACTTCTTCGAACAGCGCGCGACCGAGTATTCGAAGGCCGCGACGCGGGGGAACTGGAACGAGGTTTGGGACGGGTTTGACAAGCGGCAAAAGGCGAAGGCCGGGCCGGCGGCGAATGAGGATGCGGGCAGCGCTGAGGCTGGTGGGGATATGTTCTCTGCGGCTGGGATGGCGGCTGAATAAAGCATAAAAACCCCTCCCCTTCAGGGGAGGGGTTGGGGTGGGGGAGCGCGAGAATGCCAACGGTTCTGAGGATCGCCGGCTATCGCTTCTACTTCTACAGCCACGAACCCAACGAGCCGCCGCACGTCCATGTCGACCGCGCCGAATATTCATTGAAGGCGTGGCTGGAGCCGGTCTCGCTCCCCGAAACATCGGCTTTCGCGGACACGAGATCAATGCGATACTCACGCTTGTGGAGGAGCACCGCGAGCGATTGCTGGAGGCATGGCATGAATATTTCGGCTAGGGTCACTGATGAGCGCGTCGCCGATGTCCGCTGCGACGACGATTATCTGACGGTCGATTTGATGGATGGCCGAACGATCGCCGTTCCCCTCGCTTGGTATCCAAGATTGGCAAGCGCAACGCCGGAGCAGCGCGGCCATTGGGAAAAGATTGGCGCAGGCTATGGCATCCATTGGCCCGAGATCGACGAAGACCTCAGCACCGAAGGCATGCTCCGCGGCGCACCTGCGCCGCGTTCGAAGGCTGCGTGATGCTCGCTGGCACCGATCAAGTCGACTAAGCTCGCAAACGGGCAGGTATCCGGTCCGGACAGCCTGACGCTTGCCTTCACCGACGGCGTCAGCAACTGGTCGACGGTGCTTACCCGCGCACTTGCCGACCCGACCGATTTGGCTAGCTCTCAGGGCCGCTTTGAGACGGCAGCTGAAAAATAGGCTCAAAATTCCATGAGCCTCATCGCACTTTACGTCAGTCCGCCGCGATCGCTTCGAGTTCGATCAACCAATCTTCGGACAGTGTCTGCACCACGATCGCAGTCGTCGGAATCCTGTGAGAACCGAGCGCAGCCAGCCGAGCCGCGGCATTGGCCTCCGCGTAGCTCGGGTCCCGCAAATAGCTAGTAAGCCGAACGAGATTGGCGGTCGTCATTCCAGCGCTTGCCAGAATGGTTCGAAGATTATCCCACACGCACACCAGTTGCTCGTCCAGGGTTGGGGGCGCGCTAAAATCGGAGCGCAGCCCCATCGTTCCACTAATGAACAGCATGCGGCTCGCGCCACGCACCTCGATTGCATGGACCCAGTCCCCACCGGTCGCGTAGACGTCGGTCGACGGATTATGCGTGATCGTTTCCAGCATTACCTCGTGAGACTGCAGCGCGTCTTCGCCATGTTATAGGATTTCCCCAACCTACTGCCCGAGCACCCGCTTTGCTGCAAGCGCCGCCAAAAGCACCCGCAATGAGGGCGCAGTCTTCGGCTCGATGGGCCGACCTTCAGGCCGCTCCGGCGTTGCCTGACGGCGCCCGTCACAGCCGCCAGCTTTCCATGTTCCGGGCCGAATAACAGGGAAAGAACAGGGAAGATTTATTTTTTCGCCCTACTTTGCCACTTTTCAGCGGTTTTTCTGGCAAATTAATGGCGCCATTTCAAAATGTTAGCGACATCATTCCCTGTTATTTCGATAACAGGGAAGCACCCGCGCGGAACAGGGAAGCGCCGCACCCGTAACAGGGAACGCGTTGGAAATAACAGGGAAGGAAGAAACGCGAGGTTTCGACCGTCATGTGAAAGAGCAAGCCGGGCGGTTTGCACCCGTCCGGATTGCACAGTGGGGCGTTCCGGGTTCCGGTTGAATCAAATCGCCAAGCATCAGCGACGATGCGCGTCGCGATCACCAACGGGCCTGGGCGCGAGTTCCGGTGCCAGATAGCGCAGGCGGCCAAGGAAACACGTCACCGCCGGATTCAGCTTCTCCAGCCGAAGCGTGCTCCCATTTGCCACCGGACGACAGGTCAGCCGGGCCTCTTTCAGCCAGTCAGTGAAATCGGCCCTCAAGCGCCGCGCGAACTCGTGCGCAGGCTGACGCAACAGCTCTCCGGGATCGGTCGAATCGGATCGCTCGAAATCGGCGTCCTCGCCGTTACAATCATTGATCCGCAGGGATATCTCCACCCGCCCGCCCTGGACCCAGCGGACGGCGAACTTTGCCGCATCCGTCCCCTGCTGCAGAACAGCTGAGGCATCGTCGCCGCTCGCGCCGGACAGGCTTGTAATGGTGCTCACATGCCATGGCCCGAAATCCCGCCCGATCGGCTGCGATGCAGTCGCCGGCCAGGATAGCAACGCCGTGACGAGGAGGAGGTGCGCAGGTTTCATTGATGCCAAGCCCCAAGCGTTTATGGTAACGCCTTCAACATATGCTGCAAAACTGCTCAAACTGGCGTTGGCCGAGGCCTCTGCTGAGGTTCGCATCGCTAATGCGCCCGATCCAGATCGAAGAGCCCCTGCTCGATCTCCCATCGGTCTTCCTCTGCCACACGCTCCAGCGCCACCTCGAGCCGATGCCGAACCTGCTCGGACAATAACCACGCGCTGACTTGTTGGCGGACGCTGATGTCAACGTCCTCCCAAAAGCCGCTCGCGATACTATCGCCTCTTGCCAGCCGCTTCGCATTCCCTTGCACGAAGCGCGACAGTTGCAACCCGGCTTCCGCTGACATTGCCTGCGCCCAGGCGAGCAGGAACGGTTCCAGCGGCCTGTCGAGGCGCGCCAGGCCGCAAAGCCAGTTCTCGATGTCCATCCAGCCCTGGCCTTGGCTCTCAAGCGCGGACAGGAATGCCGTTTCGAACAGGTTCAATACCGCGTCACGCTGCGCTGCCGGCCAGCTTTCCCACTGACTCATCTTCAGCCTACCCGCGATGACCGGAGGATCGGCCCCGACTGATCCGGTGTCCGATACCGCGAGCGCCAGAATGCGCGGCAGGAAATACTTGTAATCCTGCGCAGACCCGACCGTTGTTATAGCCCAGCTCGAATAGGGGCCGATCGCCTCGTCCTTCAGATCGGCAAGGGGCACGGCGGTCAGCTGAAGCAACAGCGCATCCCCATCCCGGTGGGGCGCCGCCCGCCAACCCGTCGGACGCGGCTCCCGCGCGAAGGCTTCGTAGCTGCCTTCGATGGCTGAACGGAGAGCGTCGGAGGGGATCACTTCCGTAACCCCGGGCTGCACAGCCAGTTTACCGAATACATAACCTCACCCACCCGCAATCTGCCGCGCATAATCCTCGCCATCGAACCACCCGCGCGAAAGCGTGACGAGGCCGTCCGCATCAACGTCCCACTCCTCCCACCCGCTGACGCGCACCGCATTGCCGGTGCTTACATGGGTCCCGGTGAAGGTCCAGAGATAGGCGACATGGTTCCCGGCGGTTCGCAGCCCGTCAAAGGTCAGGTGCAGATCGGGCATGTCGGCATAAAAGCCGGCCGCCATCCGCGCGACGCCGTCTCGCCCGTGCCACGGGTTCCCCTGATTGATGATGATGACGCCGTCCAGCGCGAAGAACGCCGCCACTGCCTCAGGCCGCCCCGTGTTCCAGGCCGCGGTATAGGCCGCCGCCACTTCCATCATGTCCATGGCTGTGATTGCTCCTTCAAGCGCAGGGTAAGCATCAGCCGACGGCGCCCGTAACGATCGCCGCTTTCCCTGTTCCTGGCCGATAACAGGGAAAGAACAGGGAAGATTTTATTTTTTCGCCCGATTTTGCTGCTTTTCGGCGGTTTTTCCGGCTAATTAACGACGCTCATTCAAAGTATTAGCAACCTCTTTCCCTGTTATTTCGATAACAGGGAAGCGCCCGCGCGGAACAGGGAAGCGCCGCACCCATAACAGGGAACGCGTTGGAAATAACAGGGAAGGAAGAAGCGCTAAGGTTTCGACCGTCATGTGAAAGAGCAAGTCGGGCGGTTTTCACCCGTCCGGATTGCACAGTGCGACGTTTCGGAATGCGGTTGAATCAATCGCCCGCCGATTGTCGCCCGATCCCTGCGATGCTAGCCCTGCTCGGGATTGAGCCCCAACGTCATCACGGCCGGATTCGATGTGATCGAACGCGCGCAGCAACCCATATCCGACGATGCGCGCGGCCTGGCGCAACGCCATCAAGACGCGACCATAAGGGGGGAGCGACGCCCCCATCATTGGGTTCGATAGCGTCCGGTGGCGATCAAGGCGAAGAGCGCTCCCAGGGCGGCCGGTAACACTTCACCGGATGCAACCGTCGGCGCGGTGCTGACGGCGCTGGAGGTGCAAGCTTCGCGGAAGATCCGCGACGAGATGGCGCCACGCTATGGCATCGTCACGGACCGGGCCTTTGGCGTGCCGATGGCGAAGATGCTCGCAATGGCCAGGGAGCTGGGCCCCAATCACGACCTCGCTGCCGCCTTGTGGAATAGCGGCTGGTACGAGGCGCGCATGGTCGCGTGCATGATCGAAGACCCCGCATGCGTCACGCCGGTGCAGATGGATGCGTGGCGGCGCGACTTCGACAATTGGGGCATCTGCGACACGGTCTGCTTCAAATTGTTCGACCGCACGCCTTATGTCTTCGTGAAGGTCGCTGAATGGTCAGACCTGAACGACGAATTCGGCAAGCGGGCCGCCTTCGCCCTCCTGGCCAGCGCCGCGCTGCACGGCAAAGGGGCCGAGGCGGATTATCTCGGCGCTCTGCCGCTGGTCGAGCGCGCGGCGAGTGACGATCGCAATTTCGTCAAGAAAGGCGTCAGCTGGGCGTTGCGGGCGATGGGCGAAAAGGGCAGCCCGACCGTCAAGGCGGCGGCGCTCGCCCTGGCCCGAAAACTGGCGGCATCCAGCCACGCGACCGAAAGGTGGATCGGCAAGGACGCGCTCAAATCGTTCGAGCGATCAGCCCGAGTATAAATAGGCCGCCAGACGCGCACGCGGCATTGCCAATATCACGCCCTCCCGGTTGCTGCTCCGCCACCGAGGCAGCGCGGCAGCATATGCAAGTCGCCGCTGGTTGAACGGCGACGACTTTTCCACTGCGGTCGAACCGATCGCCAAACTCGGAACGGCTGAAATCGGCGCCGCTCTGTCGCGTTCAGCCCGGTTATCGGCTCAGGCTTGACCTATATTGTGGTGGCATCGCCTACGAACAGTACCGAATCGAGATAGGTGCCAACGTGCCAAGCCGGACCCGCTGACGTGGCCGGCCCTCCCGGGGGGAAGATCATTGCGCCGCGCCGCTCGCCCTCTCCTTTTGTGCCTGCTCGCCGCTGCGATCAGCGGGTGCGTCGCCACCGGCCGGCACCGCCCGATTGCCACCGTCGAGGTGCCGGACGATCCCGGCCGCGCCTGGAAGGAGCGGATCGACACAGAAGATGCCGCCCGGCTCGATGCGCTTGCCGCGCGCTGGTCGGCAGCGCTGGCCGCAGCGAAGCCGCGCTACGCCACAGCGCTGGCGCGGGAGGGTGCGCTTCTCGATCCCGCCAGGGCGCTGCGCTATCCGGCGCTGCCGCCAGGCTCCTATCACTGCCGCGTCGTGAAACTCGGTGCATCCGGGCCGCGCCAGCCCGCCTGGCGCAGCTTCGCGCCCGGCTTCTGCTTCGTCGGCAACGAAGCCGACGCACAGTCCTTCACCAAGCAGACCGGCAGCGAGCGCCCCGCCGGCTGGCTCTACCCGGATAGCGGCGCGCGCATGGTGTTTCTCGGCGCCTTTGCCGAGGGCAATGCGCACGCCCCTGTCTATGGCGCCGCGCACGGTCGCAATGCCGTGGGCGTGGTTGAGCGGATCGGCCATTTTCGCTGGCGGCTGACCCTGGTGCCGGCCGAGGGATCGACCCAGCTTACCGTCTATGATCTCACGCCGGTTCCGGTCGAAGGGCAGCTGCCCGAGACTGAATAGAAGGTCGCTCGTCGTCAGGCGTTCGACGGGGTCTTGCCGCTCGACGTCAGAGGCAGGCTGAATGCGAAGCAGGAGCCGGTCTGTCCGCTGTCTTTGAGCCACAGATCGCCGCCATGTGCCTCGACAATAGTCCGGCAGATCGACAGGCCGATCCCGGTGCCATGGGCTTTGGCTGAATCGGACCATTGAAACAGCGTCTTCGTGGCCTCAGGCGAAACACCCTCTCCCGTATCCTTGATCGAAATGACGACCTTGCCCTGCTTCATCGCGGTCGAGACAGTCACGCGTCCGCCCGAGGGACCAAGCGCCTCGCAACCATTACGGAGGAGGTTGATCAGCACCTGCTGGATCTGGGTGCGATCGCCGTCGAGTTCGATCTGTCCGGCGCTGCGATCGACGATCGCTGCCTTGCCACTCCCGGCCGCGCGGACAAGCGCGACGGATTCGTGAATGGCATCCTTGAGCCGGAAATGGTCGCGCGGCCTTTTGCGCCGGTCGGTCAGCTTCTGCAGATCATGGATCACCTCGCCGCCACGGCTGACGGCCGTGGCGATCATCTCGAGCAAGCCCTTCATCTGCTCGCGATGGTCGCCTTCCCGGGCATTGAGCTGACTGCACGCAGCCACGCAGTTTCCGATCGCCGTGAGCGGCTGAGTCATCTCGTGCGCAAGTGTGGCCGCCATCGTTCCCATCGCGCTCAATCGAGTCAGGTGAACCAGGTCGATCTGCAGCACCTTGAGCCGATCATCGAGCGCCTTCTGCTCGGTTACGTCATGCCCTTCGCAGAAGATTCCGGTGACGGCGCCGTCGATCGCCGTGACGGGCTGATAGATCAGGTCGAGATAGCGCGTCTCGATATCGGCGCCGGCTTCGCGTTGCAGGCTCACGGCGGTGCACTTGCCGACGAACGCCTTGCCGGTTCGATAGACCAGGTCCCGCTGCGCCAGAATTTCCTGGGTCGCCAGTTCGGGAAGCGCCTCGCGCATGGTGCGGCCAAGCAGGTCCCTGTCACCGACCAACGCCCGATACGCCGCGTTGGCGAAGGCGATGCGATGGTCCGGGCCTTCTGTGATGGCGATGAAGTCCGGCGTTTGCTGATATAATATGTGGAGTGCGTTCTGCTCACCACGCCGCCGCTTGTTCTGGACCGTAAGGTCGACGAGCGAAGCGAAATACTGAACGATCGCGCCTTGCCGGTCGTGCACCGGCGCGACGCAAAGCGCGACCGAGACGCGGCCCCCGTCTTTGCGCAGGCATTCGACATTCATCGGCTCGACCGAGTCCTGGAAACCGCCCTCGATCAGCTCCAATATGCCCGGATTCTTCGCGCCCCCCAGAAGCCGGGCGAGCGGCTGGCCAATTACGTCCTTGCGTCGGTAACCGGTCAGCTTGAGAAAGCTGTCATTGGCGAAGATGATCGCATGGTCGGTGCCCGCGTTGGTGAATGCCGTCGGCATGCGCGTCGTTTCGGTGGCGGCGACGAAAGGGCCGAGCGCTCGCCGAAAATGTTCGACGCGCTGTTCGCCGCGTTTCTGCTCACTTACGCCCAACGCAGTCGCCCCCTTTCATGGGAGGTGCTGAACGTCGCAGAATAAGCTGAAGTACAGCAAACCAATATCGCGCCGATTCTTGCTTGATGTCAAATTCGATGGAAAATAATCGATTCGTCGTGGCGCGATCTACCAAGATATTGCTTGTTTTCTGTAACATACTTGCGGCTGTATGATTACAGTAACATTTTACCTCAAAGATCGATGCTATCGATATTGGTAACAATGATACTGCCCATCAATTGACGCCGCTCGTTCAAAGGTGCCGCGCAAGTGCCACCGGGATAGATCGAAACAAGGCCGACTGATACGGCACGCCCGACCGAAAGCACCATATCGGTGCAATCCCCCGCCTTGCCCTTCACCCATTCTCAACGCGTCACCCGTATTTTTCGCTGGATGAATCGGCGCTTCCTCACCCTTGTCGGCACGAGCTCGACAGCGATGTTCGGCGGCGTCCTGTTCTTCACCGCACCCGCCGCACCGGGACACCCATCAGCCGTACCAACGACAGCGGCAGCCAAAACGGAAGCCGCGTCGGCAGCCGCTGCAATAGCGGTGGAATCGAGTGTCCATTACGCCGGCTGCAACGAAGTGCGCGATCTGGGCAAGGCGCCGCTCTATCGCGGCCAGCCCGGCTATCGCATCGGGATGGACGGCGACAATGACGGCATCGCCTGCGAGCCACACCGCGAGGACGATGATTGAGGGGGCGTAATCCCCCGCGCCGACACCCTGCCGCTTATGGCTGCGGCGCCAACTTCACCTGATTGCTCTGCATCTTGAGCTGCTGGCTCTTGAACTGCTGACTTTTGAACTGCTGGCTTTTCAGCTGCTCGCTCTTGAGCTGTTCGCTCTTCCACTGCTCGCTCTTATATTGCTGGCTCGATGGCTGGTTGAGGCCGATCAGCACACCCTGAGTGCCCTGGGGGCCAGCGACCGGCGCATATTGCGCGTCCGCCGGCGCCGATACGCCGAGTGACAGGCCAAGCATCGAGATCGCGGCGGTCAGCGCGGCCGCCTTTTTGCTATCGTCAGACATGATCGTCTCCTGTGGGTGATTGCCCGTCCAGAATATCGACCAGAATTTCGAGATGCAGGCGCATCCGCTCTTCCGGAAGTTCGGGCTCCTTCATGCCCCGCGCACCGCACCATGCGGCGAGCTGGCTGTCGATATCGAGCAGGTCTTCCAGCCTGCTTCCTTCAATTGCCCCCGCCTCGATCCCTGGCACGCCAGCAACGAGGCTTGCGCGCGCGCGGCAATACCAGTCGAAATAGGCATCGGCCGCCACGATGAACGGCCCTGCGCCCTGCGCCTCGACGAAATCGGCGACCACGCCCGCCTCGCCGAATTCGCCATGTGCCCAGCTCGGATCCACTCGCACGAAATGCACAGCGCCACCTGATTCGATCACCCGCCCAAGCGGGAACAACCGACATACGAGCGGGCGGTCGCCATGGATGCTGCAACCATGCTCGCCGAGGAAAATACAGCGATCCTCAGAATCCTGGCGCAGCGCGCTGTCGACGGTGAACCGCTCCCGCGCCTCGGCGGTGGAAACGCCCCGCGCCCGGGCTATCCGCGCAACCTCATAGGGATTCACCTGAATGCGTTTGCCCGTGCAGCAGCGATTGCACCGCGTGCAGCGATAGCTGAAGGGCGTCGCAGACCCCAGGGTTTGGGCAGGCTCCATCGCCGCTGGAATACCGCCCGGCGCCGGGCCCGTATTGGCTTAAAGCGACATGGCGAAAACGAAGATGCCGCCGGTTTCCCGGCGACGTCCTCGGCACGGGCGTCTCGCAATCAGTCCCGGCGCTTCACCGGCCCGGGCGGGCATGCTGGTCGAGCAGCACCAGCATCTCCTCGATGGGAGTAAGCTGCGTTTATAAATCTATCATGTTGTATAATAAGTATAAAATGTGACCCTGGCAGACGGAAAAATGTCAGCGTCCGGCATGACATTTCCAACGACCACGATCGCCAAGGGCGCTTGCTACCACCCGCCAAAGCCGCATCGTTCGGCAAATGCATCCGCACCCGCCGGATCAATTCAACCCGATCAGCGCACTCGCTACACCGCACCAGATGGCGCGCCCCGCCGCGATGCCATACGACAATCGGCCCCAAGCCCGGCCCGGAGAACCGCCCATGCCCCCGATCGTCGGGAAACCCGGCCAGCCGGCCAATCTCCATGATTTCGGCGCGGTCGGCGATGGCCTGACGGCCAACAGCAAGGCCAACTCAGCCGCACTCAGTGCCTTCGGGGTCTGGGCGCGCGCTGAATCGGCGGCCGGGCGTGCGGTACATGCCGTGGTGCCGCCGGGGGTCTATCATTTCGAATATGCGCTCGCCGAGGATTGCTTCAAAGGCATCAGCACCCTGGTCTTTTCGGGCCCCGGCGCGAGCTTCCTGCAGACCGCGCCCGGCGGCTGGCCCTGGCCGGTCAGCGGCAATGCCGTGTTATATGCGAACAAGAGCAATCCGCTGATCCGCAGCGCGAAGAAGGGCGCTACCCGGGTGATCGCGCAGGCACCCGCCGAGCTCGCCCAATATGCGCCGGGCGAGATGGTAATGATCGCCGGGCTCGACGTGCAATATGGCGGCTATCCGCCCAATTTTTATTGCTTCGATTTCGTGACCGTCAGGGCGATCGATCACGCCACCGGTGCCATGAGCTTCGATCCACCGCTCACGCATGATTATCGGGCGGATTTCCCGGCCTATCCGATCAAGAACCACTGGAACGGATCGCGCATCTACAAGCTCGATCGCGGCGGATTCACCTGGAATGTCGATCACAGCTTCCACGGGCTCGAGATCCGCCACGCCGAGGAGCGCAAGGGCAATTTCATCCTGGCGACCGGGCGGAAGGTGACGTTTCGCGACTGCGTCGTGCCAGGCTTTGCGGAGAGCGTCTGCGAGGAGTTCCTCGCTGAACGCTGCACCGAACGCAGCTATACCGAGCCCGACAAGCTGGTGAAGAAAACGGTCCGCCGCGACGGCGAGATGCAGTCGGGCTATGGTCTGCAAAGCGCCAGCATCGATCTGGCCATCGCCGAGAATTGCAAGATCAGCCTGGTGGGGGTCGGCGGGAAGGCGATGCGGATCGTCAACTGCGATATCGGCACCATCGGCTATGGCGGGCAATTCGGCTTTTGCACGTCAGCACGGTTCGAAAATTGCCGGATCGGGTCGGCACCCTATTGTTATCCGTACATGACGAACGCGCGCTATAATTTCGTCGACGGCGTCAATGTCACTTATGCCGACGGCGTATTCACGATCCTCAAGAACGATTCGTGGACCATCGAGGCCGGCGGCGGTCTGTTCAACTGGAACATGATACCGGGCCAGGCGCTCGAATTCTGCCGCGGCAAGCCGGGCGATGTCAGCACCGGCGGATCGCACCTCGGCGGCGATGCGGGCGCTGGACTGGTCGTCTCGGTCGAGGACCGGCCAGGGGCCATCGCCATCCACACCACGCTGAAGGCGGCGCGGGTACCGGCCTGGTCTTCGGGTCAGGTCTTCATCAAGCGCCGCAACGCGCCCGTCTTCGTCAATTGCACCGGTAACGAGACGATCCGCATCGCCTCCGACGCAGAGCGCGCGGGCGCGCGGTTCGGCGAATATTTCCGCTACCTCTTCACCGCCGAGACGATCGCCCAGGGCCTGATGCTCTATGGCCGGGTGGGCAAGCTGAAGCGGCTGCGCGCGAACGTCATCAAGCCGATGGCGGGCATCAAGGACGCCAGGATCACGCTGGGCGAGATGGCGGCCTATCGCGCGAGCACCATGGATAATCCGCGCCTGTTGCAGATCGAGATCGACCTCACGATCGCCGGCAGGCGCGATTTCACGCTGAGCGGCGCGCGCGGCGCGGTCGGCAGCGATCGGATCCTGTATGACGGACTGGCCCGGGATCGCCTGCCCGAGGATGTCTGGTGCGATGAAGGCATGCCCTATTTCTACTGCACTGGCGCGCCGTTCCTGAGCAACCCCGGCGCGGCACCGGTCTTCGAGCTGATCTATGAGTTCGATATCGGGCTGCTCGCCGAGGCCAATGTTATGCGGCCGGGCGCTGGGTAGTTCAGCGGGCCCCCGGCAGCGTCGCGGCCTGGGTCAATTCCGTCAGTTCGGGCGGCACCAGGGTCAGCACCTGCGGGCAGCGGAAGCAGATACTGTCGCCATTCTCCTCATGCCAGCGGCAGGTCGCGCGGATCTGGCAGGAGGGCAAAGCCGACACCACAGGCGCCAGCTGCGCCGCGATGCGCTCGCCAAGCCCGCAGCGCCCGCCCTCGAACTGTGCGCAGCGCGAGCTCTCGCAGCGCGCCGAGAAGCGGAGGACACGGGTCGGGTCGAGATCGCCGAGCTCCGCCATCATCTCCGGCGTCACTTCGGCGCCCCGCTTCAGATAGGCGATCCGCGGCTCTTGTGCGGTCCCCGAGACGATGCCGAAGGCATGCGCGTCCACCATGTCCGGCTGGGCGCTCGGGCACGAAAGCGGCGGGTCGGCACCGTCCATGGAGGAGGCGAGCCTAGAGTTCCCGGGCGTCGGGAAGCGACGGAAGCTGGATGAAGCCGGCCAGCGTCTCGCCGCGGATCGTCAGCACCGCCGGGTTGGCCTTGATGCCGACCTGATCGAGATGCTTCACCACCGCATTCGAGAAAGCAGTCGCCTTGGCGGGGTCCTGGATCATGCGCCCGGCAATCTGCCACTTGGCAACCACCGGCCCGGTAGCGCCGGCATTGTCGCCTGCGGCCATGATCGCCTGCCTCAGCGCATCCGGCAATTCCTGAAAGGAAATCATTCCCGCGCGGTTCTCTGGCTGATTGCTCATTAACGCCTCCATCCCTGAATTGGATCGCCGGCAAGCTCGCCTTCGATTGGACGGGAGTCAACGAGACCTTGGCCGATACTGCCGATATGGTTCTTTCTCCGGGGAGATGCCGCGCGACTATTCAATCAGCCGGCAGCACCCAGCTCGGCCCGCCGTGTCACCCCGATGGCCTCCAGGAACGCCGCATCATGACTCACTATCAGGAGCGCCCCGTCATAGGCTCGCAGGCCCGCCTCCACCGCCTCGATCGAGTCGATATCGAGATGGTTGGTCGGTTCGTCGAGGATCAGCAGCGAGGGCGGCCTCGCGCCGCCCAGTACACAGGCAAGGCCGGCGCGCAGCAACTGGCCGCCGCTGAGCGTGCCCACAATCTGCAACGCCGCATCGGCGCGGAACATGAAACGGGCGAGCGCCGCGCGGCACGCATTCTCGTCGGCCTGGCGGTTGATCCGCCGAAAATTGTCGCGGATCGAAAGCGCGGGATCGAGCGGGCTCACCTGCTGGTCGAGCATTGCATGATCGGCGATCACGCGCACTGCTCCCTCCCACGGCTTCAGCGCACCGGTGATCAGCGCGAGCAGCGTCGTCTTGCCCGATCCATTGGGGCCGGTGATGGCGACACGCTCGGGCCCGGTTATCACAAAGGAGAGATGCTGGATGATTGGTCGGCCAGGCTTGTAGCCAACTGTCACCGCATCCAGCGTCAGCACCGTCCGGCCCGGCGACAGGCCGGTCGAGGGAATGACGACAGACAAGGGCTGCAGGACTTCGATCCGTTCGCGCGCTGCCGCCGCTGCCTCGAGCGCATCGGCGCGTCTGCTTTCCGCCAGACGCGCATTGGCGCCGCTCGTGCCCTCGCTCCGGTTCTTCATCATGCCGAGGATGACGCGGGGCATATCACCCTTTGCTGCCTTGCGACGCCCCGCCTTGTCGGTCCGCGCCTTGCGTTCGGCGGTCGTCTGGGCGTTGCGGGCGACGTCGGCGATGCGCCGCTCGGCATCGGCGAGGTCATGCTCCGCAGCGGCAAGCTCGGTCGCCTTGCGCGCGCGATAGGCGCTCCAGTTGCCGCCATAGCGGGTGGCACCGAGCGAGGTAAGTTCGACGATCGCATCCATGGTATCGAGCAGCTCGCGATCATGGCTCACCACGATCGCCCCTGCCCGCCACCCGGCAAGCAGCTCGATCACCGCACCGCGCCCCTCGCGATCGAGATTGTTGGTCGGTTCGTCGAGCAGCAGGAAGTCGGGCTCGGCGAACACCAGGGCCGCGATGCTCGCCCGGGTGCGCTGCCCGCCGGAGAGCGTTGCGAGCCGCGTGTCAGCGGCCGCTTCCAACCCGACCCGCGCGAGCGCGCCTGCCATTCGTGCCTCGAGCGTCCAGTCGGCGGCGGCCAGTTCCTCGGCGGTGGCGTCGCCGGTTTCAGCGCGGTGCAGGACGGCCAAGGCGTCGCGCGCACCAAACAGATCGGCGACCGTCTCGTCCGGGTCCACCTGCACGGTCTGGCGCAACACGCCCAGACTGCCGCTGACGGACACGCGCCCCGATTGCGGCGTCAGCTCGGCCGTGATGAGCTTGAACAAACTTGTCTTGCCGACACCGTTGCGGCCGACCAGCCCGGTGCGCTCGGCGCCGAAGCTCAGATCGAGTTGCGAAAAAAGGCTACACCCGTCAGGCGTCGACCATGAAAGCGCTGAAAGACGTATGGCGGGCACGGGCGGGAACCTCCCTGGAAACAAGGCAAATCGGCTTCGTTGTCCGGGGGGAATCCATGGCGGCACGCATCCTGTCGGTATTGCTGACGCGGCGATATCTAGGCTTGAAGGACGTGCGGCTCAAGCCGTGCAAGCTCCGCGCGCGATGAACCGCCCCGATCCCGCGAGAATTCTGCTGGTCACCCTGATGGATCCGGACGCCCCGCCCGGAGGCAGGGAACTCCTGTCGCGGCTCAATGCGCGGGCGTTGCGGGCGGTGTTCGGCGATGGCTTGCAGGTGCACCAGTTGAAGGCATCCGGCGCGCGGCTGATCCACGCGTTGCGCCAGCAACTATATGGGCTCGATCGGCAGGAAATAGCGCGAATCGTTGCGCGCGTCGGTGCAATGTCCGCCGGCCAGCTATTCGTGGACGGCTCGAATCTCGGCCGCATCGTCGGGCCGATCAAGCGCGCCTACCCCGATGTTCGGGTGGTGACCTTCTTCCATAATGTCGAGGCGCGGTTCTTTCTGGGCGCCGCCCGCACCAAGCAGACCGCGCTTTCGCTTGGCCTTCTGGCCGCCAATTATGCCGCCGAGCGCGAGGCCGTGCGCCATAGCGACGCGATCGTCTGCCTTTCCGCGCGGGACGGAGACGGGTTGCGCCGGCTTTATGGCCGCGGCGCCGATTACATATCGCCGCTGGCGCTGGACGACGCCCTTCCCGCCTCCCGCAGGGCGAGCGCAGTGGACCCTTACCTGCTGTTCGTCGGCGGCGCCTTTTACGCGAACTTGGGCGGGATCAGGTGGTTCGCGCGGCAGGTCGCGCCGCAATCGCCATTGCCGATAGCGATCGTCGGGCGGGGTATGGAAATCCTGCGGCAGGAATTCGATGGGGTGGCCAATGTCCGGATCATCGGCCAGGTCGACGATCTCGCGCGCTGGTATCAGGACGCCTGTTGCGTCGTCGCGCCGGTCTTCGATGGCTCGGGCATGAAAACCAAGATTGCGGAGGCGCTGATGTTCGGCAAACGCGTCATCGGCACGGCCGAGGCATTTTCAGGCTATGGCCGCGACGTCTTATCTGCCGGATGGCAAGCAGAGACCGCCCCTGAGTTCCTGACGGCGATACAAGACGCGGTGAAGGCCGATCTTCCCGATTTCGACCCAGCGGCGCGCGCGATGTACGAGGCGTCCCACTCCTTCGCCGCCGCGACGCGTCGCATGGCGGACATCATGCGGGTCGGCCCGTGACTGGCTGCGTCTTACGTACAGATCAGCCGGTCATCGCCCGATTGCAGACGGATCGCATGCGCCGCCAGCCCCTTTCAGGGCTTTCCACGAGCGCCGGCGTCAGCCCGCCTTCAGGATCGGCATGCTCTCCGCCTCGTCCGTCAAGGGCAGATGACCGGTCGCCGTGAGCAGGCCCGGACGGCCGAGCAGGAAGCCCTGGGCCTCGTCGCAGCCTTCCTCCACCAGCACCGCGAGTTGTCGGGCGGTTTCGATTCCCTCGGCCAGGACCGGGATCGACAAGCTCTTGCCGAGCGCGAGCACGGCGCGGATGATCGCGGTCGCTTGCGGACTGGTCTCCAGCTCGGATGCGAACACCTGATCGAGCTTGATCTTGTCGAACGGAAAGGTGCGCAGCGTCTCCAGCGACGAATAGCCAGTGCCGAAATCATCGAGCGCGATGCACACACCGAGCGCCTTGATCTGGCGCAGTACATGAAGGGCGCGCGGGCGATCGGCCATGATCGCGGTTTCGGTCAGCTCGATCTCGAGGCGGCGCGGCGGAAGTCCGGTCTCGATCATGATCTGGTGGAACAGGCGCGGCAGATCGGCATGGGCGAGCTGCACTGCCGACACGTTCACCGCCACCTTCGCCTGATGGTCCCACCCCATCGCATCGGTACAGGCGCGCCGCATCACCCATTCGCCAAGCTGCAGGATCAGCCCGTTTTCCTCAGCCATGGGGATGAAGAAGGATGGCTGAATGGCGCCCCGCTCGGGATGATTCCAGCGTACCAGCGCCTCATATCCCGTCACCGCGCGAGTCGTGACCGACGCCTGGACCTGATAATGGACTTCGAGCTGATTCTCTTCGATCGCATAGCGGAGATCGTTCGCCAGTTCACGCCGGTCGCGGATCTCCTCGTCGAGTTCAGCGTCGTAGAAGCACGGTGTCAACGATCCCTGGCTCTTGGCGCGATACATTGCGAGATCGGCGTTGCTCGTGAGTGTGCCCGCGTTGGCGGCATCCTGCGGGAAGACCGCCACCCCGATGCTCGCGCCGAGCCGGGCCTCGAAAGCGCCGATCGTGAGCGGCGCTTTGAGCACCGCGTCGAGTCGCGCGGCAATCGAGTGCAGCCGGGCTGGATCCTCGAAGCGCGTGATGGCCACGAACTCGTCGCCGCCAAGCCGCGCGACGAACTCGTCCCGGCCCAACTCCTTCCGCATCCGGTGCGCAAGAATGACCAGCACGTCGTCACCGGCCTTGTGGCCGTGAACGTCGTTGATGTCTTTGAAACGATCGAGGTCGATGGCGACGACGCCGAGCTGTGTGCCGGTCGCGACCGCCAGATCGATCTGGCGGGTCAGCTCGTTCTGGAACCAGACGCGGTTCGGCAGGCCAGTGAGCGCGTCGTTCATCGCCATATGATGCAGGCGTTCCATCGCGTCCGACCGGGTCTGGCGATCGATGAACGCGGCGGACACGCCAGCCGCAATCACCATCAGCCCGACAAGCGCGGTGGCGAGCGCCAGACTGTTCATTGCGTCGGAATTAAGCGCGGTCTCGGTGAGAGCGAGCGGGACGACATGCAGCGCCGTCATCGCCACGAAATGCAGCGTCGCGATCGCGGTGACGAGCAGCGCGGTTCCGACCGGGACACGGTGGCGGCTTTCCTTGCCTGCGAGAACCACGAGAGCGGCGGCGGAAAAGACGATCGCGCACAGGATCGAGGCGATGACATAGGGCCACCGCCAGGTGACGATGCCATCGATGCGATAGGCCGCCATCCCCATGAAGTGCATGCCGGAAATGGCGCTTCCGACGATCGCTCCACCGAGGATGGGAAACAACCGGGCACGGCCTCGGGTCGCAACCGTGAAACCGGCAAAGGTTCCGATGACGGCCACCATCAGCGATATGATCGTCAGCACCGGATCGAGGTGAACCGGCACTTTTGCCTTGAACGCGATCATCGCGACGAAATGCGTGCACCAGATCGTTGCGCCCGAGCCGACCGATGTCAGGAAAATCCAGCCAATGCGTTGCAGCCCGATCGTGCCGCGCGCGCGCTCGAACATCTGCGCGACAGCGAAGGCGCCGACGCAACAAATGAAGACGGCGAGCAATACCAGCCAGGGGTCATGGTCAACGGCAATACATAGAGCGATGTCGATCATCGGCAGGCTCCCGTACCATGCGCCGTTGCTTCGGCCAGTTGCCCGGCTTTCGGCTTCCCTAAGCCCTGGTCGTTATCGGAGCGTAAAGGTCGTGAGCATATTTTCGGCACGTGGCTCGGCCCCCGTCATCTTCGTCTCAGGACGCGGAGTCAGTAAGCCCGCTCATCAACCGATCAAAGTCCCGTCGGTCGCTGCTGTGGGCACCCGCTGCGATCGCGAGGCCCGCGATCACGCCCAGGCCTACAGCGAGGGGAAGAAACCGCAACGGCCGGCGCGGCTGCGGCTCGGGCAGCGGTCGCGGATCCCAATTCTGCGCCTGCTTCACGGTATCCGCCCTTCATGCATGCGAGACGGTGTTGCACCGCCTCGACTATCCCGGACGAGAGCTTAGGCGGGCAGTGGTAACCGAGACGCTAAAGCGTGCCGGGTTGGCGCAAAGAAATCCGAACTATTCTCGCGACTTCCCGGGGCATCAATAATCGGAGCCCAGGCTCTTCAATGGCTCGACCCGGTCCGTCAGCGCCCGGGCGCGACAGGCAAAGAAGCCAATGACCTGCCCCTCGCGACCAATTCGCTCGTGGTGGTGGAATAGGCCGCGGTTACGCCCGTACTTCTTCGATAACGCCGCTTGAATTGTGGCGGAGTGCCTTGAGCACGGTCTCGA
>JBDTXU010000277.1:0-8679 GCA_040006055.1 Sphingomonas bacterium | reverse complement strand
CTCGACGAGCTCTACGACAAGATGCTCGCGCGCAACATCAAGCCCTTTGTCGAGCTCGGCTTCACCCCGGAGGCGCTCAAGACTTCGGACAGTTCGATCTTCTATTGGAAGGGCAACACGTCGCATCCGAAGCTCGATGGATGGGCGAAACTGATCGACGCCTTCGCGCGGCACATTCAACAGCGCTACGGCGTGAAGGAAGTGCTGAGCTGGTATTTCGAGGTCTGGAACGAGCCCAATCTCGACGGCTTCTGGGAAAAGGCCGATCGAGACGCGTATTTCGAGCTCTATGACGTAACCGCGCGTTCGCTGAAGGCGGTTGATCCGGCGCTACGGGTTGGCGGTCCGTCGACAGCCGGCGCGGCATGGGTGCCCGAATTCCTCAACCACGTGGCCGCGAGCGGCGCGGCGGTCGATTTCGTCACCACGCACACCTATGGCGTGGACGGCGGCTTCCTCGACGAAGAGGGTAAGGGAGACACTAAACTCTCGCCGTCGCCCGACGCGATCATCGGCGATGTGCTCAGGGTTCGGGCGCAGATTCAGGCGTCCAAATTCCCCAATCTGCCGCTTTATTTTACGGAATGGAGCACCAGCTACACACCGCGCGATGCCGTGCACGACAGCTATGTGAGCGCCACCTATATCCTCACCAAGCTGAAGGCGGTCCAGGGTTCAGTTCAGGGCATGAGCTATTGGACCTATAGCGATTTGTTCGAGGAGCCCGGTCCGCCCAGCGCTGCCTTCGAGGGCGGCTTTGGGCTGATGAACCCGCAGGGCATCCGCAAGCCGGCCTGGTTCGCCTATAAATATCTTAATGCGCTTCAGGGCAAGGCGATCCCTGTCAAAGACCAGTACAGCATGGCAGCGATCGACCAATCCGGCCTCGCGCTGCTGGTGTGGGACTGGCACCAGCCCGAGCAGAAGGTGAGCAACCGGCCCTTTTACAGGCAGTTGGTGGAGGCGTCCTCCTCCGCTCCGGTCAGCGCGCGCTTCACCCATGTCCAGCCGGGGCGCTATCGCCTGCGCACCTACCGCACGGGCTACCGGCACAACGACGCCTATTCGGCCTATATCGACATGAAACTGCCCAAGACGCTTTCAGCCGCGCAGGTAGATCAGCTGCAGGGGCTGACCCGCGACTTGCCCGAGCGCAACGAGGTCGTGACCGTTCCGAAGAGCGGCGTCCTGAAAGTCGATGCGCCCATGCGGACCAACGATATCCTGCTCGTGCGGCTCGAACGGATCGGTCGCTGAGGGAAGCAAGATCAAGATTCAAGGGAGAGGTATATGGCCAAGTTCAGCAAGCGTGAAATACTGGTCGCGCCGATGGTCGCCGCACTCGGCCTGCAATCCGCGGCGCGGGCGCAAGAGCCCGCGAAAGCTGGCGAAGACCTGAACCCGGGCCACGGTCCGTTCAGTTCGAGCGTTGAATCGCTCAAAACCTACCGTGCGCCCGACTGGTTCCGGGATGCGAAGTTCGGCATCTGGGCACACTGGGGCGTGCAGGCGGTGCCGCGTCAGGGCGACTGGTATGCGCGCTTCCTCTACGTGCCGGGCCACCCGCATTATGACCATCATGTGAAAACCTACGGCCATCCTTCCGAAGTCGGGTACAAGGACCTCATTCCGCACTGGAAGGCCGAGAAGTTCGATCCCGATGCGTTGATGGACAAATATGCCGCCGCGGGCGCCAAATACTTCGTTTCGATGGGCGTACATCACGACAATTTCGATCTGTGGAATTCGAAACACCACCGCTGGAACGCGGCCACGATGGGGCCGAAGCGAGATATCGTCGGCGCCTGGAAGGCGGCTGCGAAGCGTCGTGGCCTGCGCTTTGGCGTCTCCGAGCACCTCGGCGCCAGCTATACCTGGTGGCATCCAAACCATCTCTACGATCAGTTCTGGCCGAAACTGGGCATCGACTATGATGGCGCGAACCCGCGCTATGCCGACCTCTACCACGACAATCGGGACGAGCCGTTCCTGAACAAGCCGGGCACCTGGTACACGACCAATCCGAAATTCCAGCGCCATTGGTTCGACCGGATTTCCGATCTCGTCGATACCTATCAGCCCGACCTGCTCTATTCCGACGGCGGGCTTCCGTTCGGCGAAGTGGGGCGGACGCTGGTCGCGCGCCTGTACAACAACAGCATGCGTGGCGGCAAAGTCGAAGCCGTCTACAACTGCAAGGACACTGGCTCGGGCGAGTTCCACCTGGGGGCGGCCGTGCAGGATGTCGAACGGGGCGTGCTCAAGGGAATCAGCCCCCTGCCCTGGCAAACATGCACCTCGAACAGCGACTGGTTCTACAATGAGAACTACGGCTTCAAGACGACCGACGCGGTCGTCACGATGCTGGCCGACATCGTCAGCAAGAATGGCAACCTGCTCCTCAACGTGGTCATGTATCCCGATGGCAGCCTGCCCCCGCAATCCGAGCAGCTGGTAACTGAGCTCGCGGCCTGGATGAAGGTGAATTCCCAGGCGATCCATGGCACCCGGCCGTGGAAGATCCATGGCGAGGGGCCGACGGAAACCGCTGTCGGAATGTTCAGGGAAGATACCGTCTACACTGCGAAGGATATCCGTTTCACGACCGCTGGGGAGACGCTCTACGCGCTCACGCTTGGCGAACCTTCCGGCGCAGTCGAGATCCGCGCGCTGGCGGCGAGCAATCCTCATGAACGTCGGCGGGTGCGCCAGGTTCGGCTGCTCGGGCATCCCGGCGCAATGCGCTTCCGACAGGCCGATCAGGCGCTCGTGATCGAGATTCCCGGAAAACTGCCGACGCGGCACGCCAGCGTGTTCAAGATCGATTTTGCCTGATGGGCGCGGCGGACGTCCGCATGCGCGGACACTGCCTTAATCGTTCGAGACTTCGCAGGATGGGATTGCGCGGATGAAGCACCATGTTGCCAGGAGGGCCGGCATCGCTCTGACGCTGGCGCTTGCCGTTGCCGCCACCCCCTTCGCCGCGGCCCCCAGGGCCGAGGCGCAGAGCGCTGCCGGGCATCCGGAATGGCCCGGCAAGGGGCAGCTCTTCGTCGGCGCCTGCTACCAGCCGGTCGACCGTTCGCCCGAGCAGATCCGGCAGGACATCGCGATCATGAAGTCGGCGGGCTTCAACATGGTCCGGGTGGGCGATCTCTCCTGGGACTCGTTCGAACCCGAGAATGGCCGCTTCACCTTCGAATGGTTCGACGACGTGCTGGAGCAGATGCACGCCGCCGGGATCAGGGTGATCGTCGATGTCCCGGGCCAGCCTGCGCCGATCTGGCTGCACAAGGAATATCCGGGGGTCGACATCGTCACCCAGGACGGCGTCCGCAAGAACCAGGCGTCGCGCTATTGGGACAATATCAGCGACCCAGATTACCGGCGCCTCGCCCGGCGGCTCGCCGAGAAGATGTTGCAGCGATACGCCAAAAACCCGGCGGTGATCGCGATCGGTTATGACAACGAAATCGGCAACGGCCAGGTCTCCTATTCCCCCGCCGACCGCACGCGCTTCGTTGCGTGGCTGCAGAAGAAGTACGGCTCGATCGAGGTGTTCAACAAGGCATGGGCAACGCAGCGCTGGTCGCGACGGGTCAACAGCTGGGATCAGATCGATCTGCCCTATGTCAACGGGCCGGGGCCGAACGAGCGCAACCTGGACCTGCGCCGCTACTGGTCGGATGACACAATAGGCGCGCTCAAGGACCTGGAAGCCGTCCGCAGGCAATATGCGCCGAACCTCCCGGTTGCATCCAACCTTTGGCCGACCGCATGGACAAAGGGGTTCGACTATCTCCGCTCATGGGACGAGATTTCGACCTATGGCGCCCAGGGCTTTTACCCCGGCGACCCGACAGGCGCTGGCTTCGAAGTGATGATGAACCGGGCGGCGCACGAGACGCCGGTCTGGTTCAACGAGTTCACGGCCGGCGGCGGGGGCTATTATGGCACGCCGGGACGCTCGCGGATGTGGGCCTATTTCGGGCTGCTTTATTATTCCCAGACCTTCCTTGCCTGGACCTTCAATTCCCATATCGGCGGCGAGGAGCAGTCGCTGTTCGGCCTGATCGATCATGACGGCCGCCCATCCTGGAAGGTCGACGAATTCGGGCAGATCGCGAGCGAGTTCAGGAAGCTGCGGACGATGGGCTTTCCGCGGTACGAGAAGCCAAAGGTCGCCATCCACTTCTCGTTCGATACCAACTGGCTGACGAGCCCCCCGCCGGGCCCGAACACGATGCAGGAATATTTCAAGGGCAACTACACGAACCTTGTGAAGACAGTCTTCGAGCCGCTGTTCCAGGACAATGTCGATGCGGCGGTGATCGATGTCGGGCATGATCCGATCAGCGCCTACAAGCTGGTCGTCCTCTCGAGCGCCTATCTCATGGACAAGGCGACCGCCGACGCTGTCCGCAACTATGTCGCGAATGGCGGCACGGTGATCA
Source organism: Sphingomonas bacterium (assembly GCA_040006055.1). GTDB lineage: Bacteria > Pseudomonadota > Alphaproteobacteria > Sphingomonadales > Sphingomonadaceae > Sphingomonas. The sequence continues at coordinate 4,225 of JBDTXU010000277.1, read as the reverse complement.
TGACGGGCTATTCAGCGAAGGTCGATGAGACCGGGAAATGGTTCGAGTCGTCGCTGCCGGGTCGGCTGGCCGATGTGTTCGGGTTGCGCACCAGCCAATTCTATCGATCCGAGCAGCCACTCAAGGTCCTGTTCGATGGCGAGATGCGCACCGGGACCGACACTTATTATGAGGTGCTAGAGCCGAGCACGGCCAAGGCACTGGCGACGTTCGACAACACGCCACAAAAGAGCCCGGCGATCACGATCAACGCTTTCGGCAAGGGACGGGCGATCTATCTGGCGACAGCGGCCCAGCCCGCGTTCATCGCGCCGCTCATCCGCTCGCTCTATGGCAGCGTGGGCATCGAACGCGGGCCGGTCACACCGGCAGGCGTCGTCGCGCGCACCGTCGAGGGCCGGTTGATGCTCGTGAACACGAACAATGCACCCGCGACCGTTGATTTTGCCGGCACCCGAACCGGGTTCCTCAGCCACAAGACCTATGCTGGAAAGATCGAGCTGGCGCCGTATGGCGTCGAGCTGCTTCAGGGAAAATAGCGGTTTCGCGCTCGAACCGCGACGGCTGATGAGTTGGAGAAAAGAATAACACGCAGCGCCTATCGGCTTCCTGTCCTGCTGGCGATGCTGGGCATAGGGGCGCTCGGCGCCGGATCGGCGCCTGCGACCCAGGAGGCACCGCCGCGCCAGTATCTGTCCCAGCCGCTCGTCACCTCGGTTTTCACTGCGGATCCTTCGGCCCATGTCTTCGATGGCAAAATCTATGTCTATGCGAGCCACGACACCGATGACGGGCCGCCGCTCGCCGATGTCGAGCCGTTCAAGAACAGCGAGGGTGGCGCCTTCAAGATGCGCGACTATGCCATACTGAGCATGGCTGACCCCAAGGGCCCGGTTCAGCTGCATGGCAACGTGCTCGACATCGCTGACGTGCCCTGGGCAGCGCGACAGATGTGGGCGCCCGACGCCGCCTATCGAAACGGTACCTATTACCTCTATTTCCCGGCCAAGGACCACGCCGGCGCCTTCCGCATCGGCGTCGCGACGTCGAAGCAGCCCGCGGGCCCGTTCAAGGCGCGGCCCGAGCCGATCACAGGCAGCTTCTCGATCGATCCCGCTGTGTTCGTCGACGATGACGGCAGCAGCTACATGTATTTCGGCGGGCTTTCCGGCGGGCAGCTCCAGAAGAATGTGGGCGGCGTCTATAATCCAAATGGGCCTGGCGGCGACCCGCGAGGCAAGGACGAGCAGGCCTTCATGCCCCAGGTGGCGAAGCTGCGCGGCGACATGCTCGAATTCGCCGAAAAGCCGCGTGAGGCGCTGATCGTCGATGAGGCCGGCAAACCGCTCGTCAGCGGCGACGGCGACCGTCGCTTTTTCGAAGCCTCGTGGATGCACAAATATCGCGGTAAATATTATTTCAGCTACTCGACCGGTGGCTCGCACTTCCTCGTCTATGCCATCGGAAGCTCGCCTTACGGTCCCTTCACCTACAAGGGTAGGATCCTGCTGCCCGTGGACGGCTGGACCACGCACCAATCCATCGTCGAATATAAGGGTCGCTGGTGGCTATTCTATGCGGACACGCAGCTCTCGGGCAAAACCTGGCTGCGCAACGTCAAGGCGACCGAACTCTTCTACAATCCCGACGGGACGATCCGCACGATCGATCCGTTCGTGCCGCGCCCGTAACCCACGAGGCTCACCTATGATCGCATATATGCAATCAGGATTGCATATATGCGATCAGACGGTATGCGTTAGCGCATGAGAATCATTGTATGTCACGCGCCGTTCGATGTCGGAATCGCGACTGCCCCTGAGCCAGTCGCGAGCGAAGGCGAAGTGCTGGTGCGCATCCGGCGGGTCGGGCTGTGCGGCACCGACTATCATATCTTTGCGGGGCGCCAACCCTTCCTGACCTATCCGCGTGTGATGGGCCACGAACTGGCCGGCGAGATCGAGAGCGCTCCCGAAGGATCGACTTTCCGCAAGGGGCAGGTCGTCGCGATCAACCCCTATCTCGACTGCGGTACATGTATCGCCTGCCGCCGTGGCAAGCCCAACGCCTGCGCCAATATCCGCGTGCTTGGCGTGCATGTCGATGGGGGAATGTGCGAGATGATCGCCGTGCCGGAACGCGCGGTAATCGACGCGACCGGGCTGACGCTCGACCAGGCCGCGATGCTCGAGTTCCTGGCAATCGGTGCGCACGCTGTATCGCGGGCGCGGCTGAGTGCGGGCGACCGGGTGCTCGTGGTCGGCGCCGGACCGATCGGTATCGCCACCGCCCTCTTTGCCCAATTGGACGGCGCGACGGTGACATTGGTCGACAGGCGGCAGGCACGGCTGGAATATGCGCGTAGCAATCTCGGGCTGGGCCGGACGGTGCTGGCGGGGCCGGATCTGGCCGCGACGCTGGCGGAACGCACCGACGGTGAGATGTTCGACGCGGTGTTCGACGCGACCGGCGTGCTCTCGGCAATGGCGCAGAGCCTGTCCTTTGTCGCCAATGGCGGTTCGCTGGTTCTCGTCGGCGTCACGAAAGGCGATCTCGTGTTCGACGACCCTGAATTCCACAAGCGCGAGACGACCATGTTGGCGAGCCGCAACGCGCTGGCGGCTGATTTCGAGCGTGTCATCGCCGCGATGCGCGGCGGGCAGATCCCCTCTGCCGCGTTACAAACCCACAGTGTCGAAGCGGAGGATCTGCCGCAACAGATCCCCCTGCTGATCGCGGAGGCTGACAATGTCCTTAAGGCTATTGCCCACTTCTGACGCCAGCACCCGCCGCCCCGCGCTGCTGACCCGGCTTGCGGCATGCGGACCGTTCGGATTCGGCGCTTCGTCGCTCGGGAACCTGTATCGCGAAATCAGCGAAGCCGACGCACATGCAACGGTAACCGCAGCCTGGACACGCGGTGTCCGCTATTTCGATACAGCGCCCTTTTATGGTTCCGGTCTGAGCGAGCGCCGGCTCGGCGACGCGCTGCGCGGACGCAATCCGGATGACTATCTCCTGTCGACCAAGGCCGGGCGCCTGCTTTTCCCCGCGGACGCGCGCGAACGGGATGGCTTCCGCTCGCCGATGCCGTTCAGCGCGGTATTCGACTATAGCTATGACGGCGTGATGCGTTCGTTCGAGGCGAGCCTCCACAGGCTTGGGCTGGCCCGCATCGACATTCTCTATCTGCACGATCTCGGCAGCGCCACGCACGGCGCCAATCACCAACATATGTTCCAGCAAGCCATCGGCGGCGGCTTCCGGGCGCTGAACGCATTGCGCGAGCAAGGCGCGGTCGGGGCGATCGGACTGGGCGTCAACGAGGTTGAAATTTGCGCTGAAAGCATGGCGCATGCCGATTTCGACCTGTTCCTGATCGCCGGGCGCTTCACCCTTCTCGACCAGAGCGCGGCTGAATTCTTCGATAGCTGCCATCGGCGCGGTATCGGCATCGTGGCAGCGGGCGTGTTCAGCTCAGGCATTCTCGCCGCCGGCGCGTCAGGTCCAAACGCCTATCACGATTATGCCCCGGCGTCCGAAGCGGTGCGTGCGAAGACCGCTGCGGTTGAAGCGATATGCCGCGACTTCGGCCTGGCGCTGCCGACCGTCGCCCTGCAATTCGCGGCGAGCCACCCCGGGGTCACCTTGCCAGTGGTGGGCGTCAGCAATGTCGCGGAGGTGGAGGCTGCGGCGAATTCCGCGCAGCATGAGGTTCCGCCTGAGCTTTGGAATGCGCTACGGTGCGAGGGGTTGATCCCGGCGGAGGTACACGCCTTCGCCTGAAACGACGCTATTTGAGACCATGACAAAAAAGAATGGAGCAGGATCTTGGGGATGATCGGGAGTGCAACGCCGCAGGACGCAGCGGCCGACGGAGAACGACGCGGGTTCGTCACCCCAGGCTATCTCTGGGGCTTCATTCTGGTGGTCAGCCTGTTTTTCCTCTGGGCGATGGCCAATAATTTCAACGACATCCTCATCCGCCAATTCCAGAAATCGCTTGGCCTCAATCGGGCCGAAGCCGGGCTTATCCAGTTCGTCTTCTATATCGGGTATTTCGTGGTGGCGTTGCCCGCCGGGCTGCTGATGCGGCGCCTGGGTTACAGAGCCGGCATCCTGGTCGGTCTCGGCCTTTATGCAGCGGGTGCGCTGCTCTTCTTTCCCGCATCCCTGATGCTGAATTTCGGGATGTTCCTGTTCGCCCTGTTCGTCATCGCGGCAG
>JBDTXU010000276.1:0-9804 GCA_040006055.1 Sphingomonas bacterium | reverse complement strand
TGAATCTCGCCGGCTTCTGGGATGATGTCTATGATTTCCAGGCGACCGTGAACAACGGCCAGACGACCGTCATTCGGGGCTATCTAGCCAATGCCGGCCAGGTTCGGGTCCGCGGCATCGAATTCGACTCGTCGTTCCGCCCCAGCGACCGCTTCAACATCTATGCCAACGGCGCCTATACCGACGCCAAATATGTCCGCTTCGTCAACGCACCGTGCCCGCCCGAGCTCGCCGGCGGCAACCCGGCCTTGAATGGCGCGACGCCGGCGCCGGCGGGAACGCCTGGGCTGAGCCCGCTTGTTTGCGACATTTCGGGCCAGGTGCTGCCCGGCGTGTCGAAATGGGCTTTCTCCTATGGCGCGGAATATAATGTGCCGGTCGGCGAGGGGCAGGTCTATCTCGGCTATGACGGCAGCTATCGTTCGAAATACTCGTCGAACCCGTCCTACTCCGCCTATATGAATATCAATGGCTATGCGCTGTCGAACTTCCGCCTCGGCTATCGGCACAAGGACTTCAACGTCTATGGTTGGGTCCGCAACGCGTTCGCCAAGAATTACTACGAGTTGCTGAGCGCGCAGTCGGGCAGCACGGGTCTCATCGTCGGTCAGCCGGGCGATCCACGGACTTTTGGCGGGACGATCAGCAAGTCGTTCTGACGTTTCCTTCCTGTCATTCCCGCGAAAGCGGGGACCCATCTCCCATCCGTGCCGCGAAAAATGACCGGCACGAGATGGGTTCCCGCTTTCGCGGGGATGACAATGAGGGGAGAAGGCGCATGCTGGTTGAGAGAGACCCCGGCCTGCGCCAGAATCGGAAACGCCCGGGCTGTTTCCAACCCGGGCGCCTGCGTGACGACTGCTCGTCAGCCCCCTTGTCCGCTTCCGCTACCAGGCTCGTTTCCCGAGCGGCGCTGAAAGCATTCCCCGAACCACGGCCGTTGCCTGTGTGTCAGTGAAAGGATTGCTAGGTGCGGACCCGCACTTTGTCACCGGGAATGTGGCGAGCCCGAACGGATTACGGCAACCCTGTGGCGATTGCGCAACAGGCCCGTTCAGTTGCCAGCAATGCATGTGCGCCTTAGAGCTACGCCGATTCTCTCTCCGGACGGGTTGCTCCGAACATCATGATCCTGTCGCGCTACGAACGCATGATCGCCCGCCGCTATCTGCTGCCGGGCAAGGGCGAGGCGTTCATCCTCGTCGTCGCTGCCTTCAGCCTTGGCGCCGTGATGCTCGGCGTCTTCGCGCTGGTGGTGGTGATGAGCGTGATGAATGGCTTTCGCGCCGAGCTGTTCGACAAGATCGTCGGGCTGAACGGCCATGCGGTGGTGCAGGGGATTGGCGGGCAATTGCCCGACTGGCGCAACGTCGTGACGATCGCCAAGGCGACGCCCGGCGTGACCAGCGCGACGCCGCTGATCGAACAGCCGCTGATGACCACCTTCAATGGCCGGGTTGAAGCGGTGCTGCTGCGCGGTATGCGAGTCGAGGATATCCGCACCAATCCGACGATCAGCACTAATGTCGTGATGGGATCGCTGAAGGGCCTTACGCCCGGCAGCAATCAGATCGCGATAGGATCGGGCCTTGCCGATGCGCTGGGCGCGCAGGTCGGCAGCCAGGTGTCGCTGATCAGCCCGCAGGGCCAGACGACGCCCTTCGGAACGGTGCCGCGGATCGTCAACTACACGGTCGGCGCGATCTTCAAGGTCGGCGTCTATGATTATGACAAGGCCTATGTGCTGATGCCGATGGAGGACGCCCAGACCCTGCTGCTGATGGGCGATTCGGTTCAGATGATCGAACTCCAGACGACGGACCCCGATAATGTCGGGCCCATTCTCGCCCCGCTGGCCGACAAGGTGGGGGGCAGGGCGGTCGTGTCGGACTGGCGGAAGATGAACGCGCAATTATTCGAGGCACTGGCGGTCGAACGGGTCGTGATGTTCTGCGTGTTGAGCCTCATCATCCTTGTCGCCGCGTTCAACATCGCCTCATCGCTGATCATGCTGGTGCGCGCAAAGACGCGTGACATCGCCATATTGCGCACGATGGGCGCGACACGCGGGGGGATGATCAAGATCTTCATGACCGTGGGCACCACGATCGGCGTGCTGGGGATCGTCTCCGGGCTGATCCTGGCGTTCATCGCCCTCTATTTCCGCCAGCGTGTGGTGGATTTCGTGCAATATGCCAGCGGGCAGAATCTGTGGGATCCCTCGATCCGCTTCCTTGCCGAGCTGCCGTCAAAAACCAACCCGGTCGAGGTGATCGGGATCGTGCTGATCTCACTGCTCCTCACCTTCCTTGCGACGCTCTATCCTGCATTCAAGGCGGCGAGCACCGATCCGGTCCAGGTGCTGCGTTATGAGTGAGCCAATTCTCGCAGTCGCAGGGCTGACCCGGAGCTTCGCCCAAGGCGGGGTGACGATCGAGGTGCTGCGTGGCGTCGACCTCACGGTCGGCGCGGGCGAGATCGTTGCGCTGCTCGGCGCGTCGGGATCCGGTAAATCGACCCTGCTCCAAGCGGTCGGGCTGCTCGAGGGTGGGTTCGGCGGTTCGATCCGGATAGCCGGGGAGCAGGCCGCGAAGCTCGATTCGGCCGGGCGCACGCGGGTGCGCCGCAACCAGCTCGGCTTCGTCTATCAGTTCCACCACCTGCTGCCCGATTTCAACGCGTCGGAAAATGTCGTGTTGCCACAGCTCATTCAGGATCGCAGCCGCAAGGAAGCCGATGAGCGCGCCGCATCGCTGCTCACTGCGCTGGGCCTTGGCCACCGCCTGACGCACCGCCCGAGCGAATTGTCAGGTGGTGAGCAGCAACGCGTTGCGGTCGCACGCGCGCTCGCCAACCGGCCGGCTCTGGTGCTCGCCGACGAGCCGACCGGCAATCTCGACGAGGCGACCGCTGATGTGGTGCTCGCCGAATTCCTTCGCCTGGTGCGCGAGGAGGGCTCGGCCGCCCTTGTAGCGACACATAATGAGCGGATGGCGTTGAAGATGGACCGGGTGGTACGGCTTCACGACGGACGGCTGGCATGAGCAACTGGCGCGAGGCGCCAGTGCTGACAGGTCGGCACGTCTCGTTGCGCCCGTTGGCGACTGAAGATCGCGACGCGCTGGTCGCAGCGACGGCCGATGGGCGGCTCTGGGAGCTGTTCTATTCGCTCGCGCCCGGGCCCGAGACGATCGACCTCTGGTTCGCCTACACCTTCCGCGACCAGGAACAGGCGCGGAGCATGACCTTCACGGTCGAGGATAAGGCCGGCCGGGTCGTCGGCTCGACCCGCTATCTGCGCATGAACGAGGCCAATCGGCGCGTCGAGATTGGCGGCACCTTCTACGCCGCCAGCGTGCAGCGCTCAGGTGTCAACACCGAGGCCAAACTGCTGTTGTTGACGCGCGCGTTCGAGACGCTGGGCTGTGTCTGCGTCCAGTTCAGGACAGACTGGTTCAACAAGCGCTCCCAGGCTGCGATCGAGCGGCTCGGCGCGAAGCAGGACGGCGTGTTGCGGGGGCAGCGGATCATGCCGGATGGACGGGTTCGCGATACGGTGGTCTATTCGATCCTCGACCATGAATGGCCAGGCGTACGCCGCAACCTGCAGATGATGCTGGCCCGTCACGAGGAGAAGAGCGCATGACCGCGATCACCGAGATGAGCGTCAAGGCCGCCGACGGCAGCGTTGCGGATCTGTCGGCTTATGCCGGCAAGGTGCTGCTGATCGTCAACACCGCCTCGAAATGTGGCTTCACCCCGCAATATGAGGGGCTCGAGGCGCTGCACCGCAAATATGCCGATCGCGGCTTCGAGGTGCTCGGCTTTCCGTGCAACCAGTTCGGCGGGCAGGAGCCCGGCGACGCGGCCGAGATCGCCAATTTCTGCTCGCTGACCTATGACGTGACCTTCCCGGTTTTCGCCAAGATCGACGTGAACGGCGACAATGCCGATCCGCTGTTCGAGAGATTGAAGAGCGACGCGCCTGGGCTGCTCGGCTCGAAGGGTATCAAGTGGAACTTCACCAAGTTCCTGGTGGACCGCAGCGGGAAGACGGTGGAGCGCTATGCGCCGACTACCAAGCCCGAAGACATCGAGGCGGACATCGAGAAGTTGCTGGGGTAGGTCGCGCGTCCGGACCAGGCGCGCGTCCATGCCGTTAGCTGTTTCCCTTTTTGCGGGCCTGCAAGAGATCGGGGCAGTATCTCCAAATAAACATCCAAATTGGTTGCAGGTAATAGCGAATTGGCGTTGAATTGACTTGCCAGGAGATCGCTTCGGTTCGACAATATTCTACGAATCATAAGCGAAAGTCACGGAATAGGAAGTGCCATGGGCGACTCACCTTCAATCCGAAAGCTGACGATTGTCGCGAAGGATCCTGGATTAAGGCTTGGCGGCGAGAATGGGCCGATGGCCTTTGTTCAGGTTGATGTTCCCGCCGAGATTCTCGCCAAAGGCCCAACCGGCTATCGGATCAAGGTCGTCGATTATAACGCCACCGAACAGCGCGCCTATCGCGATCGCCAGACCTATCAGTTGGCTAATGGAGATTTGATCGATCCCTTCGCGCCTGCGTTAGGCGAGACGTTGTTGGACCCTGCCTTTCAGGCGCGCACGATCGCCGACCCCAACTTTCATGCGCAGAACGCCTACGCCATTGCGATGCGCACGCTGGGGATGTTCGAGCGGGCGCTCGGCCGGCGGGTCGGTTGGAGTTCCGGCGGACACCAACTGCATATCGCGCCGCATGCCTTTGCCCAGGCCAACGCCTTCTATTCGGAACCGGACCGAGCCGTGATGTTCGGCTATTTCCGGCGCGATGACGGAACGCCGATCTTTACGGCTTTGTCGCACGATATTATCGCCCATGAGACGACGCACGCGATCCTCGATGGCTTGCGGTCCCGCTTCACCGAAGCTTCCGGTCCCGATCAGGCCGCGTTCCACGAGGGCTTTGCGGACATCGTTGCTTTGCTATCACTGTTCTCACTTGAGGCGGTTGTCGCGGCGGCGATCGGTGAAGACGGCGTTTACGCGGTCGGGGAGGAAAAGATTTCGCTTGTCCATGAGGACAAGCTGAACCCGGAGTCGATTAAGGGATCGATCCTTCTCGGCCTTGCGGCGCAGGTTGGATCGGAGTTGGAGAAGGGTCAGCGCAATGCGCTGCGGCGTTCGGTCGAAATCCAACCCAGGCCAGACCTCCTCGACGACCCCGAATTCGCCGAGCCGCATAATCGCGGCGAACTACCGGTCGCGGCGGTGATGAATGCGTTCGTGAAATTATGGTGCAAGCGGATTGCCGGCCTCGGCAAGTTCAACGGCGACAGCTATAATCTGGCGCTCGTTGTGGAGGAAGGCACCAAACTCGCGGCGCACCTGTTGACAATGTGCATTCGGGCGATCGATTATTGTCCGCCGACCGATCTCGATTTCGGCCAATATCTCACCGCGCTCCTCACCGCCGATCAAGAGCTCGTGCCTGACGACGCGCCTTATTTCTATCGGTCGACATTACGCGCCGCCTTCAAGGTCTATGGGATCGAAACGCCCGCTCAGGGCTGTGATCCGAACACCGGGACTTGGACACGGTTCGCGGATGGAGGTGCGCTCACCTATGCCCGCAGCAACTACCAGGCGATGACGCGCGATTGCGACGAGTTCTTCCGCTTCCTGTGGGAAAATCGCGGCCCCCTCGGTATCAGCGAGCGAGGCCTGACCCAAGTCGTATCGATCGACTCGGCGACGCGGGTTGGGCCCGACGGCATGTTTCTTCACGAAACCATCTGCCAATATATCCAGATCGCGCATATTTTTGGCGCCGAGTGCAAGGCGATCCTCAATTGCCAGCGGCCAAAGGGCATGCCGACGACGGCGCGGATCGCGGCGTTTGGCGGCGGCGTGGTTGTGTTGGATCAATATGGGCACGTCAAATACCACATCGCCAATGCCTTGGTCGATGGCCCGAGGCAGGGAGCACGGCTCCAATATCTGTACGATACCGGCGCGATCGATACGGGCGACGCTGCCAGTCGGATGCGGTTCGCGCTGTTGCATCAAAAGCGGATGGGAGCGTGACCATGCCCAGAGCCGAGAACGCGCCTGTCGAGGCCACCATCTTCGCCTATCAGGTCGGCTTTGGCGACTGCTTCTTGCTGCGCTTCACCTATGAAGATCAGCCCAGCAAGCATATCCTGATCGACTGCGGCACGACCGGCCTGCCGCCCGATGTTGCTGGTTCGCAATTGCTGGTCGTCGCGCAAGATATTGCGGAGAAGTGCGGCAACAAGCTTGATATCGTCGTCGCGACTCACCGCCATGCTGATCACATCAGCGGCTTTGCGACCAGGGCGGACGGGAAGGGTTCAGGCGATGTATTGAAGGCCCTGAAGCCCGACCTGGTGCTTCAGCCCTGGACGGAGGCTCCCGATGCGCCGCTCGACTCGCTCGGGCCAGATCCGGTGGACGGTGCCAAGGCATTCGCGGCGCGCAAGAACACCCTTGCGGCGATGCACGCGGTTTCGGCACAGGTGGTCGCGCATATCGATCAGCGGCAGTTTCAACGCATGCCGGCGCTTGCAGGGCAATTGCGTTTTATTGGCGAGGATAATCTGGCGAACCTGTCGGCGGTCCGCAATCTGCAGGAAATGGGTGCGGCGGGCACGAGCGTGTATTGCTTTCACGGTTGCGACCCGAAAACCGACGCGGTGCTGCCCGGAGTGAAGGTCCATGTGCTGGGGCCACCGACGCTCCATCAGGCCGATACGATCCGCAAGCAGCGGTCGCGTGACAAGGATGAATTCTGGCAACTCGCCCCCAAGCAGATCGGCGAGGCGATGGGCCCGGTCGCCGACCAGACGCTTTTCCCGGACGCGCCTTATGATCCCGCGAGCAAATTACTGACCGAGCAGCGCTGGATCGCTGAACGGATCGATACCGCCAATGCCGAGCAATTGCTCGGGCTGGTGCGCTCGCTCGATGATCAGATGAACAATACGAGCCTGATCCTGCTGTTCGAAGCCGGCTCCAAAAGCCTGCTCTTTCCTGGCGATGCCCAACTCGAAAATTGGGAATATGCCCTGCAATCGCCGTTCGCCGACTTGCTCGCCGATGTCGACGTCTACAAGGTCGGCCATCACGGCAGCCTGAACGCCACGCCGAAAAGCATGTGGAACAAGCTCGCCAATCGCGGTCCGAAATCCAAGCCTGGTCGGCTGACATCTGTCATGTCGACAATGGCCGGCAAGCACGGCAACGAGCATAGCCATACCGAGGTGCCCCGCAAGACCTTGGTCGATGCGCTTCGCGCGGAAACGGACCTGCGCTCAACCGCGGATCTGGCGAAGAACGCATTGTACGACGAGATCACGATCAATCTTCGCTGACGGGGGCGGTAAAGCGGCTCCGCAGGCCTCTCGCTGGGCCGTCTGCTCACCCCGACCCCAAATCTCGCCTCAGCCACACCTCGTCCGGCTTGATCTCCGCCGGCTGCAGCACCTTGGCCAGCGTCAGCTTGTATTGCCGCAGTTCCGAATAGCTCAGCGAGCCGAACCAGGCGCGTTCATGCGCATCGGCTTCGGCATCGATGATCGGGACCAGAGCTGCGCCGGCCTCGGTCAGTGACAGCCGCACCGAGCGCGCGTCGGTCAGGTCCGGTTCGCGGGCGACGAGGCCCTTGGCCGTCAGCCGATCGGCAAGGCGCGTCACCGCCCCACCGTCGAGACGCAGCGCGCCGGCCAAGCCGCGAACAGTGTCCGATTCACCGCGCCCAAGCACTGCCAAAAGGCGGAATTGTGCCGGTGTCACGCTGTGCGCGGCGAAACGACGCTCCAGATCCGCCGCCAGAACCTGCGACAGGCGATCATGCCATGGCGGGATGCGATCCGCCTCATCGCGAATATTTCTGTGGATAGTCGTTGCCATGACATCGAATTTCGCTGTCGCGACAATGATTGCAATTAAATCCCCGCTTCAGCCTTCCCAGAATCGCCTCGGGCTCACATAGTCTCGCAATGCCGCATTCAGCGTTCGTGCCCCTTCGTATCTTCTCGTCCTACACGATGCTTGACGGCGCGATCGAGCCAAAGGCGATCGCCAAGCGCGCCAAGGAGCTCGGCTTTCCCGCCGCCGCGCTGACCGATCGCAACGGGCTCTATGCCGCGATGGCGTTTTCGGACGGCTGCAAGGCAAGCGGCGTCCAGCCGATCATCGGCGCGATGCTCGGCCTCGCCAGACCGGACATGCCCGACGGCATGGAGGCGCCGCTCGACTGGCTCGCTCTCTATGCGCAGGACGAGACGGGTTATGAGAATCTCTGCGCCCTGGTGTCGCGTGCGCATCTGGATCGTCCGCTTGAACTCCTGCCGCATGTCGATTTCGCCGCGCTCGAAGGGCGCACCGACGGGCTGATCGCGCTGACCGCCGGTGGGGAAGGGGGGCTCACCCGCCTGTTCGCCGAGGGCCAGACCGACCGGGCATTGGCCTATGCCGATCGCCTCCAGGCGCTGTTTCCCGACCGGCTCTATATCGAGCTGGTGCGCCGCCTCGACGAGACCGAGGGCAAGGCCGAGCCGGCATTGCTCGATCTCGCTTATGCGCGCGACCTGCCGATCGTCGCGACCAATCCCTGTTGCTTTGCCGACCAGGATTTCGGCGACGCGCATGACGCGATGCTGTGCATCGCCCATTCGACCTACATCACCAGTACCGACCGCCCGCGCAGCTCGCCCGACGCCTGGATGAAGCCGGCGAAGGACATGCGGCTCCTGTTCGCCGATCTGCCTGAGGCGATCGCCAATACGCTGGTGGTGGCGCAGCGCTGCGCGGTGATGGCGCCTTATCGCAAGCCTATCCTGCCGAGTTTGGCGGGTGACCCGGCGGCCGAGGCTGAGGCGCTGCGCCGCGATGCGCGGGCGGGGTTGGAGAAAAGGCTGAAGCGGATCGAGGAGCTGGCGGGCTCTTCTTCCTTATCCCCCTCCCGCTTGCGGGAGGGGCTAGGGGAGGGCGTGTCCTCAGACGCGGCATCCGGTGTCGTGACAGGCCCTCCCCGGACCCCTCCCGCAAGCGGGAGGGAAGAAGAAGCAGACTGGCGCACAGCCTATCGCGACCGTCTCGAATTCGAGCTCGACGTCATCATTCAGATGGGGTTCCCGGGCTATTTCCTGATCGTCGCCGATTTCATCAAATGGGCGAAGGACCATGACATTCCAGTCGGCCCGGGCCGCGGATCGGGCGCGGGCTCAGTCGTCGCCTGGTCGCTGACGATCACTGATCTCGATCCGATGAAGCTCGGCCTGCTGTTCGAACGCTTCCTCAACCCGGAACGCGTGTCGATGCCCGACTTCGACATCGATTTCTGCGAAACCCGGCGCGGCGAGGTGATCCGTTACGTTCAGGAGAAATATGGCCGCGACCAGGTCGCGCAGATCATCACCTTCGGAAAGCTCAAGGCGCGCGCGGTGCTCAAGGATACCGGGCGCGTGCTCCAGATGAGCTACGGCCAGGTCGATCGTCTTGCCAAGCTGATCCCGAACCACCCCACCGATCCCTGGACGCTCGACCGCGCGCTAAATGGGGTCTCCGAACTCCATGCCGAATATAAGAGCGATGCCGGTGTGCGCCATCTGCTCGATCTGGCGATGAAGCTCGAAGGCCTGCCGCGCCACAGCTCGACCCATGCCGCCGGCGTGGTGATCGGCGATCGGCCGCTGGCGGAGCTGGTGCCGCTCTACCGCGATCCGCGTTCCGATATGCCCGTCACCCAGTTCGACATGAAATATGTCGAGGGCGCCGGGCTGGTGAAGT
>JBDTXU010000275.1:0-4733 GCA_040006055.1 Sphingomonas bacterium | reverse complement strand
CCCAGAGCCGCTGCCCCTCGCCCGAAGTCGAATGGTGCCGCAAGGCGCTGACGCTCGGCGAGGCGCGCGCGCTGGTCGTCAACGCCGGCAACTCCAACGCCTTTACAGGCGACCGCGGCCGCGCGGCAGTCGAGGCGATCGCGGCGCGGGCGGCGGGGCATATCGGGTGCCAGCCCTCCGACGTCTTCGTCGCCTCTACCGGCGTGATCGGCGTGCCGCTGCCGATCGACAAGGCCGAGGCCGGGCTCGACGCCGCCTTCACCGCCGCGCCGTGCGGTTGGGAGGACGCTGCCGCCACGATCATGACCACCGACACCTTCGCCAAGGCCGCCGTCACGAGCGCGGTGATCGGCGACCGGACGGTGAATCTCGTCGGTATCATCAAGGGATCGGGGATGATCATGCCCGATATGGCGACGATGCTTGGCTTCATCTTCACTGACGCCGCAGTCGATCCCGCCTTCCTCCAGGCAGCGCTCGCCGACGCCAATATGAAGAGCTTCTCCTGCATCACCGTCGACAGCGACACATCGACCAGCGACACCGTGCTCGCGTTTGCGACCGGCAAGGCGGGCAACACCCGCCTCGCCTCGCCTGATGATGCCGGTGCCGACGCCTTCCGCGCCGCGCTAGCCGATCTCTGCCTTCAACTCGCGCATCTCGTCGTCCGCGACGGCGAGGGCGCATCGAAGTTCATTACCATCGAGGTGACTGGCGCCGAGAGTAACGGCAGCGCCCACCGCATCGCGCTGTCGATCGCCAATTCGCCTCTGGTGAAGACAGCGATCGCCGGCGAGGACGCCAATTGGGGCCGCGTCGTCATGGCTATCGGCAAGGCCGGCGAACCCGCCGAGCGCGACCGGCTCGCAATCCGTTTCGGCGAAACCCAGGTGGCGCGCGATGGCCTCGCCGTGAAGGGCTATGACGAGGCCCCGGTGGCGGCACACCTCAAAGGCAGCGAGATCGACATTGGTGTCGATCTCGGCCTTGGCGACGGCCGCGCGACCATCTGGACTTGCGACCTCACCCATGGCTACATCGCGATCAATGCCGACTATCGAAGCTGAAGACACGGACTGGACCGGCGGCTGCGCATGTGGCGCGGTTCGCTATCGGCTCACCTCGGTGCCATTCGACGCCGGCTGGTGCCGTTGCCGGACTTGCCAACTCAATTCCGGCTCTCCGGCCATGGCCTTCGCGACCGTGCCAATCGGGGATTGGCACTATCAGCGGGGATCGGATCTGGTCGGCATCTTCAAGTCGAGCGATTTCGGCCATCGCTTCTTCTGCACCAAATGCGGTACGCCTTTGTTCATGCGGGTCGATCACCAGGCCGAGACGCTGGATTTCAGCATCGCCACGCTCGACGAGCCCGATAGCGTCGTGCCCGGCTTCCATATCTTCTACGCTAGCCACATCGCCTGGGCGCCTGCCACGGATACACTCCCACGCCATGATCACTTCAGGCCCGACACGCGCGGACTTGGGGCGGGTCAGGCCGAACTGCCGGGTGAATAGGAAAATTAAAGCCTCAGCTTGACCAGAGCCCGCGCCCAATGCATCCGCCCGCTGTCGCGCTCAGGCGACACAATGACAGGAGGCCGTCATGCCACGCATCGACCAACTCGCCGACCTGCCCTGCTTTCGAGGTCAGCTCGAAGCGGCGTAAGGGATATCCGCCCGAGACGAATGTGAAGCGGGGCTTCCGCTTCGTTCATGGCGATATCGAGCTTCTCGAAAAACTCGGCCGCAACGATCCCTGCCCATGCGCGTCGGGGAGAAGATTTCAAGGCGTGCTGCCTGGTCGGCGGCCGGTTTCGATGGCGCCGAACGCCATGACTATTACCGGTGAACCACCCCCCTCTCCCTAGGAGCTACTGGATTCACACACATTGCGCGGCGCCCTTCTGCCCCTCTCCTTTCACGAGAGGGGCAAGCCGCGAAGCAGCGCGGGGTGAGGTTGAGTGTGAGACACTCATGCCAGTCACCCTCACCCCTCCCATCGCTGAAGCGATGGCCCCGGAAACGGGATGGCAGCTAACGCCCCACCAGCGGACTCTGCGTGTGGTCGCTCGCCCGGCTAGCACGGCGCCAGCAATACGCCCCCAGAGCGAACGGGACACCAAAAAATAGAAGGTATATCATCCAGTAATCCGCCAGGATGTCAGGTATCGATGATGGCTCAAGGATCGGCAGAAGCAGCGGAAAAAGCATGATCGTTGGCGTGGTCCAAAGGGACAAAGCTGCCCGCCTCCACAATGTTCCGGACGATGGCGGAGTGATGAACCATTGCCAGAACCGCTTACTCGATGTGCCGACGCTGTACATTCGATCATGATACCACGAACGTCCGCTTCCCACCACATTTCGCCACCCAGTTTATGAGTCCACGGTCGACCTACGCAACATGCGAGTATCGCTTAGTACCCTTCAAATCAGGGGTGCCCGGCGAGGGCGGCCTGCCGGATTGCCCGATCGCCCTTTCGGGAACTGATACGCGACCGGCGGCTTGCCTTTCCCGATCGTCCAGTCGCCGGACGCAGCCGCATCCACCATGCCATCCGTGCCTTCGCTTGATTCAAATTGATGCTCGCTCATGTCAGCGTCCTCCTCATGAAGATCCGCATCATAAAAGCCGATTTCTGGCTACTGTTGAATCAAGCTTCCCTGTTATTCGCACGACCTTTCCCTGTTATCGCAGAAGCGTTTCCCTGTTCCGCGTTTTCGTTTCCCTGTTATCGAATAACAGCGAAAACAGCATATAAAACGCTGATCAGAAAGGATAATAAATCCAACAAATCACCCCAAAACAGGGAAGAAAAATTTTCTTTCCCTGTTCCTGCCAATGAACAGGGAAAGCGCGGCCACATCCGCAGCGTCGTCGAAATCCTTCGACATTCAGTCATCGTGTCTGACGGTCCGAAGAGTTGGTTCGCGCAAAGGCGCGAAGGCGCGAAGCGCATGTTCGGGCGATGCGCCTTATGCAGCTACGGGCAGTATCGAGCGATGCGCGATGAAGAGGAAAGAAGAACTCCCCTCCCGCGCTACATCTCCGCGCCTTTGCGCCTTCGCGAGAACATCAACCCGGCCCGACCAGACGCGGCCGGCCCGATCAGGCCAGCCACGGGAAAATCAGGCAGCCTCGCCGGCGGGCCCCTCGGACAGGGCAGCCCCACTGGCAAGCTCACCCTCGAGCCATGCCTTGATCTGGCTCTTGGGCCCGGAGCCAACCTTGGTCGCGGCCGGCGCACCGTTCCTGAACAGGATCATCGTCGGAATGCCGCGCACACCATATCGCGCCGGGGCATCGGGATTGTCGTCGATATTGATTTTGGCGATCGTCACCTGCTCGCCGAGCTCGTCGGAAATCTCTTCCAGACTCGGGCCGATCTGCTTGCATGGCCCGCACCATTCCGCCCAGAAATCCACCAGTACCGGCTTGTCAGAGCTGAGGACGTCGCTCTGGAAGCTGTCGTCGGTGATTTTCTTGGTGGCCATGGGAATCTCCTGTGTTGGAGGTCAATCTAGGGACAGCCGGCCCAACCCTCAAGCGCGCCGTTCACAGCTTTACTGCGCGGCGACATAGCCGGGCTTGTGCGCGTCCAGAAGAATACGGGGCAGCACCAGCAGCACCGGCGCGGCCGTATAGAGCAGCGCCGCCTCAACGGTGCGCCCGGGGAAGATCACCCCGAGCGCTTCGACATAGGCCGCCATCTGGCGCACATGGTAAGGCGGGATATCGGCTGGCGTCGCCGGCACCTGGCGTCCGGTCTTGAAGTCGACCACCTGGATCCGATCCGGCGTGACGAGCAGCCGGTCGACCGTTCCCGAGACGACCACGCCGTCTCCCACCACCGCCGCGATGGGCGCTTCCGCGAGCGATTCCGGCCCGAACAGCCCGGCGAAGCGAGGATCGTCGAGCACCGCCAGCGCCGTCCGGCTGATCTCCTCCCGCACGGCCGGCTCGGCAACCGTGCCGACCGTCTCCAGCCAGCGATCCGCCGCGGCGACCCGCTGATCGGCCGGGACCGTGGGCAGGCGTTCGAACAACGCATGGACCAACCGCCCCCGTTCGGCAGCGGCGCGCAGCGCCGGCGAGGGCGGCGGATCGGCCACCTCGTCCTCGCCCAGCGATGACGGCGCGAGCGGACGCGGGGGACGCGCCTCGACCGGTGCGCGCCTGGCGGCCCAATCCGGCAGCGCCTGGTCCGCGACCGTCTCCGCCAGCTTCCGCGATGAGGCCGCGACAGGGCGCTGCGGCGCGATCCCGGTAAAGCTCCGCGCCTCAGGCGAGGGCGGCACGCCAAGCGCGGTCATCGCCCGATCAGCGGCGGCGTACCAGCTCGACGGCGGCGGCTCGCCCTTCGCCAGCGGCCCGAGCGCGCCGGCGATCACCAGCCGCTCCTCGGCCCGTGTCGCCGCGACATAGAAGAGCCGCCAATGCTCTTCGAGCTCGCGCTGCGCATCGGCATCAAGCACTGGCCCGAGCGGCCCACCGCGCTCGCTGGCGCGCGGGCGGAAGATCGGCAGTTCGAGGCCCCAGTCGTCCGGCCGCCACTTCACCACCGAGCGCGGCGAACGGGTCGGATCGACTGCGGCATCCGCGAGGATCACCAGCGGCGCCTGCAAACCCTTGGCGCCATGCGCGGTCATCACCCGCACGGCATCGAGCGGCGCGGACGGATCGCGCTTGATCTCGACATCGCCGCGATCGAACCAGTCGAGGAAGCGCT
>JBDTXU010000274.1:0-23020 GCA_040006055.1 Sphingomonas bacterium | reverse complement strand
AAAGCCCGATGCCGGTATAGGCCAAAGTGAAATGCGCGCGTGGATCGGCCAGCGCAATATCGCCGATCAGCGCAAGCCCGATGCCCGCCCCCGCCGCGGGACCGTTGATCGCGGTCACCACCGGCTTGTCCATCCGTGCCAGCCGCGCAACGGCGGCGTGAACATAGACCGTGATCTCCTTCAGCAGCGACGGCAGCCGATCCCCCGCCGCGGCGAAACTCGCGACATCGCCGCCGGCGCAGAACATCCGTCCTGCGCCCGTCAGCAGCACGCAACGAACGGAAGGGTCCTCATCACAGGCGATCACGGCTTCCATCAGCGCGCGCGCCGTCGTGATATCGAGCGCGTTGCCGATCTCGGGCCGATTCAGCACGATCCGCGCGACGCCCCCGTCTCGCTCGAGAAGGAAGGTCTCCGCCATGGCTCAGCGCGGCGCCATGCGGATCGCGCCGTCGAGGCGGATGACTTCGCCATTGAGCATCGGATTGGCGATGATCGACTCGACCATCATCGCATATTCGGTAGGTTTGCCGAGCCGGCTCGGGTGCGGAACCTGGGTGCCCAGCGAATCCTGCGCGGCCTGGGGCAGGCCCATCAGCATAGGGGTCAGGAAGATGCCGGGCGCGATCGTCACCACGCGGATGCGGTGCTGGGCGAGGTCGCGCGCCGCGGGCAGGGTCAGCCCGACCACGCCGCCCTTTGACGAGGCATAGGCCGCCTGGCCGATCTGCCCGTCATAGGCGGCGACCGAGGCGGTGTTGACGATCACGCCCGCCTCTTCGCCCTCGATCCCCGCCGCGATCAGCCGTGCGGCGAATTTCGAGATCATGTTGAAAGTGCCGATCAGATTCACTTCGATCGTCTTGCGATAGACGTCGAGTGAATGCGCGATGCCTTCCTTGTTGACGATCCGCACCGCCGGCGCGACGCCGGCGCAGTTCACCAGCACCCGCGCCGGGCCATGCAGAGCTTCGGCCGCTTCGAGCGCCTCGGCGACGCTTGCGTCATCAGCGACATTGACCTTGAAGAAGGCGCCGCCAAGCTCGGCGGCCGCCGCCGTGCCGACTTCCTCGTTCAGATCGAAGATCGAAACCTTCGCGCCGCGCGCCGCCAGCATTGTCGCGGTCGCATTGCCGAGCCCCGATGCACCGCCGGTGACGATTGCCGCTACGCCGTTCAAATCCATCGAAATCGCCTCGTGATGACGGCTATGCCGTACCTATTGGAATAAAATATACCCGTCAGTAGATATTTGCGGGCATTCTGCTGTCAAGCAAGACCATGCAGCCGTACGCCGCGCTGCGGACATGATCGACAGCCGGTCTTCTTGGTTGGAAAACCGATCTGGGCTACCGCAAGGCCAATGACGACCGCGCCGCTACCTCCGCATCTCAATACAGCTGATATGCGGTCGCGGCTGGACCTGATCGCTACGAGCTATCAGCGATTGACCGGCCGCCAGCTCGCGGCGCCCGCCGACGATCTGGCGCGGGCGCTCTGGACGTCACCCAGGGTGATCGTCGCGCATGGCAAAGAGCCCGATCCAATCTTCTTCTTCGGCAACCGCGCCGCGCTCGACCAGTTCGAGATGTCGTTCGAGAAGTTCACCGCCATGCCCTCGCGCCTGTCGGCTGAGCCGATGCTCCGCGAGGAGCGTCAGACCCTGCTCGACCGCGTCGCGCGCAATGGCTTTGTCGACGATATTGCCGGCATCCGCATCTCCGCCACCGGCCGCAGGTTCCAAATCGAGCGGGGGACGGTCTGGAATCTGATCGACGAGCGTGGCAGCGTGCACGGCCAGGCGGCGACCTTCGATTGCCGGGCGGAACTGCCCACAAGCCCCGCTGTTTGAATATCGTACCGGACAAAAGCAGAGCCGATGCCCCACGCCAGCAATGTCATCTTCTGCGACGGCCCCGACAGCCCGCATGCCTTCGACAATGTCCCGCTTCAGCCCTGCAATGGCGCCCTCGATGCGCCATGCCCGATCTGCAAGGGGCATGGGCAGTGGAACACCGAAATCGATCTGGTGAGCTTCCGCTGCAAGCGCGAGAGTTGCGCGCGTTGCCTCGGTGCCGGCTGGGTGGAGACAGGCGACGACCCTGTCGGCCTACCTGACATCGTGCTCGCGCCCGAGGGCTATCCCAAATGGATCACGCGCTATGTCTCGCGGGATGATATGCCCGAGCGCGGACCCAAGGGTACGCCGTTGTTCGCGCCCTGATCGCTGGATAAATTCTGGAGGAACCCATGTTCTCGCGCGCCCTGATCGCTCTGCTCCTGCTGGTCGGCACGCCGGCCATGGCCGCTGACCCCGCCGGACGATGGGCGTTTCGGGCTGGGGACAAGACGCTGTTCCAGTTCGAACTTCACCGCACGGCGAAAGGCTGGAGCGGCATCTGGGTTCGCCCCGAGCATTTCGCCACCGATGGTGACAGCTTCAGCAACGTGACCGGCCCGGCCATTCAGCGCAGCACGATCAGCGCGCGCGAACTCGACGACGCGGTCGAGCTCAGCTTCGACGATCCCCGCCCCGGCGCGAGGCCCGACATCTTCAGGATTCACGTGATCGATGCCGGTCATGCCGAGGCGCTTTATGTCGGCGCGCACATGGAGCCATTCGCGCTGGTTCGTGAAACGGACGGCGCGCGCATTGGCCCCTGGGATCCGCAGCGCACCTATGTGCGCCAGATCGATCGGCCGACCAATGCCGAGATGACGGCGATTTACGATGCCGACCAGAAGGCACGCCAGGGCCCGAAGATCGACTGGGCCATCGTCGGACCAGCCGATGAGCAAAGGCGGGTGCGGACTCAGGCACTGCTCGATACCGGCGCGCTCCAGAGCGGGGACGATTTCCTCCATG
Organism: Sphingomonas bacterium; assembly: GCA_040006055.1. Lineage (GTDB taxonomy): Bacteria > Pseudomonadota > Alphaproteobacteria > Sphingomonadales > Sphingomonadaceae > Sphingomonas. Next base: position 20,154 of record JBDTXU010000274.1, on the reverse strand, counting down.
CGGCTTTTGTCTTCCAGCATGGCGGGAAGCCCAACGACTATTTGAAGGCCCATCTGCTCGCCATGGTCGCCGTAGCGCGCGGCCAGCCTGCGGCTTTATGGATCAGCTCGGCAACGCTCGACCGGTATCTGCAGAGCATCGGCCAGCCCCAGGCGCTCGGGACCCAGTTCAAGGTCAGTCAGGACGGCAAGGCTAGTCAGGATCCCTATGCCCGGGAGCTGCTGTCGGATTCGCTCCGCCAGGCGTTGCGCGTGCCGAGCCTGGCGGATCAGGAGGAGCAGCGCCGCAAATATGAGCGGGAGGCAACGGCGACGACGCCCTGAAGGTACCGTCGTACTTTTGGCCGCTTCCTCAAACTCTCTGGTCTAGAGTTTACCAGCCGGTATGGTGGTCTCGGAAATTGCGACATAAATCGCGAAGCGGAAATCCGGGGCGGGACCATGGGCGAAATCGGACTGTCGCCATTTCGGACGGCGAAGGAACGCAAGACCGAGCGCGAGCAAAAGCGCGAGGCGGTGCTGCGCGCGGCGGTCCGGATGTTCAACGCGCAGGGCTTTCACGCAACCTCGCTCGACGATGTCGCGGCGAGCCTCGGGGTCAGCAAGCCGACCATCTATCATTATCTCGGCAACAAGGATCAGGTCCTGTTCGAGTGCGTGACGCGCGGCATCGAACAGCTGAACGAGGCTGCGGCTGCCGCACGGGCGGTGCCGGGCACGGGGCTCGACCGGCTGCGCAGCTTCCTGCGTCTCTATGCCGAGATCATCATGGATGATTTCGGGCGTTGCGTGATCCGCACCGCGGACGAAGCGTTGTCGCCCGAAAGCGCGGCGCGGTTTCGTGCACTCAAGCGCGAAATCGACGATGCCCTGCGCGCGATGATCAGCGCCGGTGTGGCGGACGGCTCGATCGAGGCACCCGACATACGCCTGACTGCCTTCACGCTCGCGGGCGCTTTGAACTGGCCCGCGCGCTGGTACCGCGCCGACGGCGGTGACATGAGCCCCGATGCCGTCGCGTCGCAGACGGTGGACATCCTCACCAACGGCCTGGCACCCCGCTGAACCCCCGAGCTGGTGATCAGCACGATTGTGTTGGACATCGGCGTGAATCTCGCCACGCTGCCGCGAAGAAGCAATCGCGTGCACGCGGTCGAGAGGGGACGGGGATGGCTATTATCGCTCAGTTGAGCACCTTGCGGTCGCTGGCCGCAATGGCTGGGGCAATCCTGGTCGTCGGCTTCGCGGCGCCCGCCAGTGCGGCGCGCCCGATCGATTGCCCACCCCGCGACCAGGCCTATTCGCTCGACTCCCCGGTCATCGATATCCTGATCAAGCCCGAAGCCAAGGCACTTGTCGCGCGCGATGCTCCGACCGCGCTGACGCGTTTGCCGGCTTCGCTCCTGGGCACCACGCCGCCGACCTACGCCGCCATCCTGTCGCTGCGCGCGCTGATCGGCAAACGGATGACTGACACAGCGCTCGGAACGCTCGATCGAGACCTGCGCGGGATCCCGGTCACGCCCGAGGACAAGGCGTGGCGTTGCGCCCGGTACGATGTCGATCATCCGAAGCTCGTCACGCCGCCCGGAAAGCCGCGCTTCCTGCTGTTCGAGAAGATCACCGGCTTCCGCGACGGGCCGTCAGTTGATGCGGCCCACGCCGCGATGCTGGCAATGGCGGCGCGCAATGGCTGGACGATCGTCACGACCGACAAGGGCGGCGCGATCACCCCGGCGATCCTGCGCAAGTTCGACGCGGTCATCTGGAACAACGTAAGCGGCGATGTGCTGACGCTCGGGCAACGCAAGGCGTTCAAGCGCTATATCGAAGAAGGTGGCGGCTTTGTCGGCGTCCATGGTTCGGGCGGCGACCCGACCTATTTCTGGGGCTGGTATGCCGACACGCTGATCGGAGCGCGTTTCATCGGGCATCCCATGGGCCCGCAATTCCAGGACGCGCGCGTCCGCGTCGATGATGGCGCAAACGCGATCACGCACGGGTTGCCGCGCGAATGGACGATGAACGACGAATGGTATTCCTTCAAAACCAACCCCCGCACCAACGGCGCGCGTGTTCTCGCTACGCTGGATGAATCCACCTATTCACCGGGCGAGGGGGCGGTGAATCTCCGCATGGGCGCCGATCACCCCATCGCCTGGACCCGCTGTATCGCCAATGGCCGATCCTTCTATTCGGCGATCGGGCATCGCCCCGAAACCTATAGCGAACCCCATAATGTGACGCTGCTGGAACAGGGCCTGCGCTGGGCGGCCGGTGCCGGGGCGAGCCGCTGCCGCGCCGGCAAGGAAGTGAAGGCGCCCTAGCCGGTTTACCCCTCGCGAAAGGCGTGGCGAAGCTGATCGAACAACGGCTTCATCAGGAACGAAAGGATCGAGCGGTCGCCGGTCTGCACGAAAACCTCGGCGGGCATTCCGGCCTTCAGCGCGATCTGCGGCGCATCCGCCATGCCCTTCGCATCGAGCTGCACCCTGATGCGATAATAGGTCTGGCCAGTGCGCGAATCCTGGATCTGGTCGGGCGAAAGAAAAATCACCCTGGCGGGGATATCCGGCGTGGTTTGCCGTTCGAGCCCGGAAAACACGACGCGCGCCGGTTGGCCGATGCGGAGCTGATCGATATCCTGCGGCCGCACTTTCGCTTCGACCACAAGCCGGTCACGATCGGGGACGAGCTGGAGGATCGGTTGCGCCGCGGGAACCGCACTGCCGATCGTGGTGAAGGCGATCCGGTCGACCACACCCGATTGCGGTGCACGGATCACGCTGCGCGCGAAGGTGTCGCCTGCCGTCGCTGACCGAAGCTGTTGGTCGTTGATCTGGGTCGAAACCTCGGCGAGCGCGTTGCCGGCATCGCTTCGCGCCGACTTGTCGACATTGAGCATCTGCTCGCGCGTTTCCGAAATATGCGCGCGCGCCTCGGCGATATTGGATTCGAGGGCTGCCTTGGAGCCTTCGAGCTGGACTGCGGTACGCTCCATCTGGTTGATGCGATTGATCGGCACCAGTTGGCGCGCATAGAGCTTGCGCAGCCCCGCGAGCTCAGGCTGGATCAGAACGATCTGCTTCTCGGTCGCTTCGATCTGAACCTCGAAGCTGCGGACCTGGCTTTCATATTGGCGGATGCGGTCGCCAAGCAACGAAAGCGTCCCTCTGCGTTCCTCACGCCGCAGATTGAACAGGCGGCGCTCCGACGCCATCGTGTCGCGGCCGCCCGCACCGCGAACAAGCTCCGATGGAAACTGGATCGCTGCGGCCTGGTCGCGCTCGGCCTGCAGCCGCGCGCGCCGTGCCAGCAGTTGATCGAGACCGGTTGAAGCGGATTGCGAACCGACCTTCGAGACGCTGGTATCCAGACGCATCAATATCTGGTCCTTCGTGACGTGATCGCCATCGCGCACGAGGAGAGCAGTGAGCACGCCACCCGTCGCATGGCTGATCGTCCTGACGCTGGAATCGACCGTGACTTCTCCCGACCCGACGACCGCGCCGCCGACTTTCAGGATCGCGCCCAAGCCGAAAAAGCCGAAGATCAGCACGGCGATGAGCGCGAACGCCCGCCGCGTACGTGCGCGCAGCCGAGCAGAGCCGAAATCCTCCTCTTCGGGTACGGTGAAGGCGTCTATAGGGGGCGAAATCGTCATGGAGAATCAAACCCGTTGCGGCACGACGGTCAGGCCACCGGGCCCGGACTCGCGGCTGGGCTGGCTGGCCCGGTTGAGCTGGGCCAGGATTTCGTCGCGCGGTCCGAAAGCCTGAGCCGTGCCCGCGCGCATCAGCAGCACCAGCTCCACCGTGCTGAGCACCGCCGGGCGGTGCGCGACAAGCAGCACCACGCCGCCGCGCGCCTTGACGCCGGTAATCGCGCGCGCGAGTGCCGCCTCGCCTTCCGGATCGAGGTTCGAATTGGGTTCGTCCAGCACGAGCAGGAACGGATCGCGGTAGAGCGCGCGGGCAAGCGCGATCCGCTGGCGCTGACCGGCGGACAGGTTGGTACCGTCCTCGCCGACCTGGGTTTCATAACCTTCTGGAAGCTGAAGGATCATCTGATGCACGCCGGCCGCGACCGCCGCCGCTATCACGGCCTCAGCCGGTGCCTCGGGCTCGAAACGGGCGATATTCTCGGCGATGCTGCCCGTGAACAGCTCGACCGACTGCGGCAAATACCCCAGATAGCGGCCGAGCACCTCGCTATCCCATTGGTCGATCGTGGCGCCGTCGAGCCGCACCGTGCCGCGCACCGGCTTCCACACGCCGATAATGCCCCGCACCAGCGAGGATTTTCCCGACGCGCTCGGGCCGATGATGCCGATCGCCTGGCCGGCCTCGGCCCGGAAGCTGACGTCCGTGACGGTCTGGCGGTTGCTGCCGGGAGGGGCCAGCGACAGCTTGTCGACCGCGACGGATTTGGCGGGCGGCGGCAGCTCGGTCCGCACCGTGATATTGTCCGGCACTTGCTGAAACAGGTTGTTGAGTCGTGCCCAGCCCTGCCGCGCCGCGACAAAACCCCGCCAGTTGGCGATTGCCTGATCGACCGGCGCCAGAGCGCGTGCGGATAGAATCGAGCTGGCAAAGATGATGCCGGCAGTCGCCTTGCCGTCGATCACCAGCATCGCCCCGACCGTCAGCACCGCGGATTGGAGGAACATGCGAAGCACTTTGCTGAGGCCGCTCAGAGTCGAGGTGGTGTCGGTGAGCCGGGACTGTTCGTGCAGGAATTGCAGGTGAACGCGTTCCCATTGCGCCATGATGCGGCGGCGCATGCCGAGGCTGTGGATCACCTCGGCGTGGCGCCATTGGCGATCGCTGACGTTGCGCCGCCGCGCCGAGGCATCGGTGACGGCAGCGACATGCTTTTTGCTGACGCGCTCGGCGACCATGGTGAGGATGGCGAGGACGATCGCGCCCACCAGAGTCACCAGCCCAAGCCAGTAATGGACGAGCGTCAGGATCAGCAGGAAGAAAAAGATCCAGGGCAGATCGATCAGGGCGGGCGGCCCCGCGCTGGCGATGAAGCTCCGCAACTGATCGAGATCGCGCGTCGGGCTCACCCGGTCCTTGGTATCGGGACGCTCCATGGCGATGCGCATCTCGATCGCCTGGACGCGCGACGCCAGCCGGCGGTCTAACGCCGCTGCCACGTCGGCTAGCATCTGCGCGCGCATCACGTCGAACGCGCCGTAAAAGACGTAGGCCACACCAATCATCAGGAAAAGGGCGAACAGGGTGGGCAGGCTTTGCGCCGGCAACACCCGATCATAGACCATCATGAGATAGATCGAGCCGGCGAGCGTCAAAATGTTGAGACAGGCGCTGAGCAGGACGATGCCCACCAGCCCGCTCCGCAGCTTCATCAGCGCGGATCCCAGCTCCGATTTGTTCCTGGGTCCCGCGGGACTCGCCATTTGCTTTATCCTGTAAAAGGCGACGAATAGTCGCGATTGCCTCAAACACCAATCATACAGTGAGATAGCTGTCGTGGCGCGGCCGATTTCGGAGGGGAAGAATGGTGCCGCTTACAGGACTCGAACCTGTGACCCCCGCATTACGAATGCGATGCTCTACCAACTGAGCTAAAGCGGCGTTTCCCCGCTTCGCCCGTGGATGGGCGAACGCGAAGGCGGGGCGCTTATCAGCTAGGCCGGCGGCTGACAAGCGCGCACAATCCCGGGCCGCCGGGCGCCGCGCCTTTACGCATCGTTTACCACGCACGGTGCAGAACGCTTAGGTAACGGGCGTCGACGCCCAAACAGGGTAGCTTTGCATGGATCACGCGCGCGCTTTCGGGGACGATCGGACCGGCGATGATCTCGATACGGCCGAGACCGGAGTCGAGGACGCCCGCCTCGATATCACCACCGACGAGCGGCGCATGCATGTGCAGGCCTATAATCACTGGGTGTCGTTGCTGCACGAGCGGCCCTACCCTTCGCTGGCCGATCTCGACCCGGCCAATATCACCGATTTCGGCCCGTACAGCGTGCTGCTCGATTTCTCGAAGGGGATCGAGAATCCGGCGATCGCCTATCTCGGCCGCGCGCTGCGCGAGGAGTGCCAGCACGATTTTTCGGTGACGCATATCGCGCAGGTGCCGAGTCGCTCGCTGCTGTCGCGGCTGACCGACCATTATCTCCAGATCATCGCGAACCGCGCGCCGATCGGCTTCGAGGCCGAGTTTCTCAGCACGCGCGGGCACAACACCCTGTACCGTGGCATCTTGATGCCCTTCTCCTCCGACGGGGACAAGATCGACTTCATTTACGGCGTGATCAACTGGAAGGAGCTGGTCGACGCAGCGACCCAGGCGAGGCTTGACGGCGAGGTCGACGCAGCCGTGCGCACCACACCCAAGCTCGTCGTGGCGGCACCCGCCTGGGCTGACGGCCCACACGCAGCGCTCGAGATCGGCGACGAGATCGCTCATCAGGACCAGCTGCCTGAGGACGAGGCTGGCGATGAGAGGGTCTTCGCTGAGGTAGACGAGGGCGACACCTATGTGCTCAGCGAAGTCCATGGCGATGTGGATGATGGCGACGGGCCGCACGAGGAGATCGTCGCAGCGGTGTCGCGGCCGGCGGGGAGCCTGACCGACCAGCTGATGCTCGCGCAGCAGACCGCGGCCGCGGTGCGCGCGGCGGACAGCCGCACCCGCACGACCCTGTACCGCGCGCTTGCCCGCGCGCATGACTTCGCCGCCGCCGCCGATGCCGACCCGGCCGCCTATGAGGCGCTGCTCGACCATGCCGGCATCACGCTGCAGCTGCGCGCGCCGATGACGCCGATCGTGAAGCTCGTGTTCGGCGCGGATTATGACAAGACCCGGCTGACCGAATATGCCGCCGTGCTCTCCCATGCGCGGCGCATCGGCGTTGACCGGGGGCAGCTGAACGATTTTCTCGAGGGCTATGAGGGCGGCATCAAGGGCGTGGTCAAGGCCGAGCGCGCCGCGAAGTTGACCAATGCGGCGCATGCCCATCGCCCCGAGAATCTGGCGGCGGCGATGGCCGAGATGCCGGTGCTGGCCGAGGTGCAGATCGACACCGGGCTCAACATCGGGGACTATGTGGTGCTGCTCGCCCGAGTGGTGGACGGCGGCACGCTCGACGTGGTCGTGGCGATCGGCGACGATGCGGCGCTCACCCAGCGCGTGATGCGCCAGGCGGTCACCCCCTAAGCCACGACGCACGCCGCACTTCACCCGCGCGGGCCCTCGGCCGATGCGGCGGTGCCGACGGGATTGGCGATATGGGCGGGATAGGTGCCATGGCCTTCGATGACGCGGTCGCCGTCGAACTTCAGCACCTCGCTCACCCGGACCTGCTTCTGGTTCACATATTCGATGACGAGGCAATCGACGCCGACGAACACTGCCTCCAGCGTGAAGTGAAGATCGGGCACACGCGCCAAGCCGGCGTGCCAATAGTCGCGGATGGCCTGTTTGCCCGCCACCCGGCCGCCGCTTTCGGGAAGGAGGAGCGCGGCGAAGGGCGAGGTGAAGGTGGCGTGATCGTGGAAATGGCTGAGCACCGCCTCGACATCATGGGCGTTCCAGGCGGTGAGCCAGGCGGCGGCGAAGGTTTCGGGATCAATGTTCATGGCGATCTCCAGTGAAGGGGAAGTCATGGTGTTGGCGGGTGCGGCGGGCGTTTTGAGAAAATAATGTATCGGGTGATTTTTGCGAGCCACTTGCGAGGCGCGTAAAATCTCGCGGTTCTTTGCGGTTGTGCGGGATTTAGGGAGGGCGTGGGTTTTCATGCTGCGCCGTTAGGGCGTGTGGCCGCACAGGGCGCGCAGACTGCATTGGCACGATGCTGGGCGAGTGCTTGCGCATTTTCGCGATGCGTATCGGTTATGCTTGGAGCGTTACTTGCGGGCGGGGATTTGGGGGACATGGTTGCGGACTCCGGTTCTTGCGCTTTGAGCGCGGGAGTACAGCAGACGCGGGGGCGGGTTGAATCGGGCGCGGCCCCCTACCCGCCCGCCATCACTCCCGATGCGGCAGCCAGGCCTCGGCGCCGCGGGCGAGCGCGTCTACTTCTTCGGGGGTCAGCACATATTCCGGGTGATATTCCAGGCCGAGGCTCCGGGTATCGGCGGCCTTTGCGATCATCAGGCGGCTGTCGGCGGCGAACTCGCGCAACACCAGGGCCTCGAGCTCCTCCGCCGCGCCGGGCGAGCGGGCGGTGACGATGAGCGTTATGTCAGCCAGATAATCCCCGATGGCGACCCACATATGGCCATCCCAATCGAGATCGTCGCGCAGGAACGGCATGGCCTCCTCGCCGCACGACCAGGCATCCCCGAAGACCCGGGCGCCATCCGCATAGAGCTTTCCGGCGACCAGATAGGCCGGCTCCGCAACCGCCGACCGGAGCGCGACCGCATAAAGGGCGCTCATGGCGCAGCAGGCGCGCGGGACCGGGGGGAAGCCCAGCATCAGATCGAGCCCGACCTGCGCCAGCACCGCGCGGCTGGCGCGCGTCAGGGTGCAGGATGCAAAGGCGGTCGCGGCTTCGGGGGAGTGGGTTGCGGCTATGAGGTCAGGAAGAGTGGGTAGCTCAGACAGAGTGGGCAGCTCCGAAAGAGTGGGCAGCTCCGAAAGGGCTGGCGGCTCAGGACGAGCGGGAATGACTCGGAGGTTTGGCATCGGATGCCGTAGGGGTAACCAATCAGACGGCGGGGTCAAGATTTGTCCATGCCGGCGGCGTCGACATGGCGTATTTGATCCGGCCGCCCGCAAGCGAAAGGACGCGCTGGCGACGCGATCGACTATTGTCGATCGGCACCACCCCGCCAGCGATTTCCATGGCTCGCCGCAACGAACGATGCAGGGCTTATACGGCGCATATAGCTCCAGGAGCGATTACCCGCCTATCGCTTGACGTATCGGTCATATGACACGATATGAGCCCATGGTGGGCTTATGGCCTCATATGGATCATATGGATATGCCAAATATTGAAATTGCGGATACGACATCCGCCAGATTGCAAACGATCGCGGTGCCTCTCGTCGACACCTATGATAGCGTTATCGTGCGCCTGCTTGATCGGTGGGACGCGACGGCCCTTGAGCAGCCGAAGATACTCAAGCCCGGCCAGCCGGTCCGCATCCAGCAGGACGGTACGATGGTGTTCGACCCCGGCAACCCGCCACAGCTGAGTTTTACGACCTGCATTCAGATCCTGATAAATGGCGAAGCACTGGCGGAAAGCGACACTTACTGGAACAACATGATGCTGGCTATCATTCGCCTTCTTCATAAAGATGGCTTAGACGCGCCCGCTATTCATTCGATGATGAAAATCGCAAATGCAGAAGTTGGACGCAAAGAGATTAATGGATATAAATATCTTCCCGACGTTAACTTATCGGTGCAGGGCCTGGATAGTAGCGGTTCATTCAGGCAATCGTATCAGCTTGCAATCATGGGGCGCCTATCGTTTCATGTATTGTTCAAGTGGCAGGACAACGAGAAAGCCGCGCATCGCAACCATAAGGGGATCCTGGAAGTCGGATAAGAGCCAGATAGTTCTGAACGTTTGAGCCACTGGTCGCGAGGTGTTGGCGATGGGGCCGGAGGAATTCAGGGGAAATTGGGCCTGTCACCGCTACCCCCCTGGCACCGTTACCCTCGTTGCGCCCGACTAACGGCGGGCCAGCAGTTCGTCGACGCTGGCCTCCGCCTGGGCCGCGGACTGGTCGCCGACGCCGACTTCGCGCTCGAGCGCCGCGCGGATGCCGCAGATCTCCTTGTCGCTGAGATGTTCGATGCCGATGAATTCCGGCCGGGCACGCGGGAGGGCGCGCATCAGTTCATCGAGCTTGGCCTGGATAGCGGAGCCGTCGCGGTTCTGGCTGTTCTGGATGAGGAAGACGGCGAGGAAGGTGAGCACCGTGGTGCCGGTGTTGATGACGAGCTGCCATGTGTCCGAATAATGGAAGAGCGGGCCGGTGACCGCCCAGAGGATGCAGGCGCCGGTCGCGATGAGGAAGGCGGCCGGCTGGCCCATGATCGTCGCGCTGCGTGAGGCAATGCGGCCGAAAAACTGATCCATGTACGTCTCCTCTCGGCGACGTGAACTTTCGAGGCTCATTCTGGTTGCGCGACAAAATGGTTAGCTCCGCCGAAGCAGGAAGACGCCTTCGGCCGCCACCGGGCGTGGACGCCGGCACCGCCACGCGATAGCTGTGGGACATGAGCGAGAAACCGACCGACGCGCAGCTATGGGAGCAGGACCGCGCGCTGCTGGCCGAGCATGGCGCCAGCCATATCGCCGACATCTGCCAGACGATCGACGTGAAGCGCTCGGAAGGCCGCGAGGCGGAGGCGATCGAGCTGGAGGAACAGTGCCGGCGGATGCGCGTGATCCTGATGAGCGATGCCGAGCTCTGGACCGCCTATGAGACGACCGACAGCGGGGACAGCGACCGCGAGGCGGACGGGCTGCGGCATGAGGTGCGCTTTCGGGGGCTGGATGATCTGGGCGGCTGAGATGTGCCCCCGCCCCCGTGACCGTTGCCTGTCATCGCTGCGGGCTTGACGGATATCGCGGCTCCCTCCATCCGTTGAGAACGAGAACAAAAGGGAACCGCGACATGGCTGCGTGCAGCTTGATGCATGTCCGAAGTGAGGGCGATGTGGGCGTGCTTCCGTGCGCGCGGACGCAACCGGCGTGAACGGCGAGATCATCCAGTATCAGACGGAAGACGGCGAGACTGTCATCCGGCTGCAGACGCGGGACGGGAATGTCTGGCTGAGCCAGTCCGAGATGGCCGAGCTGTTCCAGACGACCAAACAGGGCATCAGCCTTCATATCCGCAACATTCTCGACGAAGGAGAGTTGCTCGAGGAGGCAACCGTCAAGGAAAACTTGACAGTTCAAACCGAGGGGCCGCGTCAGGTCTCCCGGACCATCCTGATCTACAGCTTACCGATGATCCTGGCCGTCGGATTCCGTGTGCGCTCCCTGCGCGGGCTGCAGTTCCGGCGCTGGGCGGCCGAATCCCTCAGCGACTATCTCGTCAAGGGCTTCGTGATGGACGACGCCCGGCTGAAGGACCCGGCGACCGACTATTTCGAGGAGCTGCTCGCACGCATCCGCGACATCCGATCTTCGGAGAAGCAGTTCTACAAGAAGGTGCTGGAGATCTATGCGATTAGAGCGAGCAGCCCGAAATCGGTCTGCTTGCTCTAAGCCTTTGTTGTCGCATCGTGAAAAGCTGAAAACCGGTACCCACTTTTCAGCACGATGCTCTGGCATGGACTATGATCCGGGCGCGGCGGCGTCGGCAGCCTTTTTCAAGACGGTGCAGAACAAGATGCATTTCGCGGCGCACGGGCACACCGCGGCGGAGATCGTACACGCTCGCGCCGATGCGACGAAGGACCATATGGGGCTGACGAACTGGGCCAGGCAATCGGAAGGTGGCCCGCCGCGCAAAGCCGACGCGACGATTGCCAAGAATTATCTCGAGGGTGACGAGCTGGCACCGCTCAACCGCATCGTCACCGCTTATCTGGAATTTGGCGAACTCCAGGCGCTGAACCGGCGGCCGATGCATATGGCCGACTGGATCGCCAAGCTCGACGACTTTTTGAAGCTGAGCGACCGGGACGTTCTGAAGGGCGCGGGGCGCGTTTCGGCGGAAGCGGCGAAAGCGAAGGCCGAAAACCAGTATGACGCGTGGCACATGCGCGCGCTGAACGAACCCAGCCCGGTCGAGCGCCATTTCGCGGAGGCTATTGGGGCGGCGAAACGGATCGAGGCGGTGAAAGGACCGAGGTCGACCCGGAAGGGGGCGGGCGATGTTTCCCGCGAGGAGTAGAGCGGCGGCATCGGCGCGCGGAGCCGATAAGTGACTCTGACCCCTTTTTGCCCAGCCGATGCCCTGCGCGGCGGCGACGCAACGCTCCAGGGCGTGCTCAAGCAGGCCGGTACTGATATAGCCACATTATGATATGGCTAGACAATGGCACTCTCGCGCATTATCTTTGCCATGAAGGAGCAACCGGTATGTCGCGGGTCGACCATATCCAGTTCAACGTTCGCTCGGCCTATGCGCGGGCGCGGGCGCATGAGTTGGCGAAGCTTACGGGCATGACCGCGACGCAGATCGTGGAGGAAGCGTTGCGCGGCTATGTTCCGCCGGGGGCAGCGGCGGCGGCCGGGCGGCTGGTTCGGCGCGGGCCGATCCTGGTGCGGCGCGCCGAGCGCAAGACGATCAGCCAGGCCGAGGCCGACGCAGCACTGGACGCAGTCCGCGAGCGCGACCTTGAAGAGTGATGCGCTGCTCGACACCAATGTCGTGGTGGCGATGCTCATCGAGGCGCACGAACATCATGGCGCGTCGCTCGCCCTGCTGACGGCCGGCGACGGCGTGCGCTATGCCATCGCCGCGCACAGCTATGCCGAGGCCTATTCGACGCTCACCCGCCTTGGCGCCAACGCCCCCTTCCAACTGACCGCCGAGGAAGCCTGGGCAGCGCTGGAGAGCGTGCGTGCGGTCACCGCGCTGATCGGGCTGACCGCGCCGCAAAGCTTCGAGGCGATCCGGGGCTATGCGCAGGGTGGCGGCATAGGCGCGCGGCTTTACGATCGCCTGATCGGGGAGGCCGCTGTGGCGCATGATATCCCGACGATCCTGACATGGAATGTCCGCCATATGCGCGGGTTGTTTCCTGGGTTGAGCGTGCTGACGCCCGGGGAGTGGGGGTTATAGCCGGCCGGACTGGGCAGGGGCGCTACGCACGGGTAGCATGGCGGGTGTCCAACTATAACGCGAGAGGGGGTTTCATGAATGGCATCGGAGAGAGGATTGCCGGCGTGGCGATTGGAGCAGCCCTGCTGGCTTCGTGCGCCACCCTGGCGCCAGGTAACAGCGCGGCGCCTGCTGCAAGCCTCGCGGGGCTGCGCCTGGAAGTGCCCTGTGCGAATCCGAAGTTCAACCAGGACACTGAATGCCACTGGGACCAGAGCCTGCTGCAGAGCGCCGATCCTCAATGGAAACTCAAGCGCGAGATCGTGCGGACTTTTGGCGGCAAGCTGGGCACGACCTACCAGGTAACCGTGCATGCGCGCGGCGTGGTCGAGCCCAAGAACTTCACGGGGGGCATTGTTCAGTTCGAGCACTTCCAAACGGGTGGCACGCCGGTCAAGAACGACTACAATTTCTACAGCCTGCACGTCTCGGACCCCGAAGCGACGTACACCTTCAATCGCAACGAGGAGAAGGTGGGTCACTATATTTTTCCCATCGACTATCGCGTGACGATTCCGATTCGCGGCGGCGCGACGGTGACGATGGGCGCGTACGACTCCAATGACGTGGCGATCGCCAACCACAAACATTTCGTGGTGCCCGGCGTGCCGCCGGCACCTGCGCCTTTCGACGGGCAGTTCTTCCAGCTCGATGTGGAGTCGGTGAAGGCCGCCCGCTAGGGCGCAGGTCAGTAGTGCAGGGGCATCTGTGGGGCTCGCCTGCGGCGGGTAGCGGCATGAGTTGCGTTTTCGCGGGCTGTATAATCTTGGGGGTGAAGCGTAGGCTGGGCGCTGTTCTTGCCCTGGACGGGCAACAGTGGTGGTCAGCCGCCGTTTCGAGCACCAATTTCCAACCTCAAGATAGCGGCCGAAGCGCTCAGGCCTCTGGTGTTTCGCGCGTTCGGGCCCGGCGATGTTGTCGACCGAAGGAGAAAGGAGCGGTTATTGCACGTGTCACATTATCCCTTCCTTATTGCGGACGTCCTTTCATGAGTGCACGTTTTGCGGCATGGAGATCACGTCAGACCATACGGATAAGAGAGCGAATCAACACGTTATGGACGACACAAAAGACGACGGCTCTATGCTGGGCAGACTCATCCGCAACAAGTGGTTTCAAGCAGCATCGGCTTTGGGTGTCTTCCTTGGCATAATCGGCTTCTTGCTTGGACTACCTCCCGTCGCAGATATGGCCTTCGGTAAGCGCGTGTCACTCACGCTGGACGTAGTGAGTCAAATCCCGGTGTTCGCGGTTCGCCAGCCCGTTCCCGGCCTCTCGGTTCAGCTCAACTCCCAAGACTTGACTCAGACAAGACGAGATTTGGTTGCTGTGCGCCTGCGCCTACGCAACGATGGCGAAGTGAGCATAAATGCGAGAAACACAACTGCGAAAGACCCTCTGGGGTTCAGTGTAAAAGGTGGTCAGGTTGTCCGGCTATATGGGCTGAGTACAACGTCGGATCACCTGCGAAAGCTTGCGAATCCGCAAAGAAACGGAAACATCTTCACACTTCCTGCTGGCTTGATCGTTGATCCAGGCGACTTCGTACAGTTTGACCTTTTGATTGTACGTCCCGTCAATGGCAACCTGTCATTTATCAGCCTGGGGAAGGTGGAAGGATTGAAGAGCATCGGGGTGGGGCGCGCCGACATGACGCCGCCTGCTCCGAATGCCGCAGCTGTCGCCTGGTCTGGTGGATTCCTTCCTCAGCTCCTGCGAACTTTAACGTACCCGTTCATCGCCATTGCCCTGATCGCCGCCATAATTTTTACAGGAATCGCTTTCTCGAATTTCGTCGCCAAGCGGAAACGACGCAAGCGCGAAGCCTTCGTAGCCAGAAGTGGCGCTCGATGGGATCAAAGTGACCCAAAGCTCCGAAAGCTCGTGCCTGCGATGTACGAGGGCATGGGACTTCATCGCCTGACTGGCCTGATCGATACGGGCGCTCGTGCACGCCGGTCGGCGCGCCGGGCGGCGCGCCAGAACAGATTTCATGATGCGAAGGCACAACCTTTAAGCGATTTCGAGGCTGGCGATGCAATAGAGAAATCGCTGAGTGAGAGCGAGGTATCTCCGTTTGCAGTTTATTCCCTCCTCGAGCGGTTGTCACTAAGGGATACGACAACGGGTAAGCTTGATCCGGATCTGGTAGCAGCGATTGAAAAGTATGCCGCGACCTTAGCCGAGGTGGTCCCCAAGACGCAGCTATATAGAGCAGACCCGAAAACAAACGCAGACGAACCGCTCTATTTGATAGACGACGTTCCAGCGGCCGAAGGACCATGTCTGCCAGTAGGCAGCAGCGGGGAACCGCCGGGCGACTAGCGTCGGCTTGTGGCGTTGATCTTCTGATATTGCGGCAACCGCGCGGTCGAGGCAAAAGCGGGTATGATTGATAAGGGTCCGGATCTCGCCAATTGGCTCAGCGCAGGTGCAACGGCCGTCGCCGCTATTGTTGCTCTCGTGATCCCCTTCATCATGGACAGCCTCGTTTCTCGAAGAGGCACGGCGGCCGAAAAAAGAGCTCTTAAGGAGATTTGTCATTCGGTCGATCGGGTGGTGCTCCACTATCTTCAAGTTCGAGATATGGTCGTCGCCGCCAACGCGCTGCAACAATGTACGCGCTTTCAACAAATATCGGTCGAGTCAGCTGCGCTCGCGGAGGCGCTTGATCGGATGTTGACTCGCCCCAACCTGACAGATGGGCCACTCGTCGCCGGATCAGCGGCAATTAACCTTGCTCGAGGCGTTTCGGTTGCCGCCAGGACAGCCGGAGACCAAAAGCCTGACAACGCAGAGGCGAGTCTAAAGCCATACCACCATGTCGCTCAGCTAGCCTTCAGCCGCTCGGAACGCGTACGAGAGTATCACGGGCTGCCCCGCAGGTCGGACGAGAAAAAACCTGTCTTCTGAGCTTCAGTGCGTACGCCTTCAAGGAGCCCTTCAAGTGCCGACGATCAAGCAGGACCTCGGCACATTCGGGGAGACAATCGTGGCGAAAACATGCTCGTGCCCACGATGCAAGCGCCCCAAGACGCTCAAACGCCTTCCGCCCAATTTTAAATGCGCAGATCTAATCTGCGATTTCTGCGGTTTTTTGGCTCAGGTTAAGGCATCCACGTCTGTCGACACCGAAACATTGCCCCGGACTATCCTCGGCGCGGCGTGGGGTCCCCAGAAGGAACGCATGGACTCGGCGATCTACTTTCCGCTTTACTTGGTGCTCGTGAAGGCAGACCTGAAACGCTACTCCATTCACTACCTGTCGGCAGACCTGCAACCGCCTGAACTTTTTATGGAGCGGAACCCACTTTCGGCGGATGCGCGCCGCGCTGGCTGGAAAGGTTTCAACTACAATATCCAAGCCGTCCGCGATCGCTTCGTCCGCCTGTTTTGACGCGCCGCATGTACGTGTCAGCGTGCCGGAGTCCCAGGACTTGGCGATCCTTGAAGCGGTGGCACAGGACATTCCGTTGGATCTGGAGCTCTCGACTCGTCTGGTATGTTCATATAATGTTCCGTACTGAAACGAGAGTAGGTCTGGAACATGGTTGCGGCTTCAGCCCCGAACAGCGATTGCAATCCGTCAGACTTGGCCATCGCGAAACGACGTCCCTATAAGGTCGACACAGGGGGCACGATGTCAGAAAAGAAGCATGCACGGCTGGAAGCAAAGATTGATATTCTGAAGGGATTACGCTCTTCCGAAGCTGACGTCTCAAATCACCTGCGTGACCTCCTCACAGACAAGCTATTCGGAATTGGTCTAAAAGCGGCACAGATCCAAGTTGACACCGCGAACCTTCCCGGAAGTCGACGGAGGCCAGACCTCGCGATCTTTTCAACTGAGAACGGCCAACCTGTCTGCACTGTGGACAATATGGTTGCCGTTATCGAAATGAAGCGTTCAAATACTCTTACCGCGAAACTAGAGACTGTCCTAGCCGAAAAACGAGAGTATATCCAGCCGGCCACGCGCTACTTTTATCTCATCGACCAGATGGGAATTTGGAGGTATGACGTCGTCGATCAAGCCGATGCTAAATCTTGGACTTGGGATCAGCTCAAGGATCCAAATATCTTTGGGGCGGCGTTCGGCGTTATCTCTGCCGCGGAGCTGAGGTTTGAGGAACAGCTGGAGCGGTTTCAGCAGGGTCGCACACGCTACGCTCACCTGTCGATCGCCCAGTACAAGAAGCCCGCATTTATCAGAACAATCAGTGAGGTATCGGAAACCCTCCAGAGCGCGATTGAGTCTTTGATTGACGAGAAGGTTACCAGCGATTTGCGCCAAGCCAACGCTTTGCTCGAATCGATGGAAGTTAAATGGGGCGCGGCGGTTATCGACTGGGCGGCCCGTACGAGGCCGATCGAGTTCTCTAAAGCAGTTGATGATAGAGCCCCGCTATCGGACATCGAGATCGGTGCCTACGAGGACGATCACGATCAATTCGCCATCGATCTCAAACCATATTTCTATGCACTCGAAATAGAGCGCAACTTACTCGCGCGATATGCGGAACGGCTCGCCCTCGACCAGCCGAGCCTGCTCGGCGACCGAACGAAGAACGGAAAGCCCACCGCTTCTGGCCGAGCGATTGCCAATCTTGCTTACGAAACCGGAGCCCTCATCATGAGCAGAATGCTCATGGTGCGCTTCTCGGAAGATCACGGACTTTTTACGACACGCTATATATCCAACGGCGGCATTCACATTTTCTCTGAATATGCGCGGCACTTTAAGAGAAAGATGCAAGCTCTTCTGAAAGAAACAAACCGAGCCTCCGCACAATTGTTCGCCCACCTATTCGATGAAAACCTTCTTGATTGGGCGCTAGATCGCGATGATGAAACACTTTCCCACGCTATATTGAAGAGCGCATACTTATTATCGCGTTGGGACTTTAAGACCGCACACGGCGACATCCTATCGGGTGTCTATGACAAATATCTCGATACCAGCCGCCGGCGGGCTCTTGGCGAGGTATACACTCGCCCCGAAGTTGCGCGCTATATGCTGAAATTGGCGGGGGTCGGGCCCAACACTACCGTTCTAGACCCTGCATGCGGGACCGGTACATTTCTAGTTGAGTCGCTTGTCTCCGAAATCGAGCGATTACGTGTAATGGGGCTGCATCGAGACGTCGGAGCGTTGAGAGCAGCGCTCAGCCGCTTCGCTGGCCTCGATATCAACGATTTCGCCATCGTGCTCGCGCAGATTCAGATCATTTGGCATCTGATAGAAGTGCTAGCAGGGTCGTCAGCCGAAGAGGTTCGGATCGCAGCCCGGACGCTTATTCCTGCCATCGCTTTGGCGGGAGGCTGGTCGTCACTTCATCCGATGGGACTTGCCTTTGGCACTATCTCTGCGGACGGACCATCTGAGGCGGCTCAAGCAACGCTCCACTACGACGCGCGACAAGGGGAAGGTCGGCGCACGGCGGAACTTACTGTACCACGCAAATTTCTACGGTTAGCGCGAGGTTCCTATGACGTCGTAGTGGCCAATCCGCCGTATATCCGCACGCACCGACAGGGTGGTGCCGACTATCGTTCTGCTTACCCAGAGGTTGCCTTCGGTGTCATCGACATTTTTGTGTACTTCATTTACCGAGCTTTGCGACAATGGGTGAAGCCAGGAGGTAAGCTGGCAGTCATTGTTCCCATAGCCGTCATGGACTCAGATTATGCGTCCCTGTTGCGGAAAGTGATCCGGGAACATCGTGTGACACACGTCGTAGATCTTGAAGCATTGGGTAAGCACACCTTCCACGGTATCAAGCGTAATACTGTAATTCTTGTTATTGAGCGAGCGCCCCCAGAGCCAGATGACACTGTGGCAATGATTACGGTACCCCCGGAAGCGTACGACGAGGCTGGCGACATTATCGATTTTGATTGCGCGACAGAGGAACGCATCCCTCTCGCCCAGCTCAGTCAGGAGGCGTTTCTGCCGTCTCGCGCTTCAATGATGCCGTGGGTCGACACGATTGAACGGTGCGAAGGTGCAAGCGCCCCTCTTTTGCCTAAGCTGAAGGTGGCCGATCTAGAAGTACTGGAAGTTCTTGCAGCGGCACCACGCCTTGGATCCATCATTAAGACTGCCTGGACGCGCCGTGCGAAGGGAGAAACGATGCGTGTCGCGGAGAAGGTTCCACATGGAGAAAATCCACGCCTATGGCGACACGAAATGGTGGCCGGTGTCGGCCTTGAGCTCGGCGGGAGGGCGGCATTCGCGCCGCAAGGCGCTGACATTTGGAAAGGTCAAAACATCTTTCCGGGAAACGTCGAGGGCTCCCCTGTCGCCAATGGGAAATGGGACCCGTCTATATCTCGTCCAAAGTCCCCAAAAATCTATCAGTACGCCCCCCCTATTCGATCCATCGAAGCTATATGCTGTACGAGATATTGCCCAGCTTCCAACGGCGTGCTTGGCACCATCAAACGGCGTGTTTCAGAATTCCGCCGTTATGGTCCAGCTAGTCGAAGATTGGCCGCTTGATCTTTACCTTTTATCTTATATACCACTTTGGTATTCAGCGCGGGTATTGCGCTCGACGATCTTGCAGGATCTCAGCTGCCATTGGTATAAGAAAACCATACCTTTTATTCCGATTCCCATCATGCGAAGTGCGGAGCTTGTCGATGAACTTAAACGTATCGGCGCTGATGCCGTCGGAGTTGATCGATTCCTCCAAGATCAGCATTCACATATTCAGCTGATGATTGATACGGCGCCGTTAGTTAGCATTCGCACGCTTATGCTTTCTGGCGATGACTTAGCCAAAGGACTGAATGCCGAACACCTCTCTGAAGCACCCATGCGACTAGCGGGTTTACGGATACGAGACAGGAGCATTGTTTCCGACGATATTCTGTTCAAAATAGCCATACCGAACGAGCAACTTCTAGTTTACCTGTTCTATGTACTTCGTAGACTTTTCGATAATGATCAGAATTGCGAAATTACGCGAGATACAATTCTCGAAGTTGGAATTCCCAATCAGAGCTTTTCTATGATAGTGGAGGCGATTACTGATGCGTCCGCTCGAGACGGCAAACGCGAATTCGAAGCCTATCTGCGTCAGATAGATTCAATAGTTGGTGCAGCGATCGGGCTTACGCCTGAACAGGTGACTTATATTCAGAAGGAGATGGAGGAGGACCCAATTCTTTCGCGAATGCGGCCGATGCTCAGACAGCGTGGCCTTCGTGTTCAAGCATATGCTGAAGTTGGTGATGACGACAGATACGGCTAATCCTTTCAGCCTCCGGTGCGGTGGCAGTTGATTCAAACCTAAGCGAATCGCGTCCATTTCCCCGTCCATGACAAAAGGACGCCCCACCAGCTACCGCCCCGAATATGCCAACCA
>JBDTXU010000273.1:0-6769 GCA_040006055.1 Sphingomonas bacterium | reverse complement strand
AGTCCGAGCCCGATCTGCTGATCGGCGCCCGCCTCGGCGCGCCGCTGACGGTCGGCTATGGTGACGGCGAGAATTATCTTGGCTCGGACGCGCTCGCGCTCGCGCCGATGACTCAGCGTATCGCGTATCTCGAGGAAGGCGACTGGGCCGTCATCAAGCGCGAAGCTGTGCAGGTTTACGACAAGGACAACGAGCCGGTCACCCGCCCGATCGTCAATTCGGGTGCCTCGGGCCAGCTCATGGACAAGGGCAATCACCGCCACTTCATGCTCAAGGAAATCTATGAGCAGCCGGTCGTCGTCGCCCAGACCTTGCGCTCTTATCTGCGCCCGATCGAGGAAATGGTCGCGCTGCCGGATATGGAGTTCGATCTCGGCTCAGTCGAACGAGTCGCGATCGTTGCCTGCGGCACCGCCTCCTATGTCGGGATGATCGGCAAATACTGGATCGAGCAGTTCGCGCGCATCCAGGTCGAGGTCGATGTCGCCTCCGAATTCCGCTACCGCGATCCGGTCCTCACCCCCAACATGCTCGGCATCGTCATCTCGCAGTCAGGCGAGACGGCGGATACGCTCGCCGCGCTCCGCCACATGAAGGCGGCCGGGCTGACCACGGCGGGCATCATCAACGTGCCGACCAGTTCAATGGCGCGTGAGGTCGATCTGCTGCTCCCCACCCATGCTGGCCCCGAGATCGGCGTCGCCTCGACCAAGGCCTTTACCTGCCAGCTCGCGGTGATGGCGGCGCTCTCGATCAACCTCGCCCGAGCCAAGGGCAAGCTCAGCCATGAGATGGAACGCGAGATCGTCGCCCATCTCCGCGCTGTGCCGGAGGCGATGAGCCACGCGCTGAGCCATGACGAGGAGATCGAGGCGATAGCGCCAAAGATCGCCGTGGCGCGCGACGTGCTCTATCTTGGCCGCGGGCCCGATTATCCGATGGCGCTGGAAGGCGCGCTGAAGCTCAAGGAAATCAGCTATATCCATGCCGAGGGCTATGCCTCGGGCGAGATGAAGCACGGCCCGATCGCGCTGATCGATGATCAGGTGCCCTTGATCGTGATCGCTCCTTCAGGCCCGCTGTTCGACAAGACCGTGAGCAACATGCAGGAAGCCCAGGCACGCGGCGCGCAAGTCGTGCTGATCTCGGACGCTGACGGCATCGCCCAGGCTGGCGAGAACACGATCGCGACGATCGAAATGCCCAAGGTCCATCCGCTTATCGCGCCGCTCGTCTATGCGGTACCGGTGCAACTGCTCGCCTACCATGTCGCGGTAGCCAAGGGCACCGATGTCGATCAGCCGCGCAACCTGGCGAAATCGGTGACGGTGGAATAACCGCGGGGCCGAGGGGGCGGACAGCGCGCCCCTTGGCCGGATGGTACCTCTACCGGTTCTCCTCCACCGGTGCGCTCATGTTCATGCTCGCGCCGCCGCCGGACGCGGCTGAGGCGCCTTGGCGAAGGCTGCTCAGCAGCGCCTCGGCGGCCGGCCGCT
Organism: Sphingomonas bacterium; assembly: GCA_040006055.1. Taxonomy (GTDB): domain Bacteria; phylum Pseudomonadota; class Alphaproteobacteria; order Sphingomonadales; family Sphingomonadaceae; genus Sphingomonas. Next base: position 5,273 of record JBDTXU010000273.1, on the reverse strand, counting down.
CGGGCGAGTTGTATGGGCCCACGGCCACCGGGAGGATGACCCCCTGGGCAATCTCCGGCTCCCCCTCCCGCGCCAGCGCCCAGGCGAGTGCGAGCCTGGTTTCGGGAGCGGCCGGCACTTCCTCCGATGCACGCGCCAGCGCGTCGACGGCATTGGTGCCGGGCGCCTCGCCCGCCACGGCGTAGCTTCGATAATAGGCCAGCAGTGGCACGACGGCGTCATTATCGGCCTTGTTCGCGGTGAGGATCAGCTTGCGGCCGGCAGCCACCATATTGGCCCGCTCAGGCCCGGCGAGCGTGGCGGCCTGAAGGATCATCGCCGTGCCTTTCCACACCAGGACGCGCGGGTCTGCCGGCGCGAGCGCCTCGGCGCGGCGGATCGCGACCAGGGCTTCAGCGGCGTTGCCGCTGCGGCATTCCGCCTCCGTCAGCAGCAATTGGGCGCCAAGCTCGCCCGACCATCTGGCGGCGCTTCCCCGCAGCCGATCGAGCCAGCGTGCCCGGTCGGCGAGCGCCTGGTCGCGCGCCTTGGTCATCGCCCGGGCGATCGCCGGGTCTGCGCTGGCGGGTGGCGCGGGCGGGATCACCACGCGCGCGCCCAGTTCGAGCCGGCCCTTCACGAATGCCGCTTCGCTTTCGCGCAGCCGGCGCACCGTCGGCTCCTCGATATTGGCGTTGGCATAGGTCACTTTATAGGCTGGCTTGCGCGCGGCGAAATAAGCCCTGAGCTCGCGGCCGAGCTGCGCCTGATCGCCAAAAACCGCAGCCGCCTTCGCCGCATCCTGGCCACGCGCGCGCGCCAGCAAATATTGGCTGAGCTGCGGCCGCCGCGCGTCCGAAAAGAACAGGAAATGAGCGAGCATCCAGGCGTGCATCGGCGTCCAGCGCGTGTTCGCCGGCTTCTGCGTCAGATAGGCGTCGTTCAGCACATCCTTGATCGGATAGGCGCCGAATTCATTCACCACCGTCTGCGCGCCCTGCGGGGCACGCCCAAACTCGATCTGTTTGTCGCCGGTGATGGCGAAGGTCGAAAAGACCTGGCCGAACCCGTCAAGATACCAACGCGGATACGCCGCGGGATAATAGGTCAACAGAAAATGCTGGGCATAGCCGGCATAGAGCAGCTGCTCGGCGGTGATCTGGATCGCCTTTTCGCCGAAGGTTGGGCCAGTATCGCCGGGGCCCTGCATCCCGGCAAGTGCGATTGTTCCGATGCCGGCCGATAAATTGGCCCGCAGGTTCGGGTCGGACGTTCCCGAGGCCATTGACGAGAGCAGGCCCTGCACCGCCGCCGCATTCACACTCGTATGCTCAACCACGACGCGCTGATCGACGCGGGTGCTCGCCATCACCGCGCCATCTTCGCGCGGATCATAATAACGGCCGATCTGGAACAGATCGTTGAACGGCCCTTGCTGCCAGCGCAGGTTACGCAGATTCATGTCGTCGAATTGCGCGACATCGCCAATCAGCGTGACGCGGATCGGGACGAGATCGTCGTCTGCGGCGGCACTCTTTCCCATCAGACCCGACAGCACATAATGCAGCCACTCGAGGTTGCGGGCCAAGCGCGCGACCTCTTTGTCGTCGCCGTCGCTCAACAGCACGACGTGGCGCGTCTCCGCCTGGCGCCAATTGCTGAGCTTGGACCGGACCGAGCTGACCACGATATCCGGATTGGCGCCCTGTTCCGCCTGGGCCCGCACGCCAGCGGGTGCCAAGGCCACCATCGCGGCAACCCCGGCGGCCCCCAGCCGGCACCAATATGTGCGAACCATATCTTGTCTCCTCACGCGCATTCCGCAGCACCATTGATCGCACGACCAGAAGGCAAAGCCGAGCCAAGGTCAAAGGTTAAATCTGACAAATCCGACAAACTGAGCGGCCGAACCGCCTCACAGCCCGGCTTACATCATCAGGAGCTTACCACTGGAAAGCAGCGCGGGCCACGCCAAAGCGCGGCGCAGATCATCGAGAAATCTCCACAAGCCGGGCCTCGAGTTCAGCGCGGCGCAGCTGAAGCGTCCTGAAATCCCGCTTCGCCCGCATCAACAGGGCAATCGCGACGGCGAGCAGGACAAGACCCGAACCGGTGGCGGCGTAACCGGCCGCGCTTCGCATGGTTGTGGCGAGAACGACCGCCCCCGATGTGAACGCTATAGCCGCGGCGACGGCAATCCGGCCCGCAACCACCCGGTGATTGAACAACATTGCCCGGCGCGCCGTCAGCACCCAGGCGGCAAATGCTACCCAGCTGAGGTTGATCAGCAGCAATATCCCTAGTGCTATGGTGGTGCGCAGGGGCAGGCCGTCCTCCGTAGCCAGCAGCGAGCCCGACACGACGCTCCCGCCGGTCGCGCCAAGAAGCAGCGCGAGATGCCCTATCCGGGAGCGGAACGAGACCTCCGACAGCGACCCCTCCGCCATCGCCGAACCATTCTCAATATCCATCTCGTGCTCCTTCCAGCATTGACTGGCGCAACATTCCACGCGCCCTGAACAGGCGGGACTTCACCGTGCCGATCGGCACGGCCTGAATCTCGCCGATTTGAACAAGCGACAGCTCCTCGAGGTAGAAGAGTGTCAGCATCTCGCGCTCCACCACCGGAAGGGCGCTGAGTTGGGTTTCGAGCAGCGCGAAGAGCGATTCGGAGGATTCCAGCGCCTCCGGGTCCGGCCCGTCCGCGACTTCGCCCAGGGTCTCGCGTTCCGCATAACGAACCCTGAGGCGATCCATCAGAACATGGTGCGCGACGCCGAAGAGCCATGAGCGCAGCCTGGCGCCGTCGCGCAGGCGCGCTATCCCGCGCAGCGCCCGCAACCACACTTCCTGTGCAAGATCTTCGGCCATGTCGGCACCGGCAACGCGCTGGACGTGCCGCAGCAACGGCCCCGCCCAGATCCGTACCAGCTCTTCGAATGCCTGGCGCTCGCCCAACTGGCAACGCACCACCAGCAGTTCGTCGCGCAGCCGGCTTTTGGGATCGGGGGTTTTGGCCAAGATTCGCTCCGTTTCTCCACTCTAGTCGTGGAAAGACGGAAAAGGTTCACGAACTGCGAGGGTGCGCCGGAAAGCAATGCTCGCTCTCGCGATGACCCGAGGTTATTCGCGAGCCTGCGCTTTCGCGATTGCCTGTCATAGGCGCCGCCCGCTAAATGACTCCGACCCCTTTTTCCCCACCTTATCTACGGCGCTGTAATATCTTCACCCAAGCCTTCAATGGAGCATCCATGCGCAATCCTGCTGTCGGATATATTGCTTTGAGCCTGGCAGCCTGTGCTGTGCCCGTGGGAAGCATCAGCCACGCTCAGGAGGCCGTCACCGCGACGCCCAACGTCGAAGAGTTGTTCACCAGTCCGGATCCCCAGTTGCGCGCAAACAAGCAGGTCGCCTACCACATCATGAAGGATTTGCTCGAGGCTGGGCATTGGGAGCTGGCGGATCGCTATCTCACCGAGCGGTACATCCAGCACAATCCTAATGTCGCAAGCGGGCGCAAGACCGTCGTCGATTTCTTCAACGGTCTTGGCGTAAAATCCAAGCCGATTCCGGAACGGCTCTCCACCCCGGTCGTGCAGGTCATTGCTGAGGGCGATTATGTCGTTGTCGTCACTGTCGCCAAACTGCCAATGCCTTCCGATCCTTCCAAAACCTATACCACGAGCTGGTTCGACATGTGGCGGTTCAAGGACGGCAAGGCCGACGAACATTGGGACAACGCCGCATTGATGAAATGAGGCGCAGCCGCGTGCTCGCCCCTGTCGGAGGAAGGGCCGACGAGGTTCAGAAAAACAGCTTCCGGATACTCAACCGCACCGCCCGGCCCATCGGATCGATATAGTCCGGCTGATAGCTGATCGGAGTCCCCCCCGCAGAATCCGTCACCCGCTGCTTGCTGTCGAGGATGTTGGTGATGGCGAGTGAGATGCGCACGCCGCGCATCCAGGGATGTTTCTTCAGCAGATCCAGCCTTTGGCTGAGATCGGCGAACAGCCTGATATCGGCGGTGCCGAGGCTGGAGAAATCGAGCGGTTCGGGGTTGCCCGGTGTGCCGCCATTCACCCGCGTGCCGCTGCGGTAATTGCCGGAAAGCCGGAAGCCGAGGCCGTTGTTGCTATAGCCTCCTTGTACCTCGACCTCATGGCGCGGTTGCCCGCCGCTGCCGCCGATCGCGTCGCCGCTGAGCAGATCGAGCCGCGGCCCGCCCTGCTGGACCAGCACCGTGTCAGTGAAATGCCAGGTGTGATAGACCGCGAATTGCAGCCGCCCGCCGCCCGCGCCGCGCCCGCCAAAGCCACCCCGGCCGCCGCCGCCGAAACCGCCGCCACCGAAGCCGCGCCCCCCGGACCCGCGACCGCCGCCGGGGTTCCCGCCGTTCGTGGCGGCGCCTTCTTGCGGCGTGCCGCCGGGAGTCCCGCCGCCCTGTCTGCCGCCTTGCCCGCCATCAGGTCCGCGAAACCCGCGCGGGAGCTGAATTCCCTCAAGCGGGTTCGGTCCCTTGCCGGCGCGAAAGGCCTCGAACTGCTTCTGGATCTTCGATTTCAGCGGTACCGAGAAATTGATGCCCCAGCGCAGTTGCGAACTCTCGCTCTCGGCGAAATTGATCGGACGCTGGTTGATCCCGATCAGCCTGTTGTTCGAATCGCGCGTGAAGCGGCCGGGAAACGCAGCCTCGATCGCCGCAGTCGGCGTCGGGAAGGCGGCGATCGGGTTGTCGGTCCGGTTCGAGACATAATTGGCGGTGAAGTTGATGTCCTTCGCCGCCCAGGGCTTCAGCGTCAGTCCGAATTTCCGCACATGGGTCTTGCCGGCGATCAGGTCCCGGTTGCCGCCCGACACGGTTGTCACCGTCGCGGTTTCGCCCTGGATATAGTCGAACACGCGGACATTGAGGGTGGTGATGAGCGGGTTGCCGAGCTGTGTCGCGCTCGGCGCGACATCCTGGTTGGTCGCGGATGCGATGATCCGGATCGCCTCGATCGGCGACCAGTTCGCGCCATAGCCGATCGTCTGCAGCGTGCCGAAATCGGAAAGATGATCCTCGGCCAGGTTGAAATTCAGCGATAGCGATCCGATCGCGTCGAGAAAATGCTTGTTCCGGCTGGTGATCGGCACATCGACGTTGATCTGGCCGTTCACCGTGTTGCGCTTGACGTTCGCCTGGGTGAGCACGTCGCGATAGGATTTGCTGCTCAGGTCGCTGATATCGCCGCCGACCCGCACGCTCGTATAGAGGGCGCCGGCCGGCAGGTTGAGGACCGGGCCGTTGAGCA
>JBDTXU010000272.1:0-5490 GCA_040006055.1 Sphingomonas bacterium | reverse complement strand
CCTATGGGATGGCGCTGACCGCCTTTTCGCTCGGGCCGACAGCGCCGCTCGCGGCCCTGCGCGAAACCGGCATGGTGACGGCGCTCATCATTTCGATCCTGTTCCTGAAGGAGCGCGCGACGGCGGGACGGATGACGGGCGTGTTGGGCATATTGGCCGGGGCGGCCCTGATCCTGGCTGGTTGACCTGCCTTCGATCCTGAGATCGGAGGCCTCGACACCTTGCTCAGACCTGAAGCGTCATTTCGTCCAGCTGGCAAGCCAGTCGGCGAGCGCCTGTGGGCTCATGCTACGGGCGTCCGCCAGCGCGGCGATATGGCCTGCATTGATCAGGCGATCAGTTCGCGGATCGACGATCAGCACGGCCGGCACGCCCTCGAGCCGATTCGTGATGCCGTAATGCGCGGGAATATCTAGATTCTTGTCGAATCGGCCGACAGCAACTATCGCGATCTCATATTTGGCGGCGAGGAACTTGCGGAGCTCGGGCAGCTCCATGGTCCCTGCGAGCAGCCGGCAATCGAGGCACCAGTTTCCGCCGAGATCGATCAGGAGCAGCTTGTGATGCGCCCTGGCGCGAGCCTTGGCGGCCGCGACGACACCGCGCGCATCCGCCTGTTCATCATAGGGAAACGGGAGGGGCTTTGCGAGCTGCTCGAAGCTCGCGATGGGAATGTGCGGCGCGGTTGCGGCGACGACGGGCGCGGCCAGCGCAAGAGACAGCAGGGCGACGGATGCAAAGCGCATGAGCGGTACCTTTTTAATCATACTATCTTAGTATGGATTAACCGCACCCTCATGTCAGCAAAGAAAAACCCGGCGTGCCGTAAAGCACGCCGGGTTTCCGATTTCTGTCGCTGAGGCCGAAGCCTTACGCGATTGAGGTGAGGTTCACCGCTGCATATTTGCCGCGCCGATCGACCTCGAGCTCGAACTCGAGCCGATCGCCCTCATTGAGGCTGGTCATCCCACCACGCTCGACAGCCGAAATGTGCACAAAGGCATCGGGCTGGCCATCATCGCGCTGAATGAAGCCGAAGCCCTTCATCGCGTTGAAGAACTTGACGGTGCCCGTCGCCTTCTCGCCAGTCAGCTGACGCTGCGGGCCAGCACCACCGGCACCGCCGGCGCCGCCACGCGGGCCGCCTGGGCCCGCGGCGTCACGGTCACGCGGCGGACCGCGGTCAGTGACGGGGAGAGGCTCGCCCTCGATTTTGAGATCGGTTGCCGAAATGCGGCCGCCACGATCGACCAGGGTGAAGCCGAGCGGCTGCCCCTCGGCCAGCCCGGTCAGGCCGGCCTGCTCGACCGCTGAGATGTGCACGAACACATCCTCGCCGCCGTCATCGCGAACGACGAAGCCGAAGCCCTTCTGGCCGTTGAAGAATTTTACGACGCCGGTGCCTTCACCGACGACCTGGGGCGGCATGCCGCGACCGCCGCCGCCAGCGCCGGCACCACCGCCGAAGCCGCCACCGCCGCCGCTGCGGAAACCACCGCCGCCGCCGCCACCGCCGAAGCGATCGCCGCCTCCGCCGCCGCCACCGCCGAATCGGTCGCCACCGCCACCGAAGCGATCACCACCGCCGCCAAAACGGTCACCACCGCCAAAGCCGCTGTCGAAACCGCCTTCACCGCCGAAACCGTCACGCTTGTCGCGCCCGCGCCCGCCGCGATCCCCGCGGCGTCCTTTATCGAAACTCATGCCCTGTTCGTCTTCCCGGCTCGTCCAAATCGCCATATCAACTGCCCGCGCTGGACGAAAAGCGCGGATGTTCGAACGCCAAACCAATCGCGTCACCGAGTCGGTGTAGCGTAATTCCCCTTAGCCTGCGAATAAATTCGTCGGAAATACGGCAGGATCGGTCGAAGCTTTGCCACTGTTGCAGAAACATCATGCCTTGCGCCGCCCCGAGCCAGACGGCAGATGCGACCCATGTCGATCATAACGCTCCTCTCCGACCCCGCCGCCTGGGCGGCACTCGCCACGCTGATCGTGATGGAGGTGGTGCTCGGAATCGACAATCTCATCTTCATCTCGATCCTCTCGAACAAGCTGCCCGAGCACCAGCGCGCCCAGGTGCGCCGCGTCGGCATCGGCCTCGCACTGATCCTCCGGCTTGCCCTGCTGTCGACGATCGCGCTGATCGCCCGGATGGTCGTGCCGGTGTTCGATCTCGGCCTGGTCGGCGGCCTCGACGCGCATGGCGAACCGAGTTTCGAGACCGCCTTTTCGATTCGCGACCTGATCCTGATCGCCGGCGGCGTCTTCCTGTTGTGGAAAGCGACCAGTGAAATCCATCACAGCATGGACCCCGAAGAATCCGGCGCCGCGCTCGACAAGCATGGTCGCGCGGTGATGAGCTTCGGCGCCGCGATCGTGCAGATCCTGCTCCTCGACATGGTCTTTTCGATCGATTCGATCCTGACCGCGATCGGCATGACCGACGATCTGCCGGTGATGTTCGTCGCCGTCATCGTCGCGGTTGGGGTGATGCTGTTCGCCGCGACACCGCTTGCCGATTTCATCGCGCGCAACCCGACCGTGGTGATGCTCGCACTCGGCTTCCTGCTGATGATCGGCGTGGTGCTGATCGCCGACGGCTTCGGTATTCATGTCCCCAAGGGCTATATCTATACCGCCATGGCCTTTTCCGGCGGGATCGAAACGCTCAACATCCTGTCGCGCAAGGCACGGGAGCGGAAAAGGGCCACCGATAGCGGGCATTGAGCCGGACGGCGTTCGCGTATAGGCGAAGCCGATGACCGTATATCTGTATGAAGAAGACATTCCCGCCGACCTGTTCGCAGCCGGAGCCGACATCGCCGTCGATACCGAGACGATGGGGCTGATCACGCCGCGCGACCGGTTATGCGTCGTGCAGCTTTCCGATGGCGGCGATGACGAACATCTCGTCCGCTTTTCGCCCGAGAGCGACTATGCGGCGCCCAACCTGCGCGCCCTGCTCGCCGATTCGGCCCGGGTGAAGCTCTATCATTTCGCGCGATTCGATCTCGCCGCGATCAAACATTATCTGAAGGTCGATGCCGCACCGGTCTATTGCACCAAGATCGCCTCGCGGCTGGTACGCACCTATACCGACCGTCACGGCCTGAAGGAGCTCGTCCGCGAGCTGCTTGGCCAGGAAATCTCCAAGGCGCAGCAATCCTCCGACTGGGGCAGCCCGATCCTCTCCGACGCGCAGAAGGATTATGCCGCATCCGACGTGCGCTATCTCCATCGCATGCGCGAGGAGCTCGACCGCAGGCTCGAGCGCGAGGGCCGGGCAGGGCTTGCGAAAGCCTGTTTCGATTTCCTCCCCTCCCGCGCCGATCTCGATCTCGCTGGCTGGCCCGAGATCGATATCTTTGCGCATATCTAATGTGGTAGATCAGAAGTTCGTGCCATCAGATCCCCACTTCCGTCATGCCGGACTTGTTCCGGCATCCATGTTTCCGCAGGGTGTGCAAGCGTTGCTCTTGCGGCTCGATGGACCCCGGAACAAGTCCGGGGTGACGCTGGACGTAGTGGAACGAACATCGGATTCGAGTGACTAAGAATCATGTCAGCGCGCGCCCCCTTAAAAGAGAATGCCCGTGTCTGAGGCAGCGGTTAGCGTCCGCTCCGCGCGGCAGATCTGGGCGGCGCCAGGGAGCAGCCATGACCGGGTGATCGGCCTGCTGCGACTCGTGCTGCCGGTCCTGATCGGCGTGCTCGCCGCGTTCCTGGTGATGATGCCGCTTGCCGGCTCTGGCGATGTCAGCTTCCTGCTCGACAAGAACAAGGTCGAGGTTGCCAAGGAGCGGCTGCGGATCCAGTCAGCCACCTATCGCGGCGAAGACGGCAAGGGCCAGCCGTTCCGGATCAATGCCGGTTCGGCGGTGCAGAGAAGCTCGGCCTCGCCGATCGTCCAGCTCGACCAGCTCGCAGCCGAGATCGGCCTTGGCGACGGGCCGGCGAAAATCGTCGCCGACCATGGCCGCTACAATATCGACACCCAGCAGGTGATGCTCGACGGCCCGCTGCGCTTCAACGCGACGGGCGGCTATCAGCTCGATACCAATGACGCGACCGTGGACCTGAAGACGCGGAAGATGCGCAGCGGCGGCGCTGTGACCGGCACGGTGCCGCAGGGCAGCTTCAGCGCCGCACGCCTGACCGCCGACCTCGAGCGCCATGTCGTGACGCTCGATGGCAACGCACGCTTGCGGATCGTGCCGCGAAAGAGGAGATAGGCCGCCATGGCTCATCCGACCCGCATGATCGCGCTCGCCGCTTTTTGTCTCGCCAGCGGCGCGAGCGCGCAGAACCGGCACGATTCGGGCGCACCGATCAATTTCGGCGCTGACCATATCGAGCTGCAGGACAAGGCGAATCGCGCGATCCTGACCGGCAATGTTTCCGTCCGCCAGGCCGAGATGACGCTCAACTCGGCGCGGATGACGGTCGCCTATACTGGCCAGGTCGTCGATGGCAGCCCGCAGGTCTCGCGACTCGACGCCGCCGGCAGCGTGACGGTGACCCGGCCCGACCAGACCGCGCGCAGCCAGTTCGCGGTCTATGACCTCAACAAGCGAATCATCACGATGCTGGGCGGGGTCTCCCTGATCCAGGGCGGCAACACGGTGAATGGCGGACGGTTGACGATCAACCTCGACACCGGCCGCGCCGTGATCGACGGCTCAGCGGTCGGCGGCGGCGCGCCAGGCACCACGACAAGCAGCGGCGGCCGCGTGACGGGCACCTTCTCGGTCCCGAAGCGGAACTAGGGCGTTTGTTTGAGTAAGACGGTGCCACCCTACGCTGCCTTTCCAACGACGCTACGCATCGCCGGAACCTTGGGCCGCTCCGCCCGCTCCCCCACCCGACCTCCCATTCAGGATATGCTGTGGGAGGTCGGGTGGGGGAGCGGGCTGGCACCGTCTCGACCCAAGTCGCAAAGACTCTAAACCCCCGAATCGTCGCCTTTTTGGCGATGCTCGGCGCGCAGCACTTTCCTTGTTCCCGCGTCTGTTGCATGAGCGCCCCTGAACGAGCACATGCACAAAGCCTGCCAAATGCGACCTGGCAGGGTTTCCTAACCTGTTTATGCGAGCACGGGACACGTAATGGCCGATGTGACCACCCTCGAAGCGCCGAGCCCGGAACGCCCGCCGATCGCCGAAGCGCCGGTGATGAAGGGCCTGTCAGTCGTCTCGATCGCGAAATCCTATGACAAACGCGTCGTGCTCTCGGATGTCTCGGTGTCGGTCGGGCGTGGTGAGGTTATCGGGTTGCTCGGCCCGAACGGCGCCGGCAAGACGACCTGCTTCTATTCTGTGATGGGGCTGGTGAAGCCCGATTCCGGGCGAATCCTACTCGATGGCGACGATATCACCGGGCTCCCCATGTATCGCCGCGCGATTCTGGGGCTCGGTTATCTGCCGCAGGAAACTTCGATCTTTCGCGGCCTGACGGTCGAGAAGAATATCCTGACCGTGCTCGAACTGG
>JBDTXU010000271.1:0-9334 GCA_040006055.1 Sphingomonas bacterium | reverse complement strand
GCTCGGCCAGCTGCGCCGGGATGAACAGCACGCCGCCATCGCGGCCGAGCACGACGTCGCCGGGCATGACCGTCGCCTTGCCGATACGGGTCGGGCCGTTGATGCTCACCATCGTCGAATTGAGCCGCGCGCCCGTGCGGAGGCTGCCGAAATGATGCGACGGATCATAGGAGCGCACAAAGGCGGTGAAGTTCGGCAGCTCCTTCAGCCCCTCGATATCGCGCACCGCGCCATCATAGACGATGCCGTTGCCGGTGCGCGCATAGATGGCGTTGCCGACATTGTCGCCGATCGACGGGCCGTCCTGCTTCAGGCTGAAATGATCGGCGACATAGACGTCGCGCGGCTGGAGCATGTCGACCGGCCAGGCATTCTGCTCGCCGATCCGCCTCATCCGGCTGCCATCTGCCTCAATGACTTTCTGGATATCGGGCCGGCCTGGGACCCATTGCGCGGTGAGCGCGCGGCCGACCAGGACCTTGTCCGGAAACAGGCTGAGCCAGCCATCCTCATATTGGTGGTTGAATCCCGCCGACCTGAGCGTCGCCCAGGCCTCTTCGAGCGTGACGTGGCGCATCCGGTCGAGGATCGCATCGGGCACCTTGGGGCGACCGTCGGGAAAGCGCTCGCCGGTCCACTCGGGGGAATAATGGACGATCTCTTCGCGGCCCATGAAGCCCGGACTCAGCGACTGAGCCTGAGCCGCCCCCGTCCCCGCGCCAACCAACAGGACAACACCAAAACCCAGCCGTGCGGCAAAACTGCGCATTCTCTCTCCCCTGCCGCCGTGAGCGGTGCCGAGCCGTGCGTCGCAGCATCCAAAAGTGGATGCGGCGCGCGCGCTCCGTTTCCCGAGATCATATAGGATATGAAATAGTTTACAACTGCGTACGGATCAGTCGCCCAACGATTCCGCAAAGCGCCGGTAGGGAATCTCGCGAGCCGCAAAGAGAGCACCGCTGTGTTGGGCCGGAACATGGACGATTGAACCGGTATATGAGCATGTAAACCGGTTTTTATTAGCAAATATCATTTTACTTGTAAAATATCGACGCAGCTGCTATCCATCGGGAAGCGCCATGTTCGAATGCCATTTCGGCCATGCGAACATTCGTAAAATGACAACGTAAGTCATAGGAGGGGATCGCGTATGAGAATCGGAAGGCGTCAATTCGTTGCGTCCACTGTCGCACTCGCCGCCACAGCAGGCTGTAGCGGTGGCGCGAGCACGTCATCCGCCGCGCCTGTTCCAACGCCGTCGCCCTCCCCTTCCCCGACGCCCACACCAACGCCTACGCCTACCCCTACCCCGGCGGCGGGCCTGTACCCGAGCTACAACCTCAGCCCGATCCCGGCGGACTCGACAGGCATGACCAGCAGCGCGACCGACCTTGCCGCGCATATCAAGCTCGGCTGGAACGCGGGCAACACGCTGGAAGCGAGCGGCGGCGAAACCGCCTGGGGCAACCCCCTCATCACCCAGGCCTTGATGGACAAGGTCAAGGCGCTCGGCTTCGAGGCGGTCCGCCTGCCTTGCGCCTGGGATCAATATGCGGACAAGACGACCGCGAAGATTTCCGCCACCTGGCTGAAGCGGGTTAAGGAGGTCGTGCAATATTGCATGAACGCGAACCTCTATGTCCTGCTCAACATCCATTGGGACGGCGGCTGGCTGGAAACGCACGTCAATGCGGCGAGCAAGGATGCCGTCGTCCAGAAGCAGAAGGCGTTTTGGGAACAGATCGCGACGACACTGCGCGATTTCGACGAGCGCCTCATGTTCGCGAGCGCGAACGAGCCCTCGGTCGACAAGGCGGACCAGATCCCCGCCCTGCTCGCCTATCACCAGACCTTCATCGACGCAGTCCGCTCGACCGGCGGCAAGAACGCGCACCGCGTGCTCGTTATCCAGGGGCCGAGCACCGATACGGAAAAGACGGTCTCACTCTGGACGACAATGCCGACCGATACGGCGGCAAACCGCCTCATGTTCGAAGTGCATTTTTACTCGCCGTTCCAGTTCGCGCTCCTCGATTCCGATCAGTCCTGGGGCAAGATGTTCTATTATTGGGGGAAGGATCATCACTCCGCGATCGAGCCCGACCGCAATGCGACCCATAGCGAAGAGGCTTTTGTCGACAAGCAGATGCTGTCGATGAAACAGCAGTTCGTGAGCAAGGGCATTCCGGTCATTCTGGGCGAATATGCATGCATGCGCCGCACCGCGCCGAAGGACCTGCCCACGCACAGCGCAGCCGTGACCTACTGGATGAAATATGTGACGCAACAGGCGCTCGCCAATGGCCTCCTGCCCTTTCTGTGGGACGCCGGCGGCTACATCAAGCGGGATACCCTGACAGTCAGCGACCAGGCCTCGCTGGATGCGATACTCGAAGGCGCGGGCAAGAAATAAGCGCTGGGATCAGCCGGAACGGGACCGGACCAAAATGGACCTTTCCAGAAGAGCGCTCTTTTTCGGCGGCAGCACGCTTGCCGTGACGGGTCCGCCGCCAAAGGCTGCGGCCCGCCCGCCCCGGCCGACGACAATGGCGATCTTCGATGAGGCCTTTCAGAATGGCTGGTCGAATGTCGACTGGGCGACGGTCACGCAGCCGGTATCGTTCGACGGTCACACAACGCTGAAGGTCGAGGGCGGTCCCTGGTCGGCCCTGGCCCTTTATCATGCCGCCCTTTCCATGGCTGATTTCAGCAAGCTGACCTTCATGGTCAATGGCGGCGACGGCGGCGGCTTCACGGTGTGGCTGCGCGGTTTCCGCGACGGCAAGGCGATCGACTGCGATTTCGAGGTCAAGCCGGTGGCGAATAGCTGGACCCGGATCGAAGCGCCGTTCGCCGCGCTCAAGCTCGATGGGCAAGTGATCGACAGCTTCGTGCTGCAGGCGCCGGACATCACCTACAAGCCTTATTATGTGGCGAAGGTGCAGCTCGAATAGCCGGGTTATCCTCGATGGCGATCTGCTATGGGAAGCGGCGTTGGCGGCGGCGATCAAGGATGAAAGCGTGTTCAAATCCCTCGGCCTGCTGATCTCCACGGCCGCATTTCTGCTCGCGCTTACGAGCCGGACCGCGCTTGCCGATCAGGTTCATGCCGCCTGGGTTCCGACCTGGTATGCCAGCCCCGAGCCTTCGCCCAACGCCAAGGCCTTGTTGAACAACCAGACCGTGCGCCAGATCGTCCATGTGAGCGCGGGCGGAAAACAGGTGCGTATCCGCCTGTCCAACGCCTTTGGAGGCTCGCCGCTCCACATCGATACCGTGTCGATCGCCCGGCGCGCGGCGGGAAGTGCGGTGCAGGCCGGATCGATCAGGACGCTCCGTTTTTCGGGCCATGCCGATGTGACGGTGGCGCCGGGCGCCTATGCCGTGAGCGATCCGCTCTACTTTGACGTGCCCGCCGCAACCGATCTCGCGATCAGCCTTTATGTTTCGGGCCCGACGTCGATCGCGACCACGCATCTGACCCAGCGCAACGCGATCTATTTCTCCGACGGCGATACGACGTCGTCCGAGACGATCACCGAGACCCATCCCGACACGGGGACCTGGGCTTCCTGGCTTTGGCTCAGCGAGGTTGAGGTCTCGGGCGCGCCGGTGGACGGCGTGGTGATCGCGTTCGGCGATTCCATCACCGATGGGCTCGCCTTGCCGGGCGACAGCAACAGCGACTGGCCGAGCGTGCTGAGCGATCATCTGCGGAAAGCGGGGAAAAGGCTGAGCGTCGTCAACGCGGGCATCACCGGCAACCGCCTGCTCCACAACGGGCAATGGGCGCCGTTCGGCATTGCCGGCCTCGCGCGGTTCGATAGTGATGTGCTGGCCCAGCCCAATGCCAAAGCGGTGATCGTATTTCTCGGGATCAACGATATCGGCCAGGCCAAGCCGGGATCGAGCGAATTCGTGACCGGCGTCGCTATCGAGGACGGCCTGACCCAGCTCGCCGAGCGCGCTCACGAGAAGGGCCTGAAAATCTATGCCGTGACGCTCGCGCCGTTCAAGGATGCGATCGTTGACGGTTACTATTCGGACGAGAAGGACGCGACGCGGCAGGCCGTCAACGAATGGATCCGCTCGTCGCGGCTCTTCGACGGCGTTGCCGATGCCGCCAAGGCACTCGACGATCCCGAAAACCCGGGCCGCATGCTGCCCGCTTATGATTCAGGCGATCATCTCCACCCGAGCGCAGCGGGAGCGGCGGCGATCGCGGCTGGCATTCCGCTGGCGTGGTTCCGGGTCCGGTAACCGCATGGGGCGCTTGCAGGACGAACCCGCGCCATCCCTTTTCCGCAATCAGGATGACCTGCTGCGGCGCTTCGGGACCTCCTCGTCTGCCGGCTCCTCCTCGCGCAGGTCACTCAGCCGGCGCACCAGGTTCAGCATCTCAGGCATCTCGGCGGCCGGGAGCGGCTCGCTCAGCAGAAAGCCCTGGATTTCCTGGCAGAGCTCGTGCTGCAGATAATCGAACTGCGCCGATGTCTCGACGCCCTCGGCGACGCACCCGACGCCAAGGCTCTGCGCCAGATGCATGATGCTCTGGACGACCGCCGCGGCATTGGGGTGGGTCGTCACGTCGCGCATGAACGACCGGTCGATCTTGATCCGGTCGAGCGGGAAGCGGCGCACATAGGACAGGGACGACCAGCCAGTGCCGAAATCGTCGAGCGACAGGCTGACCCCCAGGGTCTTCAAGGCGCGCATGATCTGGATGGTGGTCTCAGTGTCGTCGAGCGTCAGGCTCTCAGTCAATTCGAGCTCGAGCCACTCCGCGCCGAGCCCGGATTCAGTCAGCGCTTCCTCAACGATCCGGACGATATCGCCGCGATAGAATTGCTGCGCTGAAAGGTTCACGGCCATCCGCACCGGGGGCAGGCCCTCCGCCTGCCACGCCGCATTCTGGCGGCAGGCCGTCTTCAGCACCCATTCGCCGACTTCGACCATCAGCCCGAGCTCTTCGAGCAGGGGAATGAACAAAGAGGGCGCGATCAGGCCCTCTTGCGGGTGGTTCCAGCGGATCAGCGCCTCGACCGCGGTGACGGCGTTGGTCTCCATTGCGAATTGCGGCTGATAGTGGAGCATGAATTCGCCACGCGCACAGGCCTGGTGGACGTCATTGGCGAGCATGTGCCGACGCTGCGCCGCCTCGTTCAGCTCGGGCGTGAAGAAGCGGTGCACGCCGCGACCATTTTCTTTCGCATCGTACATCGCGGTGTCCGCGGCGCGCAGCAAGGCGCCGGCATCCTCGCCATCGGCAGGGAACAGGCTGACGCCGATGCTGCCGCCGATATGGAGGAGGTGCTGTTGGATCTGGAAGGGTTCGGTCAGCGCCGCGTGAATCTTGCGGGCAACCACGGATGCTTCCTCGGCATTGGTGATCGAGGAAAGCGTGATGACGAACTCGTCGCCGCCGACCCGTGCCGCCGTGTCGGTTTCGCGCAGGCACTTGCGCAACCGCGTCGCCACGCTCTCCAGCAGCTCATCGCCGATATGGTGGCCGAGCGAATCATTGACCTGCTTGAAATGGTCGAGATCGAGCATCAGCACCGCGACCTGCTTGCCGCTGCGGCGCGCCTGCGCGATCGCCATGCCGAGGCGGTCGGCGAGCATGGTGCGGTTGGGCAGGCCGGTCAGCGCGTCGTGCAGCGCCAGGTAACGGATCCGCGCCTCCGCCTCGCGGCGATCAGTGATGTCGCGGATGTTGCACTGGATGATGCTGCGCCCGCCCGCCTGATAGAGGTTGCCGATCATCTCGACATTGATCGACAGTCCGTCGCGCCGCTTGATCACCCAATCGTCATATTTGACATGCTCGAGCAGCCCGATCTCGGATACCATCGTCTTGCTGGCCGGGACGTTGCGAAACGGCGCGAGCTCCCACAATGTCCGGCCGATCAGCGCGGCATGGTCGTGTCCCAGCATCACGGTGATCGCAGGATTGGCGTCCGTCACCTGGCCGGTCTCGCTGTCGAGCAGCAGGATGCCGTCATTGGCGGTCTCGAACAGCCGCCGGTAGCGCAATTCGGAGAAGCGCAGCGCGGTCTCGGCTTCGCGCCGGGCGCGGATCTCTTCGCGCAGTTCCACATTCTGCGCGGTCACCCGCTGTTGCGCGGCGCGGAGCGCGAGATGGGTGCGGACGCGCGCGAGCAGCTCCTCGATCTGGAACGGCTTGCTGACATAATCGATACCGCCGGCCTCGAAGCCAGTCACCTTGTCGTCGACATCCGACAGCGCGGTCATGAAGATCACCGGGATATCCCGCGTCGCCGGATCGGCCTTCAACCGGCGACAGGTCTCGAAGCCGTCAATGCCGGGCATCATCACATCGAGCAGGATCAGGTCGGGCTGCCCGAACGCGGCACGCTTCAGCGCTTCCTCGCCGCCGCCCGCGACTGTCACCTCGAAGCCGTGTTTCTCGAGATGGGCGACCATCAGCGCGAGGTTCACAGGATTGTCGTCGACCGCCAGGATCGTCCACGACATGACGTCGACAATCGAAATTTTGTTCGTTTGATTCATGATGCCATTGCCTGTTTGGGATCGAGATAATGTTCGACCAGGTCCTGGATGCCTTGCGCGTTGTAGATCCCCGCAAGCCGCTGCAGCGCTTCGGCAAAGGGGCGGTAGAGTGGGTCGAGCGCGATAAGATGCTCCGCCTGGGCCTTGATCGCGCGCATATTGCCCGCCTTGGCCAGCGCATGGAGCACCGCGATCTCCTCCGCCGGCGGCGGCAGCAGCGCCTCGGCCCCGGTGGGCAGATCTGCACTTTTCACCTCGCCGCCGATCCAGGTCACGCCGAGATGCTGGCCTAGCGCCCTGACCAGCTCCTCATGCTCGACCGGCTTGGTCAGGAAGGTGTCCGCGCCGGCGGCGATGCTGCGCATGCGATCCTCGGGTGTGGCGCCAGCCGAAACCGCGATGATGGGAACCGTGCTGAGCGTGGCATGGGCGCGAATCAGGCGAATCGCCTCGAGGCCGTCCATCACCGGCATCTTGACGTCCATCATGATCAGGTCGGGCTGCCTTGCCTCGACCTGGGCCATGGCGTCGCGGCCGTTGGACGCCTCGCGCGTGATGAAGCCGAGCGCACCCAGCGTATCCGCCATCACCGCGCGGTTCTGGGTAACGTCGTCGACGATCAGCACGCTGCGGCGGGCACCTCGATATCCGGTCGTCACGGCCGCTGGCACCACGGCGCCGGGCTCGGAGGCGAGCACCGGCAGATCGAGCGTGAAGCTGAACTGGCTGCCATCCCCCTCGTCGCTGTCGACGTCGATGCTGCTCTTCATCAGTCCGACAAGCTGGCGGCTGATGCTCAGGCCAAGCCCCGTGCCGCCGGCATGGCGCTCGCGCTGGCCGACCTGCTCGAAGGGCTGGAAGATCGCGGGCAGCTCGTCCGCCGCGATGCCGATGCCGGTATCGCACACCGCGAACAGGATCCGCGCCCTGGTCACGGTTCGGGATTCAAGGCCGACGCACAGCATCACCCTGCCCCGATCCGTGAATTTCACCGCATTGCCGAGCAGGTTGAGCAGCACCTGCCGCATCCTCTTCTCGTCGCCGAGCACGAACATCGGCAGGCGATCGTCGAGTTCGCAGAGAAAGCCGAGCGCCTTCTCCTCGGCGCGGACGCGGATGATGTCACAGACGCCAGCCAGGAAGTCGCGCAGGTTGAACACAGTCGAGGTCAGCTCGAACTTGCCGGCCTCGATCTTCGAGAGATCGAGAATGTCAGTGATCAGCGTCAGCAGGTGCGTGCCGCTCTGGTGAATCGTGCGGGCGGCGTTTTCCTGCTGTTCATCGAGCGTGGCATCGCGGCGCAGCAGCTGGGCATAGCCGAGGATGGCGTTCAGCGGCGTGCGCAGCTCATGGCTCATATTGGCGAGGAATTCGGATTTCGCCTCGTTCGCCTTTTCCGCCGCCGCCTTGCCGAGCGACAGATCGCGGTTGTTCGCCTCGATTTGCCGGAGCCGCCTGGCTTCGAGCGCCTGGGTGCGGAAGGTTTCGAGCGCGGTGACAACCGCGCCGAGCTCGTCGCCCCGGGCGAGGGGGGCAATGTCGACATCATAGTCCTCGGCCGCCAGCCGCGTGGTCGCATCGGCGATCGCGCGGATCGGGCGAACGGTGGCGATGCCGATGCGGAAGGTCGCAAAGGCAATGATGGGCACACCGATCAGCGCCAGCACCAGGAAGATCGCCGCGACCATCGAGACATGGGCATCGATCACCTCGGCGCGCCGGGTCGCTTCGCGGATGCCGCGGTTGGCGACCTGGTTGATATTGGCGGTGACGCGCGCTGCGTTGACATGGAACGACTTGAGCGTCGCTTCAGCCGCGCTGACATTGGCGCTGAGCATCAGGGCGACGACCCCGACCCCGTTTGAATATTCGTCGACATCGCGGCGCGCAGCGCGGACCCGTTGCAGATTGTCCTGGCCGATGCCGGTCGCTTCGAAGGTCTCGAGGTCGCGGCTGATGCCGGCCAGCGTTGCCTGGACCTCAGCCGTGCGCTGCGGCAGGTCGCGGTGCCCCGGCGCGCGCGCCTCGCTGTTCAGCAGCCGCCCCAGCTCGCCATCGGCGCGCTCGAACCGCGCGGCGATGTCTGCCAGCCGTGCGGCATCGGGCATCGCGACATCGACGACATAATGGGTGTTGCTGCCGACATCGCGCAGCGCCGACACCTCGATCGTGGCGGCGAGAAGCAGCAGCGCGAGCGAAATCGCAGGCGTAATCCCGAATTTCGCGAGCAACGGCCAATCGGAAAGCCGCCGCCACCTGGCCGTCGGCGCGAAGATGCGCTGAAACGCCGACCCCATCAGAGGTGAATCCCCAGGTCCACGCGGAGGCGTTGTTCGGCGTTGAGGAGCGAGACGGTGGCTATGCCGCGCAGGCTGGGGCCGCGCAGGCTGGGGCCGCGCAGGCTGGGCTGGAGAGCGGGCGCAACGTTCCCGGCAATGAGGACGACGCGGGGGGCCATCTGCGCCGATGCGGCTTCGCCTGCCATCAGGCACATCGCAAGGACAAAGGCATGCCTCAGCCAAAGGCGTGTTTTCACGACATATCTTCCCTCTCCCCGTGACTGAAACGGGGTCGGGAGAACCTTGCGCCGCAAAGGCCTAAGCAAATATCGATTGGCGCCTAAGTATTAGTACAGGCTAGCTTTCATCGCCCTATACAACCGATTGAAAATGCGCGGTTTTTCCACTCGCGCCCCGGCGGGCTGACCCACAAAAAAGATGCCCGGCACCGCACGCGGCCCGGGCACCCAGTGTAGCGCATCCTGCGTTGATATCCATCGAGGGAAATCGGCTGAACATCAACG
>JBDTXU010000270.1:0-8927 GCA_040006055.1 Sphingomonas bacterium | reverse complement strand
GGGACTGATGCGGATTCGAGCCATGATCGCCGCGCTGCTGGCGCTGCCGCTCCTCGTCGCGGCGGCGGCTGGGGGCCAAGCGGCGCCGGTCGGCGCGGGACCTGTCGCCTATTTCGACTGGTTCGATTATCGCGGCGAGGACCCGGTCGACCGGGCGATGAAGGCCGGGCCGGACGCGTATCGCAACCCGATCCTGCAGGGCTTCTACCCCGATCCGTCGATCCTCCGGGTCGGTGGCGATTATTATCTCGTCAATTCGAGCTTCAGCTATTTCCCCGGCCTGCCGATCTTCCGCAGCCGCGATCTCGTCTCCTGGACTCAGATCGGCAATGCGATCGACCGGCCCGGGCAGTTCGACTTCAAGCAGATCGGCCTGTCGCGCGGCATCTTCGCGCCCGACATCACCTATCATGCCGGGCTGTTCTATCTGGCTGGCACCTGTGTCGATTGCGGCGGCAATTTCGTGATGACCGCGAAGAGCGCGGCCGGGCCCTGGTCCGACCCGCACTGGAACGCGATCGACGGCATCGATCCGTCGCTGTTCTTCGATGATGATGGCCAGGCGTGGATTCTCAACAATGGTCCGCCGGTGGGCAAGCCGCGCTATGACGGCCACCGTGCGATCTGGATGCAGCGCTTCGACACGCGGACGATGAAGCCGGTTGGCGAGCGCAGCGTGATCGTCGATGGCGGGGTGCGCCCGGCCGACAAGCCGATCTGGATCGAGGGGCCGCATCTCTTCCGCAAGGACGGCCTTTATTATCTGATCGCGGCCGAGGGCGGCACCGCCGAGAACCATAGCGAAGTGGTGTTCCGCAGCCGATCGGTCACCGGCCCCTATGCGCCTGGGCCGGTCAATCCGATCCTGACCCAGCGGACACTCGACCCGGCGCGGCCCTTCCCGATCACCTCGACCGGCCATGCCGATTTCGTCGCCACCGCGAAGGGTGACTGGTGGAGCGTCTTCCTCGGCACGCGTCCGTACCGGGACGACTTCTACAATATCGGCCGCGAGACTTTCCTGCTGCCGGTGCGCTGGCAGAATGGCTGGCCCGAGGTGACCGCGCCGGGAGCGGCTGTTCCTTACGTCCATGCCCGCCCGGCACTGCCGCGCGAGGCCGCGGCGGCGGTGCCGAACAGCGGCGCTTTCCATGTCCGCGACGAGTTCGCCGGCAAGGCGCTGGCGCCTTATTGGGTGCAGATCAGGGCGACCGATACGCGGTGGCGCGGGCTGTCGGGCGGCGCACTCGGGATCGCCGCACGGCCGGTTGCGATCGGTGGGGCGGGAGATCCTTCCTATCTCGGCCGGCGGGTGCAGCATGGCTGGGCGACGGCGGAGACGCTGGTGCGGTTCGCGCCGAAGCAGGAGGGTGACCGCGCCGGGATCGCGGTGGTGCAGGACACCGCCTATTTCTACGCCCTGTCGCTCGCCCGCACCGCGGCTGGATCGGCGATCGTGGTGGAGAAGCGCGACGGGCCGAAGGATCTGGCTGGCGGCGTGGCGGTTGCATCGGTGCCGTTCAAGGGCACGACCGTGCGCTTGCGGATCGTGCTGCGCGGCGCTCTGTGCGACTTCCTCTATGCGGGCGCTGATGGCGCCTGGCATGTGGTGGCGAAGGACCTCGATGCGACGATCCTGAGCACCAAGCATGCCGGCGGGTTCATCGGCGCGACGGTCGGGCCGTTTGCGCGGGCGGGCGGGGCGGACTGACGGGGCTTTGCCGCGTGCGCCGGGCCGAGTCGAGGCCGATCCGGTTAAATCAAACCGTCACCCCGGACTTGTTCCGGGGTCCATCGTCCCGCACACGCAACGCCTGAAGCGCTTGCGGAGACATGCGTTCGAGCGAGATTGTGTCCCCCAAACACAATCTTGGCTTTCCGGGGGAAAGCCAAAGCTCGAACGCCGGAACAAGTCCGGCATGACGGGTAAAGCCCACCGAATTCGACCTTAGGCCCCCGCCCCAGCCCCCGCGCTTCCCACCTCAGACCAAAGGCACGGCCGGGCGCAGCTTCGCGCTTTGGGCTCGCAGGAGGAGCCTGGCCGGGGCTAGCGGCGCCGCGAAGGGGGAGGCTTCCACCGCTTCGATCACCACAGGGCCGCTGCGCTTGCCGGTCTGGATGATGAGCTGCGCCAGGCCGTTGAACAGCGAGCGTTCCGAGCCCTTGTCGCTTTCCAGGCAGTTCGGATCGCCATTACCGACGCCGATCAACTTGCCGGCTCCCGACACCTTGAAGCGCAGCTTGTGGTTGGCGGTCGGGACCGGGCGGCCCTTCGCGTCGAGCGCCTCGACCCGCACCATGGCGACGTCCTCGCCGTCAGCATCGATCGAGGTACGGTCGGCGGTCATGCGCAGCGAGTGCGCCGGGCCGGTCGTTTCGTGGCGCTCGGTCAGCACCACGCGGCCGCCGCGCCGTCCGCGGGCCTCGATGACGCCGGGCTGATAGGCCGCTTTCCAGGCGAGATGGCCGAGATGCGGCACGCGCTGGACACCGAGGCTCTTGCCGTTGACGAGCAGTTCGACCTCATCGAGGTTCGAATAGACCCAGATCGCGATCTCCTCGCCTTCGCGCCCTGCCCAGTTCCAGTGCGGGAAGAGGTGAAGGCTCGGCTGGGTGCGCCACCACGCCTTGTAATAATAGAAATAATCCTTCGGGAAGCCGCACATGTCGACGATGCCGAACTGGGAGTTGATCGACGGCCAGCCATAGGGCGTCGGCTCGCCGCGATAATCGAAGCCGGTCCAGGCAAAACCGCCGGCCAGCCATTCGCGCGACCCGTAGATGCTCCACCATTGCTCGGGCGTTTCGCCCCAGGGCACGACGCCGTCATAGCTGCTGATGGTGTTGCGCGCCTTGTCGCTGGAATATTCGCCGCGCGTGGAAATCGCGCTCGACGTCTCCGATCCGTAGACCGGGCGGGTCGGATGTTTCTTGTGGAAATCGTCCGGGAATTTCGAATTGTAATTGAAGCCGATGATGTCGAGCGGGTCCGACACGCCCTGCTCGTTGCTGCCGTTGACCGCGGCGGAGACGACGCGGGTGGGATCGAGCGCGTGGCAGCGCTTCACCATGGTCGCGGCGATCGCAGCACCCTGCTTGGCCATCTCGCCCGATTGCAGCAGCCATTCCTCATTGCCGATCGACCAGATGATGATCGAGGGCGAATTGCGATGGCGCTTCACCATCAGCTCGAGCTCCATCAGCCCTTCCGGGTTGGAGCTCATCTGGCGCGTCTCGCACATCATCATCACACCGGCGCGATCACAGGCCTCGACCCATTCGGGGGTCGGCATATTGTGCGAGGTGCGCACTGCGTTGCAGCCCATTTCCTGCAGCACCGACAGGCGAAAGGCGTGCAGCTGGTCCGGCAGGGCGGCGCCGACGCCGGCATGATCGTGATGGTTGCAGGTGCCCTGGATCTTCACGGACTTGCCGTTGAGGAAGAAGCCCTTGTCCGCATCGAAGCGCGCACTCCGCACGCCGAACGACACGCGCTCGGCATCGCGCAGCGCGGCGCCGCTCAGCACCTTCACGACAGCTGAATAGAGATAGGGCTGGCCCGGCGCCCAGAGCTGCGCGGCGGCGATCGTCGCGGCGGCGGAGAAGTCGGCCGAGGCGCCGGGGGCGATCTGCCGGGCGGGCGCGGTTGCCGTCGCGACGGTGTGGCCGTCAGCGTCGAGGATCGTCCATTCGATCGCGGCTTCGGCGGGCTGATCGCCTTCATTCTCGACGACCGTGGCGAGATCGAGCTTCGCCCCGCCGTCGGCCGGCGCGGCGCGGACGACGCTGTCCCATTTGCCGATATGGAGCGGATCATGCTTTGTGAGCCAGACATGGCGATACAGCCCGGCGCCTTCGTAGAACCAGCCATCGCCAAAGCTCGCATCGAGCCGCACGACGACGACATTCTTGGCGCCATAGGCAAGGAAATCGGTCACATCGAAGCGGAAGGGCGCATAGCCATTGTCGTTGCGGCCGATGAAGCTGCCGTTGACGAAGACGACCGCATCGCGGAGCGCGCCGTCGAACTCGATCCAGATGCGGCGGCCGCGATCGCTCTCCGGGATTTCGAAGGCGCGCCGATACCAGCCGATGCTTGTCTCGGGATAACGCCGGCCGAGCGGCTTGTAGCCGTGCGAGCGAACCTTGCTTTCGCCCTCGCCGCCCTCATCATTGACGAAGGGGAGCTCCACCGCCCAGTCATGCGGCAGATCGACCGCGCGCCAGCCGCTGTCGTCAAAGGCGTGCTTGGAGATCTTGAAGTCGCCGGTCTTGGCGAAATCCCCCTGCCCCGCGCCAAAGCCGAAATCCTTGGCCGGATCCGTGCCGTGGCCGAAGGAGAACCGCCAGCCAAAGTCGAACAGCAGTTCTTCGCGCGGGAGCGTGCCTGTGTTCAGGCGGGCGGCTTGGTCCAGGGGTTTTGCGAGGGCGGTGCGCGGCAGCATCGTGGCGGCGGTGAGCGCCAGGCCGGAGGTTACCATTTTGCGGCGGGTTAGGTCGTTCATGGGAAACTCCTGACGTGGGAAGCTCGATACTAGGTCGCGTGGCGGGACCCGCGTGGGAGCGCGGGGCCAGAAATCCTCGGGCGCTGCTTCAGCCGGGGTGCACCCCCGGCCCGCATCACTCGCGCCAGTGATCTGATATGTCAGACATAATGGCAAGTCGATCTTGCTTGGGCTTTGGCGGTTTTGTCGATGGTTTGACTTGTGTATCTTTGGAGACCTAAGGACCGGCACGATGTGCTATCTCTATCGAGGTGCCTCTGCCAAAAATCTGCTTCACCGTGCGGTGTCGAGCTTGTTTGGTGATGACGCGCAGGCAATCTGCGATGTCCGCCGGAACATATGGCGAAATCTGCCAGAGTGGCTATGGTCCTCCAAGGCGAATCTGGATGCACGGAATCGATGGCACGCGGTGAGTTGATGAAGAAGCTGTTCGCCAGCGTAGGGCGGGACGAAGAGTTCCGCGCCGTTGCCGATCAGATCATCGAAGAGGAAGAGAAAAAGAACAACAGGGTCCTAGCGCGCTCGTTGCGTCGCTCGCTGGAGAGCGGACCTGCGCGTCCGCCTCGGCCCAAGGCCTTGGCGCCGCTGATCCCGTTCCCCGAAGCTGCGGCGGATTTAATCGAAAGAGTCGAGCCGACCCAAAATCGCCAGGACATCATTCTATCGTCGGAAAATGTTCGTATTTTCCTTGGGTTGTTGCGTGAATTTCAAAACGCGGAGACCATCCGCCGCCGTGGCATGCCGGTCCGTTCCAAGCTCCTGTTCTGCGGCCCTCCCGGCTGCGGTAAGACGCTCTGCGCAGAGGTGTTCGCGAGCGAGCTGGGCCTGCCGCTTTACATCGTCAAGCTCGATCGCCTCATCTCATCCTACCTCGGCGAGACGGCTACCAACGTGCGCAAGCTGTTCGAGTTTGCCAGGACGCAGCCCTGCGTACTATTCTTCGACGAGTTCGATGCCCTAGCGCGCGCTCGCGACGAGGATGGCGAGCACAATGAATTGCGGCGGGTCGTCAACAGCCTGCTGATCTTTATTGATCGCATCCAGCCTAAGGGCTTCGTTGTCGCGGCCACCAATCTCGACCAGTCGCTCGATCCTGCCATTTGGCGCCGCTTCGATGAGGTCGTATGGTTTGATCGCCCCGAAAAACGGATGATCGCGCGTTTCCTGAAGATGCGCTTCAAAAACGTTGTCATCGACTTCGACCCGCAAGCGCATCTCGCAGCTCTCGAAGGCTATGCCTATGCGGAGCTGGAGCGGCTGTGCCTTCAGGCGATCAAGGCGGCGATCATCGACAGGCGCAAAGCGGTTCGCGAAGCAGATTTCGCTGGGGCGATCACGGACGAGCGCCGCCGGAAGCGCCGGACCACGCGGATAGCCGCCGCGTAGGCGGCGAGCTGCCATGGCACGTTACGACCATCTCCAACTCGTTCGTCTCCCCGAGCGCTTGCCGCGCCGGAAGACGGGTGGCGGCGGACCGCCGCCCGATCGCAACCCCGGCGGGCACAGCCAACGTCTCGGTCAGGAACTCAATACCGCGGTCGCGGTACAGCAGCGTCGGCGTCGGGCCGATGTCGTCGACCCGGCACTGATCTTGCGAGTGCAGATGAGCGGCCCGTTGCTCGAGGAAGAGTGGAACAAGGTTGGGCTCACGCTCCTATCGAGCGATGAGGATCGCTCGCTTGTGCTGTTCTCCTCGTCCGACGAACTCACCGAATTCCGGCGCAAGCTTGCCGCCTTCGGCGCCGGAGTGCCGGCCGGGAAGCTCAATCCATCGTTCGCAGGGTTTATCGCGAATATCGATTCGATCGCGGAAGTTGCGCCCCGCGACCGCATTGGCATGCGCGCGCGCGAGGCGGGGCTCATACAGGCCGACGATTTTCAACCGGGTATCAGTTACATCATCGACGTCGAATTGTGGGACCTAGGTCGGCGCGATTTGCGTGAGCGAAAGATCGATGACGTTGTACGCTATGCCGAGGCGCGTGAAGCGGAGGAATTAGATCGCCACATCGGCCCCAACCTGACGCTCGTGCGGCTACGCTGTGATGGCGGATTGGTCCGCACGCTGCTCACGATCGAAGAGATTGCGGAACTCGATTTCCCGCCAGTGCCTGACTTGGCCACAGTGCAGCGGATCGATCTCGCGCTTGAAGATCTCCCCGAACTAGAACCGCTCGCTGGCGAAGCGCCACTAATTGGGATCATCGATAGCGGGATCAACGACCATCCGCTGATTGAGGACATTATTGTCGGCTCAATTGCAGTGCCTGACACGCTGGGCACCGCGGACGATCATGGTCACGGCACGTTCGTCGGTGGAGTTGCCACCTTTGGCGATCTTCGCGCCCAACTTGGCGCCGGCACACTCACGCGCCAAGCGCGGCTTTGCTCGGCCAAGGTCATCGATGCAACTGGCAACTTCCCGAATAGTCGTCTCACACCGCGCCTGATGCGTGAGGCGATCACGCGCCTGAATGAAGAGTTCGGTTGTCGCATTTTCGTAATCGCTCTTGGCGACCGCACCAAGGTCATCCAGGGTGGCAAGGTTGGGCCTTGGGCGCAGACGCTCGACGAGCTTGTTCGCGAGCTCGACGTGGTCATCATTGTTGCTGCCGGCAATCGACAGCCGCGTAGCGGCATGCGGGTCGAAGAGGCGGTCAGCGACTATCCGGCTTATCTGATGGAAGACTCGAACCGGCTATGTGAGCCGGCCGGCGGTATGAATATAGTGACTGTCGGGTCGATCGCGCACGACAATGGCTTAAGCGCGCGCGCCGCCGAAAACGTCGGTATCCGCGCAATCACGGAAGCCTTCGAACCTTCGCCCTTCTCTAGGGCGGGGCCGGGCGTGCGTGGGGCCATCAAACCGGATTTCACTGATGTCGGCGGCACGCTAATCTACAATGGACCGACAGCCGCGCTGCAAGGTGGCGAGGTGCGCCCGGAGGCGGGCGTGATGTCTCTGCACTACCGCCCGGTCGATCGGTTATTCGCCTCGCGATCGGGGACATCGCATGCAGCACCTCTGGTCGCCTACAAGGCCAGCCAGATCCTCGGGCGTTTTCCCGATTCTTCGGCCAACTTGGTGCGCGCGCTTCTCGCCGGCAGCGCCAGCATTCCGGAGGAAGCGACGCGCCGACTTGCGACGTTGGGCAGCCCGGCAGAATTGGCATTGTGCGGGCACGGTCGGGTCGATTCCGAACGCGCCGCCTTTTCAGACGATGCTCGGGTAGTCCTGTACGCCGAGGATGAACTCGCGATCGATCATTTCGCGGTTTATCAAATCCCGATACCCGAGCTGTTCCAGACCGAGCGGGGGCAGCGCACTATTCGGGTCAGCCTTGCCTACGATCCGCCCGTAAGGCACAGCCGCTTCGACTACAATGGCGTGTCGATGGGCTTCCGACTCATCCGCGGTTGCAATGCCGACAAGGTGTTCGAGCATTATCGTCAGCGCGCGCAGGTCGAAGGTCCAATTCCGGATATGGAGAAGCGTTTCAACTGCAAGCTGCTGCCGGGGCCGGGGATTCGGGAAAAGTCTAGCCTTCAAACTGCGAGCGTCACCTTCTCGCGCGATGTCAGCTCATATGGCAACGACTACTTTCTTGTTGTGCGCTGTGCGGGCGGCTGGTCCGGCGACGTCGGTCAACAGGGATTTGCGGTGACCGTCGAGATATCCCATGAGGCTGAAATCGCGTTATACGAGCGTTTGCGCCAGCGTGTGAGAGTTCGCGCCTGATCCAGACGTCATTGATTCATTGATAAAGCCACGTCACCGAAATCCAGACTGCTCGTGCATCACGACTCTAAAGACCGGTCAGGAACGATATGCGGGGCTCATGGTCTAGCGAGACGCTCTTCAGCACCTCGTCCACCGCATCGTAGTCGTCGGCGATCACCGCCTGGAGCGAAACGTCGATCTTGACGGCGACCCTCACCGATCCAGTCGCCTCGAAGTAGTGGTCCTCCTCGAAGTCGCCCTCGTTGACCGATACCCAATCCGGGACAGAATAGGTGTCGCCGCGGAATACCATGAACTCGATCTCAACATCGATTGTGAAATTGACGGTCGTGGTGAGGTCGCCGCTTCCCCATTCAATAAATTCGGAGAACTTCAGGTTCGCGGGCTCGTTGGAGAAAGTTATCCTCCCGTCGTTCTCGTCGCTGGGGATTTTCTCGCTCCAGACAGACTTGTTTTCCAGAAATTCCGGCAAGACTTCTGACACCCACATCGCCAGCTCTTCGCGTGCACGCTCCATCGGAAAGTTGTCCCTGACGGCCAGCCATGCCTTGTTCGTCTCCAGCTCGTCGCGGAGCGCGATCAGGTCCGGCTCCTTTAGGACATCCTCGACCCCGGCGACTATCGTTGTAAGCATCCGGTGAAGGCCGCGAGAGTGGGCGTCAGTCGTTTACCGGTTTCAT
>JBDTXU010000269.1:0-3021 GCA_040006055.1 Sphingomonas bacterium | reverse complement strand
ATCGTCGCCGTATAGGGCAGCCCAGCCGTCACGATCGAGGCGGGCTCGGGCAGGTCGACAACGCCGTTCGCCACCACCAGGCTCGACACGACATTGCCGTCCGCCAACGCCGAGATCGTCTTGCCCTCGAGGTGATCGAGGCCGCGCAACCGCGTCGCGGGCGCATCGAAGGCATAGGAGACGGCGCTATCGAGGAAGCAGCTATTCTCGACACCGTCCCAGCGCGCCGCCCCCATGCGCTCGATCAGCAATTTCCCGTTGCGCCGCACGGTGAGGTACAGCCGGTCCTCGCCATTCTCGGAAATGACGCACACGCTTTCGACCAGCCCATCCGTCTCGCACAGCGTCCAGCCCCAGACCTGCTGCTCCTGCTCCCAGGTGAAACACAGCAACGCCCCGTCGTTCCGCGCCGCCCAGATGATCGATCGCGGCTCCTGCGCATAGGCCCAGGACACGATATCGAACCCCCGGAACAGATGCGGCGAAAAGATCGTCACATCGTTCGAGTTGATCGAATCCGTCTGGAACTCATAGCCCAGCGTCCGCACGCCATTGCCGATTGCGGTCTGGTAAAAGCACACGCTGTCGATCACGAGCGGAGAAAGCCGCGAGGACCCACGCCCGTTCTGTCGCCGCGTTACGAAATCGGTCGCGCTGATATAGCCAGCCTGCCCGCCCCCGATCTTGAAGATGGCGTCCGAGGTCAACGCGAGAAGATCGTTCATCGAGACGAGCTGATTGACCGCGTTCACCCGCCCAGCGACGAGCGCGAAGCTGAGTGAATCCGATGCCTTCAATGGCCGCGAGATGTCCATATTCTCGAAACTGCCCGATCGCGAGCCATAGATGGCGTTCGGGTGATTGGCGGTGCGGGCCCAGAGCAGTCGCTGCTCGAAAAAGGTCACCGTCGACGGATAATTCCCCATTTCCCTGGCGACGATCGTATCGCTTGCGACAGCCTGCGATGCCGACACACTATAAGTCCCAATGCCCCCAGCCGTGCCGCTGAGCTGGCCGGTGATCATGGTGCCGGTCGTAATGCCCGGCGCCGACAGTGTCTTGTTCGTGGCGAGTTCGCCGCTCGCGATCGCAGTGACGGTGAGCACCGTTCCCGCAATGCTGCCGGTGATGTCGGCTTCGAAGTCGTCGAACGGATTGCTCCCGACCGGCGGTCCGTCGGAATAGTCAGGGCCGATATTGTCATCGATGAAGTAGGTCGACGCAGTGTTACCGATATAGCCATATTCCTGGGTGTTATCAGCTTTGTAGACCCGGTAGCGGCTGGCGCCCGTCGCGGCGTACCAGCTGACTGTGTTGCTGTTGCGCTTGAGCGTGAGGTCGTTTGGGTCGCCCGCGTTGTCAACAGACGATGAAGGGCGGCTCTCCACGCCGGACACGTCATCCACCGAAGTTACGACATATTTCTGCGTCTGCGGGAAATAGGCATTCCCTGATGGTGTGCCTTCGAAATCTTCATTGGGATGGCTCGACGCCAGGGACAATCCAGTCGGCGCGGCCAGCGTCGGCGTGAAGCTGATGCTGGAGAAGGTCCAGTTCGTATGACCGCCGCGCACAAGCTTGGCTGGCGCATGGTTGATGTGCGCGAGGTACATCGTGTCCGCCGATTGCTCGAAATCGAGTTCGGCCAGTTCGCCCGCATTATAGGGCGATCCCACGCGATAGAGGCGGGCGACACTCATAGCTCGGGCCCGTCAGCGCGCTTGTTGTGCGACAGCACGCCGGCCGAGACATAGGTGCGCGCGCCGGCAACCGCGATCTTCGCCACCCAGGCCGAACCGTCAGGCTCGCCGATCGCATCCATCCGCACCCAGGCGCCGTCGATCCAGAACAGGTGTTCCGCCGTCGCGCGGGGATATCCCCCGGCGCGGAGCACCGGCTGCCAGGCCAGCTCGATTGCCTGGACCGGATAATCGCCCCATTCGAGGCTGTCCTCATGCTGCGTCCGCACAAGCATGCCGACCTTCAGGAGGCGCGCCTCGATCTCGCTGCCATCGGCGAGCAGGACCAGCGTGTCGTCAGCGACGCACCAGCCGCCGCCATAACCGCCGCCCCCAGTGGGTGGTGGCGGTGGTGGCGGTGGCGGTGGAGGCACTGGTGGCGCAGTCGGCGGTGCAGGCGGCGGCGCGGTGCGCGTGATGCCGCCAGTGTCGCTAGTGAAGGCGGTGAAGCCGGTCGAGTTAATATCGACGGTAAAGGTCCCAGTATCGACGATGCTCAGCACCCGCCCGATCTTGCCGTTGAGCTCGACCGTGCCGAGAATATCGCTGAAATAGACCTGATCGTCGACATGATAGTCATGATAGGCAGCGGCGATCATGGTCGTGCTGCCCAGTATGATCGCGGTGATCGTGATCTTGTCCTCGATCACCATGCCGCCCAGCGCCGCCGGCCGCATATAGCCCTGGCCAAGCTCGAGCGCATAGGTCTGTTCGAGACTGAACTGAAACGGCATCAGCCGCACGGACTGGTTGCCGCGCGCCGAAAAACTGTTGCTGGAAACGGTTTGCGCCGGGGTGACGCTATAGGTGCCGCTGCCGCCCGCCGTGCCGCTCAACTGCGCAATGATCGTCGTGCCGGCGGTAACGCCGGGGCCTGACACAAGCTGCCCCGCGACCAGCGCGCCGCTGGCGACTGTGTCGACCGTCATCACGCCGGCCGCGATGCTCGCTGTCACCTGCGCAACGCTGTTCCCGGCATAGGCCTCGGCGACGAAGCGCGTACCGGGCCGCTTGGTCACCCCGCCATATTTGAGCAATGTGACATTGCGCGCGCGGCGCAACGCAGTCTGATAGGCCGCGACATCGACGCGCCCGATCAGCTCCTCGGCGATCTCGCCCTTGGAGAAATTGGCTGAGCCAGTGCGGAACGCCATCAGCACACCTGCCCGGCAAAACAGCCGCTGCGTGCCGCCATCACTTCGTCGCTGAACGGCAGGTCACGCCGCGGCTCGCGATTCTCGTCATCGGCCATTGCCCGCATCGCGGCGAGCTCGGCCTGCTG
>JBDTXU010000268.1:0-1796 GCA_040006055.1 Sphingomonas bacterium | reverse complement strand
GACGAAGCACAGGCGTTCCGCTGGGCCTGTTTCGAGCGCTCGCTGAGCCCCACCCATTTGCGCGCCTATCTCAAGAAGCTGCCCGATTTCGACGATATCGAGGCCGAGACGCGCGCGATGGCGCATGTGCTCGGCCATCCGAGCTTCCTGACCGCGCTTGGCTTCCTGATCGAATGGCCCGCGCTCGATCGTGCCAACCGGCTGGTGCTCGATCGGCATGGTGAGTTGCGCGGCGATCATTACGACCATCTGAACCGCGCCGCCGACGCTCTGGAAACACGCTATCCGCTCGCGGCCACACTAATCCGGCGCGCGATGATCTATTTCACGCTGACCAATGCGCGCGCCAAACGCTATCCGCACGCCGCCCGCCACCTCGCCGAATGCGTGACATTGGCCGGCCGGATCGAGGATTACGGCCCGCATCCGACGCACGACGCTTATTATCAGGCGTTGCGTGCCAGGCATGGCCGCAAGGCCGGGTTCTGGTCGCTATGAAGCGAGGGATGTCTTCAAACAAAAAGCTGGGGCAGCTGGCGACCTCAGAGTCGCGCGTCAGGCAGGCGCGGAGCGCCGGGGCGCTTTACTCGCGCGCAGGTGGCCATTGCCGGGCGGTATGGATCAGAGTCAGAATCCACACGGTGCCATCGACCACTTCGTAGACCAGGCGATAGCTGCGATGTGCGGTCAGTTCGCGAGTTCCCACAATCTCGCCCACATGCCCAAGCATGGGGAAGTCGGCGAGCTGCGCGACAGCATCGCTGAACAGCTGATCCATTCGCATCGCGGCGGTGGGGTTGCGGGCTTCGAGATAGTCCCAGATCGCGGCTCGGTCTTGCTCGGCTTCCGGCGTCCAGGCGATGTTCACGCCTGATCGGTGATCCGCGCACGGCGGGCGGCAAAGTCGGCCTCCACAGCTTCATTGGAGCGGCCCCGGCCATCATGCACCGAGACGCGAGCCGCATCGACCTTACGTTGGAGAAAGGCGGTATGTTCGCGCCGCTCCCGCTGCTGGTGGACGAAGTCGCGCATCAATTCGCGCACGACCTGCGATGCGGGCCGATGGCTGGCTTCGGCTTCCGCCATGAATTCAGCGCGCAGCTCAGGTTCCAACTTCATTGTAAACACAGCGGCTTTCGACATGGCACCCTCGTATTGGTACTGACAACGTATATACCTGGGTTCGGGTCTTTACACAATCCTCTGAACCGATCGACACTCGGGCTCCTCCGGTTACGGCGACGCCCAACTCCTCCGCTTGTTACGGTGCCACCTCACTTAACCCCCGAACCCTTCGCCTTCGGCCCGCGTTTCCCCGGCGCGAGCGTGCGGCCGGTGCGCGCCTCCAGCGCTTCGATCCACGCCGCATCGCCGATCGGACGGCCGATACTCTCGGCGCGGCGGAGCGCCAGATAGGCCGCCGCCTCATCGACATGCTCGGCCAGAAACGCGGCAAAGTCCGGCACGCGCTCGAGCACCGGCGCGACCGTGACCAGCGCGTCGTCCCGCCCCGCGAGGTGCGCTCTGACGCTCGACCAGCGCCAGCCCTCCGGCCTTTCCATCAGCCCCGCCCGCACCGGATTGAGGCTGACATAGCGCAACGCATGGCGAAGATGCGGCTCATCCATCGCGACCGAGCCGAACCGCCCCTGCCACACATGCCCGGTACGCCGGGCGCGGGCGTTGATATAGCCGGTGTAGCGCCGGTGGAGATCGCCGAAGGTCCGGCGCAACCCGTCTTCGTCCGAGGGCACGACGATCGCATGGATATGGTTGGGCATCAGGCAATAGGCCCA
>JBDTXU010000267.1:0-4159 GCA_040006055.1 Sphingomonas bacterium | reverse complement strand
CTCGCGCTGCAGGGGCCGAAGGCGTTCGAGGTGCTCAAGCGGCATGTCACGGGCAAATATCCTCTGGATGCACTGACCTTCATGGCCGGCGGCCCGTTCGAGCTGGCGGGCACCGAATGCTGGATCAGCCGCTCGGGCTATACCGGCGAGGACGGCTTCGAGCTCTCGTTCGTTGCAACCGAGGCGGAGCGGATCGCCGACCTCCTGTGCGCCGAGCCCGAGGTGAAGCCGATCGGCCTGGGCGCGCGCGATTCGTTGCGCCTGGAGGCAGGGTTGCCACTGTACGGTCACGACCTCGACACCGAGACGACGCCGGTAATGGCGGATCTCGGTTTCGCTTTGTCGAAGCGCCGCCGCGAGGAGGGGAATTTCCCCGGCGCCGAGCGTATCCTGATCGAGCGCGAGCAGGGCCCGGTGACGAAGCGCGTCGGCCTGATGATCGAGGGCCGCCAGCCGGTCCGCGAGGGCGCGGCGGTGCTCGATGCCGATGGCTCGGAGGTCGGCAAGGTGACCTCCGGCGGTTTCGCACCGAGCGTCGGCGCACCCATCGCCATGGCATATGTTCCCGCGGCAATGTCCGCACCCGGCACCGTCATCCAGATCGCGCAGCGCGGCAAGGTCCATCAGGCGACCGTCACCGCGATGCCATTCGTTCCACACCGCTATGTCAGGGCAGGAGGCAAGTAAGATGAGCCGTTACTTCACCGAAGATCATGAATGGGTCGATGTCGATGGCGATATCGGCACCGTCGGCATTAGCGAATATGCGCAGAGCCAGCTCGGCGACATCGTGTTCGTCGAGGTGCCCGAAGAGGGCAAGGAAGTCGCCAAGGGCGATGAGGCCGCGGTGGTCGAATCGGTTAAGGCCGCGTCGGACGTCTATTCGCCGGTCTCGGGCACCGTCCTCGAAGGCAATGCCGCGCTCGGCGACAATCCGGGGCTGGTGAACGAGGAGCCTGAGGGCGATGGCTGGTTCTTCAAGCTGACGCTCAGCGATCCGGACGAGCTCACCGGGTTGATGGACGAAGCCGCCTACGCAGCGTTCGTCGCGAAGCTTTGATCTGAATAAGCCCCTCCCCTGAAGGGGAGGGGAGAAGGACTGTGAATGCGTTACCTGCCTCTCACTGACACCGACCGCCAGGCGATGCTCGCCGTCATCGGCGCCGATTCGATCGATGACCTCTTCATCGACGTCCCCGAGATCGCCCGGCTCGATGGCCCGATCCACGGCCTGCCGCTTCACGCCAGCGAACTGGCGGTCGAGCGCCATATGTCGGCCCTTGCGCGCAAGAACATCGCTGCCGGCGATGGCCCCTTCTTCCTTGGCTGCGGCGCGTACCGGCATCATGTGCCGGCCTCGGTCGATCATCTCATCCAGCGCGGCGAGTTCCTGACGGCCTATACGCCGTACCAGCCCGAGATCGCGCAGGGCACGCTGCAGATGCTGTTCGAGTTCCAGACCCAGGTCGCGCGGTTGCTCGGGACAGATGTCGCCAATGCCTCGATGTATGACGGCTCGACCGCCTGCTGGGAGGCGATCGGCATGGCGCGGCGCGTGACGAAGCGCGGCAAGGCGATCCTCTCCTCGGGCCTGCACCCGCATTATGTGTCGGTTGCGAAGACGATGGCGAAGTTCACCGGCGATCTGCTCGAAACCAGCACGCCGACGCTGTCGGCCGAGACGGACATCGATGCGCTGATCGCCGCGATCGACACTGACACCTCCTGCGTGGTCGTCCAGTATCCCGACATCCTTGGCCGTATCGCCGATCTCGCGCCGCTGGCGGCAGCCTGTCATGCGAAGAAGGCTCTGCTGGTGGCCGTGGTCACCGAGCCGGTCGCGCTCGGCGCGCTGAAGTCGCCGGGCGAGATGGACGCCGACATCGTCGTTGGCGAGGGCCAGTCGATCGGCGTGGGGTTGCAGTTCGGCGGACCTTATGTCGGGCTGTTCGGCTGCAAGGAGAAATATGTCCGTCAGATGCCCGGAAGGCTCTGCGGGGAGACCCTCGATGCGGATGGCCGGCGCGGCTTCGTGCTGACGCTCTCCACCCGAGAACAGCATATCCGCCGCGAGAAGGCGACGTCGAACATCTGCACCAATTCGGGCCTCTGCGCTCTTGCCTTCTCGGTCCACATGACGCTGCTCGGCGAGAAGGGGTTGCGCGAACTGGCGATGGTCAATCACGGCGCGGCCGCTGCGGCCGCGGAGCGGCTGGCGATGGTGCCGGGTGTCGAGCTGATCAACACCAGCTTCTTCAACGAGTTCACGCTGCGCCTGTCGCAAGAGGCGCGCCCGATCGTGCGGTCGCTCGCCGACAACGGGATCCTCGCCGGCGTATCGCTCGGGCGGCTCTATCCGGGCGAGGAGTCGCTTGCCAACGGGCTGGTGGTCGCGGTGACGGAGACGACCACCGCACAGGATGTCGCGGCCCTGGCCGACGCGCTCGAGGAGGCACTGGCATGACGATCAACGCAAGCGGCTGGCGCCCCGAGCGCCCTGAAGCGGGTGCCGCGACCGCGCCGACCTTCACCGGCAACAAGGCCCTGATGCTCGAAGAGCCGCTGATCTTCGAGATCGGCGATACCGAGACGACCGGGGTCGACTTCACTGGAACACCGGTAGAGCATGCCACGGCGATGCCCGCGCGCTCCTATCTCGCTGGGCTGGACCGTGCTGCGGCGATCGGGCTGCCGGGCCTGTCGGAGCCCGAAGCCGTTCGCCATTATACCCGCCTGTCGCGGCAGAATTACGCGATCGACCTCGGGCTGTTTCCGCTCGGGTCGTGCACGATGAAGCACAACCCGCGGCTCAACGAGAAGATGGCGCGGCTGCCGGGCTTTGCCGACATCCACCCGCTCGCACCGGTCGATACGGTGCAGGGTGCGCTCGAGGTGATCCACCAGCTTGCGCACTGGCTCGTCACGCTGACCGGCATGCACTCGGTGGCGATGAGCCCCAAGGCCGGTGCGCATGGCGAGCTGTGCGGCATCCTCGCGATCCGCGCCGCGCTGGAAGCGCGCGGGGAGGGCCATCGCAAGGTGATCCTCGTGCCCGAGAGCGCGCATGGCACCAACCCGGCGACCGCCGCCTTTGCCGGCTATGCGGTCGAGGACATCCCCGCGACCAGCGAAGGCCGGGTCGATCTTGCAGCGCTCACCGCGCGGCTCGGGCCGGATGTGGCGGGCGTGATGATCACCAACCCCAATACCTGCGGTCTGTTCGAGCGTGACATGCGGGCGATCTCGGATGCGGTCCACGCGGCCGGCGGGCTAGTCTATTGCGACGGCGCCAACTTCAACGCGATCGTCGGGCGGGTGCGGCCGGGCGATCTCGGCATCGACGCGATGCACATCAACCTGCACAAGACCTTCTCGACCCCGCACGGCGGCGGCGGGCCGGGTTCGGGGCCGGTGGTGTTCTCCGAGGCCCTCGCGCCCTATGCGCCGCTGCCGTTTGTCGAGCAGACGACGGACGGCTTCCGCCTCGTCGAGGAAGAGACCGCAGAGGAGCATCATGCCGGCAGCTTCGGCCGCATGGTTGCGTTCCAGGGGCAGATGGGCATGTTCACCCGCGCGCTGACCTATATCCTCAGCCATGGTGCCGACGGCCTGCGCCAGGTCGCCGAGGATGCTGTGCTCAACGCGAACTACATCCTGCGCTCGCTCGACAGCACGCTCGATGCGCCGTTCGGGGCATCGGGGCCGTGCATGCACGAGGCGTTGTTCTCGGATTCGAACCTGGCCGAGGGCTTCTCGACGATCGATGTCGCCAAGGGCCTGATTGACGAGGGCTATCACCCGATGACGATGTACTTCCCGCTGGTGGTGCACGGCGCGATGCTGATCGAGCCGACCGAAACCGAGAGCAAGGCAGCGCTCGATCAGTTCATCGGCGCCCTGCGCTCGGTGGCGGAGCGGGCCAAGGCCGGCGATGTCGCGCTGAAGTCGGCACCGCACTTCGCGCCGCGCAGTCGGCTCGACGAGACGCTCGCCGCGCGCAAGCCGGTGCTGGTGTGGAAGGATGTGCAGCTGGCTGAGGCCGCCGAATAGCTCTGGAGCCAGTATGGGTTAGTCTGTAGTGGCGGGTTGATCGACCCAGGGGAACCACATGCAGGGCCACGCAGCGCAATCCGGGCAGTTTACGCAATATGCGATCACT
>JBDTXU010000266.1:0-2158 GCA_040006055.1 Sphingomonas bacterium | reverse complement strand
CCGGATTCAAAAAGGCGCCGGCCGAGAGCACGACATGCTCGGAGCCGTTCAGACCCTGCGCGATCGACACGCCGCTATCGGAGACGTCGCCGATCTTGATCCCGCGCCGCACCACCTTGTCGCCCGGGCCGACGACATAGACGAAATTGCCCTTCTCGTCGCTCTGGATCGCCGAGTTGGGGAGCTGCGGCAGATCCGTCGAGCCGCTCTTGATCGAGACAGAGGCGAAGCCACCCGGCCGGAGCGCCGGATCATAGCTCAGCTGGATGCGGGCGATGCCCTGGCGGGTCTGCGGATCGATGACCGGCGAAACCTGCCATACCATTCCGGAAAAGGCAGTGCTGCCCCCGACCGGCGTGACCTGCGCCGACACGCCGACATGCAGGCCGGTGAGATCGGCTTCGCTCAGCTGAGCGCGCATCTCCATCTCGCCGCCTTTGGCCATGCGGAACAAGGTGCCCGAACCGGAGCTGACGATCTGCCCGGGCTCAATGCTGCGGGTCAGGACAAGGCCGGCGGCAGGCGCCCGGATGTCGAGACGGCCATTGCTCGCGCGTTGCTGTGCGAACTGGGCCTGCGCCACCCGCACCCGGGCCATGGCGGCGTCCCGGGTCGCGGTCTTAGCCTCGATATCGGCCTTGGAAATGAAGCCCCGCGCGACGAGCGACTGAGCGCGTGTCAGTTCGGACTGGGCCAGCGTCGCATCGGCCTGCGCAACCCTGATCTGTGCCGCAAGTGATTCGGCGGTCTGGGTCTGCACCGAACGGTCGACCGTCGCGAGCACCTGCCCGGCCCCGACCCATTGGCCGGGCTCCACCAGGACAGCCGTCACACGACCGCCCTCACCCGCGACGCCCACGGGCATCTCGCGCTTTGCAGCGAGCGTTCCGGTCGCGGAAATGATCCGTGCGACCGACTGGCGGCCGGGCTGTGCAACCGACACGGTCGGCAACTGCTCGATATGGGCGGTGGCCTCAGCCTTTTTGCCGCCGGGCATCATCCAGAAGGCGGCCCCCACCAGCACGACCAGAAGGATCGCGCCGATGATCCAGGGCAGGCGGCTCCGACGGTCGCCAGAGCTTCCAGGAAGCGCCAGGTGCTCGTCATTCCCGAATCTTGGCTTCCCATAGTTCATCTGTGTCACATGCCCCGTCCCGGCTCTTCGCCGTCGTCGTTATCGTGCTACTGTATTATAGAAATAAGTCACCGGCCTCAAGGGGTCGATTTCACTATCGGGCGCCATGGCTGTTTCAGCCTGTTTTCGCAAGGCTTTCGGGTCATTTCGGCGAAGAATTGGGGTCATTCTGGTAAAGAAACGGTTGCATATCTCCGGCGCGGGAGCGAGGCTTCGCACCGGTCCGCGCTGCGGGCTGCAACATATGGGAGAGAAGCGATGGAGCTTTTGAACCACGGATTCTTCGGCTGGATATTGATTGGCCTGGTGGCCGGCGTCCTCGGCAAGATGATCATGCCCGGCAAGGATCCGGGCGGATTCATCGTCACGATCCTGATCGGCATCGCCGGCGCGCTGCTTGCCGGCTATCTCTCGCCAATGATGGGCCTGCATATCGCGGCCGGCTGGCAGAGCTATGCCGCAGCGACCGTCGGCGCCATCGTCCTGCTCGCGCTCTATCGCCTGGTCATGACGCGCCGCACCTGAATCGCGGCTCGTTCAGCTGAGGTTGGCCCGCGTCGCGGCAAGAGACGCGTGCGGGCCAGTCCGGCCCGGTTCGATACGGGAGTCTTTCATGCGCATTCTCGCAACCGCGATGGTGCTCGCCACCGCGCCGCTTGCTGCCCTCTCGCTTGTCAGCGCTCCGGCAGCTGCCCAGGTGGCGACGCCGATCATCGCCGACGGCACGATCCTCGATGTTTCGGCTGAGGGCCGCAGCACGCGGGTTCCCGATGTCGCGACGATTCGCGCGGGCGTCGTGACTCAGGCTGCGACCGCGGCGGAAGCACTCGCCGACAATGCCACGAGAATGGCGGCGGTGCTCGACGCGCTGAAGCGCGCCGGCGTCGCGCCGCGCGACACCCGCACGGCCAATGTCTCGCTCAGCCCGCAATATCGTTATGCCGACAACCAGCCGCCAGCCGTTACCGGCTATCAGGCGAACAACAGCATCGCGATTCGTTTCCGCGACATCGCCAAGGCCGG
>JBDTXU010000265.1:0-6067 GCA_040006055.1 Sphingomonas bacterium | reverse complement strand
CGGTGGTCGAGCTCTATCAGAGCCAGGGCTGTTCGAGCTGCCCGCCAGCCGACGCGAATGTGAACGCGATCGCGGGGCGACCAGATATCCTCGCACTGAGCTTTGCGGTGACCTATTGGGATCAGCTCGGCTGGAAGGACAGTTTCGGCCAGCCCGCCTTCACGGCGCGCCAATGGGACTATGCCCATGCCGGAGGTCGGGGCGAAGTCGCGACTCCGCAGGTGATCATCAACGGCAGCGGCGCGGTGGTCGGCAGCAACGCAGCCCAACTCGCCGCCGCGATCCGCGCCAATGCGCGCGGGGCGGACGGGCCTTCGATTGCACGGACGGGCTCGCAAGTCGTCATCGGCAAGGCGACCGCCGCAAAGCCCGCAACGGTGTGGCTGGTCCGCTATGATCCGCGCACGCTCTCCGTAGCGATACGGGCAGGCGAGAATGGCGGGAAGACCTTGCCACACCGGAACATCGTCCGCTCGCTCGATGCGCTTGGCGGGTGGAGCGGTGCGCAGATGACGTTCGCCGTCCCGGCGGCGGCTGATCCGAATTATCGCAGCGCCGTCCTCGTGCAGGAAGGCAAGGGCGGCAGGATCGTTGCCGCGAGCCGGATTTAGGGAGGCATTCGCTTGGTGCCTTAAAGCGGCTGACGCTGAACGTCGGGAGCCGGAGCTCTGCTGTCATTACCCTTGGACTGTCGAACGTAGGCTTGCAGCAGGAGCTGACGCTCGCGCATTTGGCCTGACTAGGTATTTGAGCGAGCAAGGCTGGTCGACTATCGTTAGGCAGCTTTGAGAGCCGAAGAGGTGAGAGCAGTCATTCGAAAGGAGTACAAAGCGCGTACCGGCAAAAGCGGTTTTTGATTGTGCGAGATTGATGATGCAACCGATCGTGTCAGTCCTTTTTGAGCATGAGCGTGGCGACACTTCCGACTGCGGAGATGACGATCAGCAAGATGTCCGGCATAACGTTAGCAAGATTACCAGTTTGAACCCCCATCCAAATTGAGGTGGCAAAGAGCCCAAGCATTGCCATAGCGGCACCAATCGCCAATGCATGGCCAAATCCGGGGCTGGTCAACTTGCTCTTTTCTACGAAGAATAGCAGAGCGATCGGCAAGAGAGCAGCTGCAATTTTGAGTCCCCATTCGACGACGAACGTTTGCATCTCGCTGGGCGGCATCTCATAGGCGATTTTCAAATAGCGCTCACTGGCATTCTGCGGCGCCCCTGGAAAAACCAACTCACGCTGGTCGATCCTAGCAGGAATGGTCAATTGACCAAAAGCAACAGACTTTTCGGTAGCTGTGGCTGGGATGGTGACGGCGATCGCGGAAGGCAGGACCATCGCTACGCCACCAGCACGTTTGCTAAGATCCTCGATCTCTCCGGGCGCAGGATACCGATACGTGAAGCGCCGCACCTGCCCTTGCGCTATAAGGAATGCTCCTGCTTCGGGTCGCGCCTCGACAATCGTCGGATCAGTTGATCGAACAAGACCTGGCGCAAGCGATATCTGCTGTGGCCACGACCGTCCAAGTCCGGAGAAGGTCACCATCGTCCAGCGATCGTAGAAGCCCAACCGTACCAAGCCGCGCTCATTTGTGTCGATTGGTTTGCTCGGAAAGAGGAGCGGAATGTTGATTTCCTCCCGCGATGGTTGCGGCGGCGAATTCACGGCGACCGCCGCACTCGGATGGGCATCGTCCTGCAGATCGAATACAAGCAGGGTAGGATAGGTATCGGAATAGCGATCGGTCTTGACGACCTGCGGATCAGCCACTGCGAAATGCATAGCCGAATAGAGCGCGGCAGCGAGCGTCAAAAATACTAGGAGCGCGGCCCCTGTCCACGCTTTCGGGATGGCGGCCAGCGTCATAGCCGCAGTCAATATTGCAAAAGCTGGTCAGCGATATTCAGTAGCACATTCGTTACTATGGCGATGATGCTGGCCTGTACGGAAACCCTAAGGTATCGTGAACTTTCTTCTTTAGGTTTTTTCTCGTAGAAAAATGTCGGAATAATGTACGAATTAAGAAATCTTAGTACTGCGTACCATGCCATCAGTGTGAAAAGGCCAGTGATTGCGAGAAGCGGTATCGTCAGGATTGCGAGGAACGGCCCCTTAGACTGCGGACGGTAGCTCATAAGTACCATCGAATTGCTGGTAACAACGCCAACGATTATCGACCAAATCCAGACAATGAAATACTTTCGGGCGATCGTATCGATGCGTGACGGTAGGTCAGCCGGGTCCGACGGATTAGGCGCGGAGGTTTGCGCGGAATCACTTGGTACACTGCTGTCGCTCTCCATGGTCACGTCCGCATTCTCCCAAATAGTTCTACGGAATTGGGCGCATTATAGCTGGCACCGATCCCCGCCCTTCACAGTGCTAGTTCATTGTCAGGCAGTATGCCACTATGGAAAGTCAATCGGATTTCGGCGAGAGCGAGCGGCTACGCCCGCAATTGATCAGACTCTACGAGGATTCGTTTGCAATGTCCGCCGTCGACCGGCGCGCCGAGCCGCCCACGTCAGTCGCATGGCCTGCTGCATGAGGCGCACCGGCGGGCCGCAGCTTCAATCGAACCGAAGCTTCCGGTCGTCGGGAAAATCGTCAAGCCGAAGCTCGACGCTGCGCATGTTCAGTTCTTTCAGATGTTTAACCTTCTCACGGAAATAGGGACTCGACGAAGCGAGACCGAGAAAGGCCTTGTCGATCGATATGATAGCATCGACATGCGGCGCATAGATCATGTGCATGCCGTCGTGGAGCGCGCCGCGATTGGCTATTCCGGCGGCGTGCTGCAGCATGGCCATGATCGCCATTGAGAGAAGCGGGCCCTGCCGGAAAATTTCGGGGTAATCGAGAAAGAGGCGCGTGACTTCCTCGTTGGCGCGCTCTCCGTGAAAACCGCGTTCGGCCCAGAAGTCTTTTGCAGGCGTACCGTCGAGATCGGCATAGGCCATCAGCAAGAGGAAGGCGTAGAGGATGACGAACTTGGCTAGCGTCTCGTCCATTCCCCAGGTTTCGATGTCGTCGCGGATGGACGAGTAAAGCGTCGTGACGAACAAGCCCGATAGGTGCACGATAGGGGCCGGATGGTCTTTCCCTTCAAGCACGCTCGACAGGTTTTTGGAGATCGCGCGCAGGCTCGAGGTCCGGCGGACAAGATCGTCGAAATCATAGTCGATCGTGTGCGCAAAATCGCGAGTCATCGCCGGCCAGCGATGGGCCCAGGGACTGCCGACTGTGATGTCGTAATTGACGACATTTTCTGGATAGGCCGAGCGCAGATACCGAACGGTCAACTCGGTCGGTGTACCGAGCATGACCGGATCGAACAGCGCTTGTGCCGCCATCAGCATCATGTCGGCGCGCTCGCGGTCGGTGTTGAGCATGATCTCCCACAACAATGTCGGTGAGGTGACGAAGATCACGCCCTTGCGTCTCTGATAGGCGCGAGTGAGTTCGAGGTCGGGGAGAGAATAGGTATCCACAAAGTAGTTAAAGGCGGATGTCTCAAGATAGAGACGCGTGCTGGTTTTGAACCGCTCGACGTCTTCAGCGGAATATTGCCCTATCAGGGGCAAATTGCCGGGTTTATCGGCAGTGCGGGCCCACGCGCCGATTGCTTTTTTAGATGCGGTCATCGTGACCCGCGGATGAGGTCACGGGATGCGAGCGCAAAGATCGCAGAACGCTTGGCCACGATCAAATCCCCTGCCCGGCCAAGGGATCGTAATCGTCGCCGACATTCATACGCGACAGCAATTCCTCGAGGAAGCCGATGCGATAGGTGAGCGCGCGCAGCCGGAGCGGTCGGCGCGCATCGAGATAGCGCCAGCCGAGCACGTCCGCTGTCGCAACGAACTCCTTTTCCGCTGCGAGATAGGCCGTGAACCGTGCGCGCGCCCTGTCCCAGTTCTGCCGGGTTCGCTCTTGCTCCGGCCGCCCGATCATCGCGGACTGGACCAGCCCATCAAGGCGATTCATCTCATCGTAGAGCGTGTCCGCCGGAT
Organism: Sphingomonas bacterium; assembly: GCA_040006055.1. Taxonomy (GTDB): domain Bacteria; phylum Pseudomonadota; class Alphaproteobacteria; order Sphingomonadales; family Sphingomonadaceae; genus Sphingomonas. The sequence continues at coordinate 2,048 of JBDTXU010000265.1, read as the reverse complement.
CGACCGGCCAGCGCTGTTCGTCAAGCAGATTGGGAAAAAGCGCCGGAGCGAACCGGGTAAGCGCGGCTTCGATCCCGCATATCAGTGACGCGACGATTGCCCCGGTTTCCCGCGCCCGATCCGGCCACCAAGCATCGCGGACGTTGGGATGCCCCATGGTGGCAATGCCGATTTCGTGGACGAGCATGTGCCGGAACCGAAACAGGCCCTCAATCGTGGCGAACTGATCCTCGCGCAGCCAGCATACGGTAGATTCCTTGGCCATTCCGGTCAGCCAGTCCTTGACCGAGCAGGGCAGTTCGAGATCGGCGAATAAGCGCTCGGCCACTCGTAAATAGGAGCCGAGATTGTTGACCTTGAGCGCTGCGCCCACCAGCTGCGTCACCGAGGCCTTCCGGGCGACCATCTGTACGATAAGCTTGGCATTGATAGTCCGATCGACATCCGCGACAGTCAGCGACGCCGGGCGGAATGCCAGCAAATCGATCAGCCGGGACTTGGCATGCCATTCGAGGCATGTGACAAAGCCGACGGCATAATAAGAAATGGCCTCGGCACCGAACCACGGCGCCCAGCGCCTATCCTCGGGTGTTTCCGCCTCGATCAGGCGCGCCACCGTATAGAGGTCGCGGAGCAAGTCGTCCGCTCTTGCGATCGCGACTGCGGCGTTGAGATAGTCGAACGCGGGGTCGCCAAACCTACCCGCGAAAGCAATCAGAGGATGATCGTCACTGCCCCCCATAGTCGCGCTTTCCTCCCCGCCGTCACCAATTGCGCCGGCTCTGCTCTGATATCTTCCTTCCGCTTGCGGTAGAAGCCCGTGGCATGAGTTAAACTGGAAGGGCCGCAAATTGCCGGTAGGAAAAACAGGCCGCTGCCTCCTCATGGGTACCGAAGGACCGTTCCGGCGGGCCCATATAATCCCGCACGCTTTCATGCGCCGCGTCAGCGACACTCCCTTCATGGAGACCGACGGTCAATCGCGCTCGAGAAAGCGGTTCACCGGCTGGTATGACGAGAATATTCTCGGCGCCGAAGGCGAGGCACTGCTCGCGCGGTATGACGATGCCGCAGCGAGCTATTTCATTGATCGCGGCTTGACCTACCGAACTCGACGCTCTCGCCTCGATCTCAACCTGATTGTCGATCCGTTGTTGCCCGATCACATGTACTTTCTGGAAGATGTCGATACCAACCGGCTACGCCTGTTCGCGCTCTCGTTACTCTGGCGAGCCGCAGTCTCCACACTTGAGCCCTTCAACAAGGTCGTCGTCAGCCCCGCGCATCTGCGCGATATTGCAGCAAGGCTGCGCGCCGGCGACGCGGGTGACTATCGCGATTATCCGGTCCGCTTCGCGGTTTTCGATGGTGCCGAGGAACTGACCAAGATTGCGCCGACGATCCTTCGTGATCAGCCATCGGTTCGCTTCTTCCTTGATGGCATCGTCTGCTACGTCTGCCCTCGCCGACGCTGGCGAAAGGTGAAGGAGTACGGCGGGCTGATCGCCGGATACGAGCCGAGGTCGATAGCCATGATGTGTTACTCAAGTGCTCGGTCATGGCACCATGAGCTTGCAGTGAAAATAATGATGGAGACTCGCGAGCGCGAAGGCGACGTGTTCGCGGGCTTCGGGCCGGGACATCAGTGAGAACGAGGGAGAAATATCCTTGAATAGCTCCTCGCGACCGGGATGTCCGTTGTTGGGCTCACCGCACACGGGCGCGAACAGCCGCAATTGGGGCGCGTGGCTGCCCGTCCGGCTCATGCTATGCGAACGACCCGTTCTGTGAGTAGCGGCCGCTCGCCGGCTAATGTGCAAATGACCTGACGTGATCGCTTTCGGCGCATGTTCCAGCGGGTACAAAGCGCGCGATTTCCACCATTAGGGCATCGCAATGCCGCTAGGGGTCCGCCTCGATTCAACACGGCAGAGGAATCCGGCACACCGCGATCGGACCGAGCCTCTCCCGAGGCGCCGTCCCGCTCTTTCTCAGCTTGAATCACATCGGACAATTGGCTGGCTGATAATCGCCGGAACAGCCAGAAA
>JBDTXU010000264.1:0-7192 GCA_040006055.1 Sphingomonas bacterium | reverse complement strand
ATAGACCAGGTAGGACTGGCCCTTGAAGTCGTCGATGATGCCCGGGTGGATGGTGTAGCTGTTGCGGGTCTGGCCGGTCAGCTCGCCCTGATAAGTCCAGGGCCCGCGTGGGCTGGGCGCGGTGGCATAGGAGAGGTGCTCCCAGAGGTTCTGGTGCGCCATGGAGGCGTAGGTCATGTAGTACATGCCCTTGCGCTTCGAAAGCCATGGCCCCTCGGTGTAGTTGGGCAGTGCGATCTTCTCGATGGGGCCGTCCAGCTCGGTCATGTTCGGCTTGAGCCGGGCCAGATAGAGCACCGGGTTGCCCCAGGCCAGCCAGGCGGTGCCGTCGTCGTCGATGAAGACGGTGGGGTCGATGTCGTTCCAGCCATAGGGGCCGGGCGTCGTGGCATCGGTGACCAGGGCCGAGCCGCGCGCATCCTTGAACGGGCCCAACGGGTTGTCGGCCACCGCGACCCCGATAGACATGCCGGGCTGCGGGTCGCCGTGCTTGACGGTGGCGTAGAGGTAGAAGCGGCCGTTGCGCTGCACCACCTGCGCGGCCCAGGCGTCGCTCACCGCCCATTTGAAGTCAGTGGGCTTCATGATGGCGCCGTGGGCGGTCCAGTGGCGCAGGTCCTTGGACGAATAGGCCAGCCACTCCTTCATGAGGAAGAAGTCGTCGCCCTTGGCTTCGTCATGCCCGACATAGAGGTAGGCCGTGTCGCCTACGACCAGCGGCGCGGGATCAGCGGTGTGTACATCGCGCAGCAGCGGGTTGCTGCCCGGCGCGGGATCGGCAGCCAGCAAGCTTGCAGGCATGGCGACGCACAACAGCAGGGCGCTGCGGGCAACTCGGGTCAGGAGCGAAGAGCGTCGGACCGCCTGCTCGCCTGAAGGCGAGATACACATGTGCCGTCTATTTAGTAAAGTGTCCCCGAAACTCATGGTTTTGCGGGGCCGGTCAGGAGCAGCATCAGTACGCTGTGCGGCGCCAGCCGCGCTTGCAGTTTGGCGCTGGTGTCGCCCGTCTTCTTGCTCCACAGGTCGGACCAGCGATAGACAGCCTGCTTGAAATCGACCGACCGGTTGCTCATGCCATCGGTCAGGACTTCCGCCTTCCAGTCATGGCGAACGTCGGCAGCCTGGTTGGAGCGGTTCAGGAACATCAGTGCCCATTGGCCGCCGTCGAGCGGCTTGGCATAGATCTCCAGCGGACCGTCGACCATGACGCGCAGCGCCTGCACACCCAGCTTGTCCTGGCTCACCGCGATCACGCCGGGGTTGGTCAGGATGCGGCGGGTCGACTCGGACATCGAACGCAGGTCGTTGCCCAGGATGAGGGGCGAGGCCATCATGGCCCAGATCGACAGATGGGCGCGGTCTTCATCCTCGCTCATGCCGTTGCCCACTTCGAGCATGTCCATATCGTTCCAGTGGCCGGGCCCTGCGAACTTGCGCAGGCCTGCCTGCCTGTCGAGGATGCGCAGCACGCCCAGACCAGTCGAGAAACCGGGACTATATTCGCAGTCGAAGCAATTATAGATATCGGGCGTGGTGCGCCACGAATGGCCAACCTGGCCGGCCCACTCCCACGGCCTGCTCATGCCCCATTCGCACGCGCTGAACAGCATCGGACGGCCCGCCTTGGCGATCGCGTCGCGCATCGTGGTGTAGGCCGGTTCGGCGTTCATGCCCGGGGTGTTGCACCAGTCGTACTTGACGTAATCGATGCCCCAGCGCGCATAGCTCCGCGCATCCTGATACTCGTGGCCGCGGCTACCGGGACGGCCGCCGCAGGTGGTCGCGCCGGCGTCCGAGTAGATGCCCAGCTTCAGTCCCTTGCCATGCACATAGTCCGCCAGCGCCTTTATGCCGGATGGGAAGCGCGTGGGGTCTGGTTGGATGTTGCCATCGGCGTCGCGCTGGCCCTGCCAGCAATCGTCAATGTTCACGTACTCGTAGCCGGCGTCCTTCATGCCCGACTTGACCATGGCATCGGCGGTCTCGCGGATCAGGCGCTCGTCGATATTGCAGGCGAATTTGTTCCAGCTGTTCCAGCCCATTTGCGGGGTGAGGGCCAGGCCTTCGGCCTTTTGAGCCCAGCTGTTGCCGCAGACGGCGGCACCTAGCACGATGCCCAACACGAGCCGGATTATGCGTTTGGTGTTCATCTCGAATCCCTTCATCATGTGGGTGCTAGCGCTCCTCCACGATCTGGAAGATTCCGCTCGAGCACGAAACCGGACCTTAGGGGCCGACCCTTGAGGGGCCGGGCCTTCAGGGCGCGGCGAAAACCGCGGCGATCGTCGTCGGATTATAGTCTGCACCGGTGGTGCGGTTGAACAGCCCGCACGAGTGATTGGGGAAGGCGCCGGTGTCCCAGTAATAGGTTGCGAAGCCATGCCGGATCGCGGATCCGGTGACGTACTTCGTCCAATAGTCCCGGTACTTCAGCGACGGATCATATTCGGTTTTCGACATGGCGCAGTATTCGCCGATGATTACCGGGATGCCCTTGTCAGTATAGGCGGCCTTCGCCTTGTCGAACTGGGCATCGACATGTGCCTCATTGTCCCACGATTCCGTTGCCGCGGGATTGGTCGCGATCGCCCCCCACTGCCAGATGGCGCTCGCGTCGTTCAGCGTGAAGTTGTACGAATCGTAATAGTGGAACTCCATCATCAGCCTGCCGCTGACCGTGTCGGTTGGGATGGGCGCTCCGCACGCCGTAATCGTGTTGTTGATGTCAGTGTTATAACCCTGGAATACCAGCATGCGCGATGCATTATTGCCGCCGGTCGCGCGCACCGCGTCGACAAAGGCCTGGTTGAAGCCCGCCTGAACCGTGCAATTTTCCGACGACGGCACGCCATAGTCGACATGGATTTCGTTGGTGCCGGCGAACAGCAAATGGTTGTCGTAATCCTTGAAAGTGTTCGCGATTTGCGTCCACAATTTCTTGTATGCAGCGTTGCCGGCAGCCTGGCTCGCAAAGGTCGGGTTGTACCAGTCGCTCCTGTGCTGGTTGATGATGACATACAGCCCGGCGTTGCGCGCCATATCGACCACTTCCTTGACCCTGGCGAGCCAGGTCGGAGCGACGTTCCCGCTGCTGTCGATATATTGTTTCCACTCGACGGGCATGCGCACGCTCTTGAAACCGGCGGCGGCGACTGCGTCCATCAATTTCTGGTTGACCACGGGATTGCCGAAAACGGTCTCCTGCGAGGTCGTATAGGGAGGGCTGTAATCATTCAGCGACTCAAGCGTATTGCCGAGGTTCCAGCCCTTGCCGAGCGCGGCCGTGGTGACCGCCGCAAGCGCCGGCGTTGGGGTTGGTGTCGGCACGGGGGTTGGCGTGGGTGTGGGAACTGGCGTGGGTGTCGGCGCTCCGCCTCCGGCTGCGGCGCCGCCGCCGCAAGCCGTCAGGCCGAACGCGACCAGACCCGACAACAGCAACCGCCCATGCATCCGCCCACAGAATTTCATGTCATCATCCCCAAGCATGTCGGCCGCTAACGCTTGCGCGCTGCCGCCGAGTTCATGCTGGAGCTATACGCCAACAAAAATAGAGCGCCGGGAATTGTTCCGGACCGGAAAATGGCGGCTACGAAATGGAGCCGGCGAGCAGGAAATGGCCACACCGCCCGCTCGCTCGGCCGAATCACCACATTGTTAGATGTTCTGCCCCAGCATTGCTTCAACCTCGGAGCGATAGCTCCGGCTCATCATTAGATGAGTGCCGTTCTTGAGCAAAACCGCGACATCTCCGTGCGATTGGCGTTCGAGGAGCTCGATCGATCTGAGATTGACGATGCTCGAGCGGTGGATCCGGACGAATCGGAACGGATCAAGCCGGCTCGCGACCGCGGCGAGACTTGAGCGGTAGAGGAATTCTTCGCGCCCAACATGCACCTTCACATAGACCCCGGCCGCTTCGACCCAGTCGATATCCCGGGTCATGATGAGGCGGGCATTGTCGCCAAATTTGATCACGATCCAGTCCCAGATCTCGCCCGGCCTGGAGCGCTTCGCGACCAGCTTGAGCAATTCCGGACCGAACGAGCCAGAACCGTCGGATTTGCTCGACCGCTGATTTTGCAGGCGTGTCTTGACCCGCTCCATCGTCCGCTCATAGCGCTTGTTGCCGAACGGTTTGAGCAGATAGTCGGCCGCGTCGGCTTCGAATGCCTTTAGTGCAAACTGGTCATAGGCCGTGACGAACACGGTCAACGGCATCTCATCGGGGCCCACGGCATCGATGACGCCAAAGCCGTCAATCTCGGGCATCTGCACGTCGAGGAATACTATGTCGGGTTTCGCCTGCTGGATCAGCGCAATCGCCGCTGCGCCATTTGCGGCCTCCAATATCTTGCCGATGTCGCTATCCTTCGCGAGCCGATCGGCAAGGCGGCGCCGCGCCAGCGCTTCATCATCCACGACCAGCGCGCAGATCGGCTTAAGTTGCGCTTCCATCGATTTCGACTCCGATCGTGTGCAGGGGAATTTGGATGGCTACGTGCGTGCCGCCACCCCGGCGCGGCGAGATGATGAAGTGATGCTCGCCGGCTTCGGAATAGAGCATTTCCAGCCGTTCGCGTGTCACGCGCAGGCCCAGCCCCGATGACGTCTCCATGCGCCAATCGGGCGGAAGCCCGACGCCATCGTCCTGCACGTCTATCTGCACCCGGTCATCCGCGAGACATGCCGAAATCGCGATCATCCCGCCCGACACCCGGCGCTCGATTCCGTGCCGGATCGCATTTTCGACCAGCGGCTGGAGCAGCAGAGAGGGCACCATGGCCGAAAGCGTTGCCGGATCGGCATCGATCCGGATGTCGAGTCGGTCGCCGAAGCGGAGCTTCTGGATCGCGAGATAATGATCGAGCAGCGCCAGCTCCCGTGCGAGCGTAATCTCAGCACTGCTTTGGCAATCGATCGACGCCCTGAGTAGCGCGCCCAGATCCTCGATCATCTCCTGGCCCAACTCCAGATTGGCGACGACCTGCGACGATATGGCGTTGAGCGCGTTGAACAGGAAATGCGGTTCGAGCTGCAGGCGAAGCATGTTCAAGCGGGATTCGATAAGCCGCTTTTCGACTCTTTCCAGTTTGAGCTGGCTGGTCAGGAGCCGGTTATAGAAGTTGAACGCCTGCAGGATACCGACGAAGGCGCAATAGGTCATCCAGCCGCCCAGAAAGAAATAGATCCCGAAATGCGGGTCCAGGAGCGGGTTCCAGCGTATGTCGGGAATTGGATAGAGAAACAGGCCGGTAAGGTACGTATGGACCAGGGTGAATGGAATGCTCAACGGCAGATAGATCAGGAACAGCTTCGCCGCATTCTGCTGCGACGATTTCAATCGGCGGTCGATCAGCAGGACCGCCGGCGTGAGCAACACCCACGCCCAGGCGTCGATCATATGTGAGACAAAGAGGTGCCAATCAAAGCCTCCGAACACCTCCGGCAGGGCCTGAAAAAGACCCACCACGGTCCAGATCAATATCGTGACGATGGCTGATAGAGTCATCTTGTGCCGCGTGCCGCTCCAGGGCAGCGCGAAAGCGAAGTGTGGCAGCACCATGGAATGCGGTTTGGTCACGGCGGCTGCGCGATCGTGCGGGGCGTGTTTCATTAGCGGCTACGGGCCCTCTCGGTCGGCAGGGGCATGATAGAGCATGCCTGCCGGTCCCCCAACCGATTCAACGTGGATGCGCGCGAGCCGCGCGTCACATGCCGTCTCCGCTCCACCAATCCACTCCCGCGATTCTCTATCTATCATTGACCAATCCGCCGCCACGTCCTGTCGGGCGCGGCGAAAGCCGTGATCTGCCGCGCGTGCCCCTGCGCGGCCTGGCCAGTCTCCCCCATTCGCACCCGGCGGCCAAGGCGCCTCGCGCGCATTTTTTTCAAAAATGTTACGATTTGGATTTTTCTGTCGCAGTCCGGATTCCAGCAAGATGAGTTGGAATGTTAGCGCTATAATCCCATTAAAACAATGAGTTTGGCGCCAATCTATACTCGCCCGATTGTGGACTCGTCGGCAAATTTATGGCTTTTTGTCTGAGTTAATGGATGCGAATCGGTTTTTACTGATCCGCCGAAAAGAAACATTTGGAGGGTTATCCGGCGAGATGACAACGATGGCCATGGTTGCGTTGAGGTTTCTGTGACGGTTCGCCCCCGGCGCGACCCGCGTCAATCCATAGCTGGCACCGCGGCATCCGGCAGCGGCTGCTCAGCAGCATATTAATCCAGGCAAGATCGCCCACGTATAAAAATACGATGCGTATTTAAAATAACCAAAATTGGGGGAGTATAAATGAAGACGCGAAATTTGATGTTGAGTGCCAGTGCTTCGGCGCTGATCCTTGCAACCCTGAGCATGGCGACGCCGGCATGGGCGCAGGACGCGGGGGCTACGAGCCCTGACGATGCCAAGGCGAAGAGCGACGACGTCGCGGTCGACATCATCGTCACCGCCCGGCGCAAGGCGCTGGCGGATGCAATCTCCCTCAAGAAGAACGCCGACACGATCGTCGACTCGGTGACCGCGGACGAGGCCGGCAAACTGCCGGACAATTCGATCACCGAAGTTCTTCAGCGTGTGCCGGGTGTGTCGATCTCGCGTTTCGGTGGGACCAACGGCGGCAGCACCGCATTCCAGATCGAAGGTACGGGCATTACCGTGCGCGGTCTTCCCTTCAATTCGAGCCTGCTCAACGGTCGGCAGGTGTTCAGCGCCAATGGCGCAAGCTCCATCAGCTGGAACGAAGTCACGCCTGAGCTGATGTCCGGGGTCGATGTTTACAAGGCGACGCGCGCCGACATCGTCGAAGGGGGTGCCTCCGCGATCAATCTTCGCACCCATGTGCCGTTCGATTTCAAGGATACCCAGTTCAACGTCACCGCCGGCGGTAGCTATGGCACCCAGGTGAAAAAGGCTTCGCCCCGCATTTCCGCCATGTTCTCCAAGCGCTTTGATACCGGCATCGGCGAAATTGGTGTGTTGTGGGATCTGGCCTACAGCCGTCTATACCAGCAGAGCAGTTACCTGCAGGTTGGCGCCATGTTCGCCGAATATGTGCCGACCTCGAAGCGCGCGGATCATCTGGCTTTTGTTCCCGGCACGTTCAACTGGAACAATAACGAGAACAAGCGCGACAGGTACGGTGCCTATCAGGCCATCCAGTGGAAGCCGGCTTCGAAC
>JBDTXU010000263.1:0-3132 GCA_040006055.1 Sphingomonas bacterium | reverse complement strand
GCGACCGCCGCCTCCTGCGCGCGCGCCTGGAGCGCCTGGTCCTTCTCATTCGCAGCGGCGCGTTCGAGCCGGGCGGAGCGTTCGGCGGCAGCCTGGGACGCGGCCTTGGCCGCGACGAGGCGCTGTTGCTGTTCGGAAACCGGGGTCTGCGCCGAGGCGGCGAAGAAGCCGCCCGCCGCCAGCGCGACGATCGCGATTCCTCCCCAGGCGAGCCATCCCCTCATCGCCTCATCCTTCGCGATGATAGGGGTGGTTGGCAAGGATGCTCGCCGCGCGCCACAATTGCTCGGCGAGCATCGCACGGGCGAGGAGATGCGGCCAGGTGGCGCGGCCGAACGATAAAAGCAGGTCAGCGCCAGACCGCTCGGCATCATCGAAGCCGTCAGCCGCGCCGATCAGGAAGCGGGTCTCGCGCACGCCCTCGTCGCGCCATTTGCCCAACCGGTCGGCAAAGGCACGCGAGCCGAGCATCTCGCCGGTTTCGTCGAGCATCACGATCCGGGTCTGGCCTTCGACCGGCGGCACCTTGCCGCCGCTATCCGGCAACTCCGTCAGGCGCACCGGCCAGGTGAGCCGCTTCACATAGCGATCGACCAGCTCGGCCTCGGGCCCGCGCCCGATCCGGCCGCGCGCGACGATGTGGAGCAGCAAGCCGGTTTACGCGTCGCGTGCGGGCGTCGGCTCGGCGGGGGGCTCCGCGGGCGGCGCATCGCCAAACGCCCACATCCGCTCCAGATTATAGAAGCTGCGCACTTCGGGCCGGAACAGGTGGACGATCACATCGCCGGCATCGATCAGCACCCAGTCAGCCGTCGGCAGGCCTTCGATCCGCGTGGTGCGGCCAAGCTCGCCCTTGATCTTCTCGGCGAGCTTCGATGCCATCGACGCCACCTGGCGGGTCGAGCGGCCGCTGGCGATCACCATGTGATCGGCAATGCTGCTCTTCCCCGCGAGCGGGATCGAGATCGTGTCGACTGCCTGATCGTCATCGAGCGACGCCAGGACGAGTTGATGCAGTGCGTCGACCTCTTCGGGATCGGTCGCACGCAAAACGGGGGAAGATAAGGCCAAGACGGTTCCTATGTTGAGGGTGGGGACGGTAATCGCGGCAAAAAACGCCGCTGCCAGGCGGGATCGGCCATGCGAAGCCGGGTCGCAGAAGTCGGGTCGGGGCGGAAGCGCAACAGCACGAGTGCCGGCAATCTCCACTTCGTCCAGTTCTTTGCCTGGCATGCGGGCCGGATGAAGCGCCGCAACCAACCCATCGCGGGGGCCGCGCGGGCAGCGCCATCATAGCCCGGACGCGCCACGACCGCAATCGGAACCTCACGGGCGATCCGACGCCAGCCCCGCCACCTGTCGAACTGGGCGAGATTGTCCGATCCCATCAGCCAGATGAAGCGCTTATTGGGATATCGCCGGTTGAGCGCGCGGACGGTATCCATGGTGTAGCGCGTGCCCAGTTTCAGCTCGATGGCGCTGGCGCGGATCGGCGCGTGCCGCGCCATCCGCTGCGCCGAGCCGAAGCGGGCGGCAAACGGCGCCATGTCGCCCGCCTTCTCCTTAAGGGGATTGCCGGGCGAGACCAGCCACCACACTTCATCCAGGCCAAGCGCGGCGATCGCGGCAAGGCTGATCGCGCGGTGGCCGCGATGCGCTGGGTTGAACGAGCCGCCGAGGATGCCGATGCGGGTCATTCGATCTCTTTTTGCCAATTCTGCGCAGCATGGATGACGCGCACGATACGGAGCTCGGTTTCGGTGGAGCGATAGAAAAGGATATAGGGTGTCCTGGGCACGCGCCATTTGCGCAAACCGCTGTCGTCGATAACCGGGCCGGCCTGGGGGTGCCGCAAGAGCATACGCCCGGCAGCGATAGCTTCTGCAAGGGCGCGCTTGGCAAAGTCCGAACTAAATGATTGATAATAAGAGTCGATGTCCGACATATCCGATCGCGCACCAGGCGACCACCGCACTTGTCTCATGCGGCGTCAGCGGTCCTGTATCGAGACGCGAACCACTCTTCCATCTGCTCTTGCGTGTAATATTCACCGCGATCGATTGCGTCCTCACCTTCCTGGATGAAGGCACGGAATGCCGTTTCTTCCTCGACATAACGCTTGATCGCCTTGGCGACGAGCCAGGCACGCGTGCGCTCCTGGCTCTCGGCGAGCGCGTCGAGGGATTGAAGTGTCGCTTCATCGACACGGGCGGTAATCACGGCGGTCTTGCTCATGTATCAAATGTATACATCAGATACATCGGATACAAGCGCATGCGCGACGCCTCAGGGGCGGACCTGGCCGGTGCCTCGCACGATCCATTTATAGGTGGTGAGGCCCTCCAAAGCGACCGGACCGCGGGCATGGAGCCGCCCCGTGGCGATACCGATTTCGGCGCCCAGACCAAATTCGCCGCCATCAGCGAACTGGGTCGAGGCGTTCCACAGCACGATCGCGCTGTCGACGCCGGCGAGGAAGCGCTCGGCCACGACCTCATCGCTGGCGACGATCGCGTCGGTATGGTGCGATCCATGCGCGGCGATATGCGCCATCGCGCCGTCGACGCCGTCGACCATGGCGACGGAGGCGATCGCCTCAAGGTATTCAGTGTCCCAATCGGCGTCACAGGCTGGCACGACCCCGGGCACCAGCGCACACACCGCAGCGTCTCCGCGTACCTCACAGCTCGTGCCGACCAGCGCGCTGACCAGCTCGGCGGCCTGAGGATAGTTGCGGTCGATCAGCAGCGTCTCCATCGCGCCACAAATGCCAGTGCGCCGCATCTTGGCGTTGACGGTGATCGCCTCGGCCATGGTCGGATCAGCCGAGGCATCGACATAGACATGATTGATGCCGTCCAGATGCGCGAGCACGGGCACACGCGCCTCTGCCTGGACGCGTGCCACCAGGCTCTTGCCGCCGCGCGGAACGACCAGATCGATCGCGCCCTCGGCGCCGAGCATCGCCCCGACCGCTGCACGGTCGGTCGTCGGCACGAGCTGTACCGCGTCGCGCGGCAGGCCCTCCTGCTCCAACCCGGCGACAAAGGCCGCATGGATGGCGCGATTGCTCTCGATCGCTTCCGATCCGCCGCGCAGGATGACAGCATTGCCCGATTTGACGCAGAGCGC
>JBDTXU010000262.1:0-3150 GCA_040006055.1 Sphingomonas bacterium | reverse complement strand
CGCGCGACCGCGACCTTGCCGAGATAGCTGCCGGTGGCCTTGCCGCCGAGCACCGTGCGGACGACCTGGTTACTGGTCGCGCCGGGCTCGATATGGCGCATCGTCGTGACGATCTCGAGCGTCTGCTCGCCGCCGCCGAGCATCGCGCCGCCGAGTTCGAAATGCGCGCCTTCGTGCAGGGTGACGTCGATCGTGACGCGGCCGAGCTTTCCGCCGGTGTTGAGGATATGGAAGGTCGCTCGTGCGCCCGCGGCGAGGACGACGGCGTAATCGCGGATCGCGACTTCATCGGTGGCGGCGTCCTGCACGATGACGCGGGCGATCTCTTCGCCGGCGGGTACATGGATCGTCTCGGGCCCGGCGATCGGCCACACCGTCGCGACCGCGTCCAGGTCGCTATAGCGCCAGGCTTCGTCGCGGTGGGTTGGGAGGGAGAGCGCGGTCACACTCATTCCCCGTCACCCCGGACTTGTTCCGGGGTCCACTCATCCACGTGCGCAAAGGATGCCATGGCGCGCGCCATCTCAACGCGCCGGAACTGCGGCCCGGTGGATGCCGGAACAAGTCCGGCATGACGAGGAGAGAGCAAGCTCACGCCGCCATTGCTCCATAGCCTTCGGCTTCGAGCTCATGCGCCAGCTCGGGACCGCCCGATCGCACGATGCGGCCGTCAGCCAGAACATGCACGAAGTCCGGCTTCACATAATCGAGCAGCCGCTGATAATGGGTGATCAGCAGCACCGCCTTGTCGGGCGCGCGCATGATGCGGTTGATGCCGTCGCCGACCACGCGCAGCGCGTCGATGTCGAGGCCGGAATCAGTCTCGTCGAGGATCGCGAGCTTCGGGCCGATGATGCCCATTTGCACCATCTCGTTGCGCTTCTTCTCGCCGCCGGAAAAACCGACATTGACCGGCCGCTTGAGCATCTCCTGGTCCATCGCCAGCAGATCGGCCTGCGCGCGCGCCAGCTTCAGGAACTCGCCGCCCGACAGAGGCGCCTCGCCACGTACCTTGCGCTGCGCATTGAGCGCCTCGCGGAGGAACTGGACGTTCGACACGCCCGGGATCTCGACCGGATATTGGAAGCCGAGGAACAGCCCAGCCGCGGCGCGCTCGTGCGGCGCCGTTTCGAGCAGGTCCTGGCCGGCGAAAGTCACCGAGCCGGAGGTCACCTCATAGCCGGGCCGTCCGCCGAGCACATAGCCGAGCGTCGACTTGCCGGCACCGTTTGGCCCCATGATCGCATGGACTTCGCCCGCGTTCACTTCGAGCGAGAGGCCCTTGAGGATTTCCTTGCCGTCGATCTCGGCGCGGAGGTTTTCAATTTTAAGCATTACTTTTCACCGCTGGATTTGCTGGATTTGATCGACCGGATGCCCGCTAGGGCTTCCTCCTCGGCCGCCATCCGCAAGGCAGCGACGCGGTCGATGGCCTGCTCCTTGGTCGCACCGGCCTTTATTTCCGCGAACATAGCCGCCGTGCCTGATGAGAGGTTGGCGTTCATGCATTTGGACCGCGCCTCGTCCAAAATAACCTGATCGTCCGCATCTGACCGCGTCAGCGCGCGAGACTGTCCAACAAGACACTTGCGAAAGGGTTCGTATTTTTCACGGCTGGCCGGCGACACCTCGGCGATGGCGGCCTGCAAAAGAAATAGCGCAACGATCACCCAACGCTCCCCTCAAGCGAGATCCCCAGCAGCTTCTGCGCTTCGACCGCAAACTCCATCGGCAGTTGCTGCAGCACTTCGCGCGCGAAGCCGTTGACGATCAGCGCCACCGCCGCCTCCGAATCGAGGCCGCGCTGCATTGCGTAGAACATCTGGTCGTCGCTGATCTTCGAGGTGGTCGCCTCATGTTCGATCTGCGCGCTCGGGTTGCGGACTTCGATATAGGGCACGGTATGCGCGCCGCATTCGCTGCCCAGCAGCAGGGAATCGCACTGGGTGAAGTTGCGCACGCCCTCAGCCGTCGGCCCGACGCGGACCAGGCCGCGATAGGTGTTGTTCGAATGGCCGGCCGAAATCCCCTTCGACACGATGGTCGAGCGGCTGTTCTTGCCGAGATGGATCATCTTGGTGCCGGTATCGGCCTGCTGGTGGTTGTTGGTCACCGCGACGGAATAGAATTCGCCGACGCTGTTCTCGCCCGCGAGCACACAGCTTGGATATTTCCAGGTGATCGCGCTGCCGGTCTCGACCTGGGTCCAGCTGACCTTGGAGTTCTTCCCCTGGCAGAGCGCGCGCTTGGTGACGAAATTATAGATGCCGCCCTTGCCCTCGGCATCGCCGGGGTACCAGTTCTGTACGGTCGAATATTTGATCTCGGCATCGTCCAATGCGACCAGCTCGACCACGGCGGCGTGGAGCTGGTTCTCGTCGCGCATCGGGGCGGTGCAGCCTTCGAGATAGCTCACATAAGAGCCCTTGTCGGCGATGATCAGGGTGCGTTCGAACTGGCCGGTATTCTCCGCATTGATGCGGAAATAAGTGCTGAGCTCCATCGGGCAGCGCACGCCTTCCGGGATGTAGACGAAGGTGCCGTCCGAGAAGACGGCGCAGTTGAGGGCGGCGAAGTAGTTGTCGTGCTGCGGCACGACCTTGCCGAGCCATTTGCGCACCATGTCGGGATATTCGCGGATCGCTTCGCTGATCGAACGGAAGATTACCCCCGCCGCCTCGAGCTCGGCACGGAAGGTGGTCGCCACCGAGACGCTGTCGAACACCGCATCGACCGCGATCTTGCGCGCGCCCTCGACGCCGGCGAGCATCTTCTGTTCGGCGATCGGGATGCCGAGCTTTTCATAGACGCGCAGAATCTCGGGGTCGACCTCGTCCAGGCTGCCGAGCTTCGGCTTGGCCTTGGGTTCGGCGTAATAATAGGCGTCCTGATAGTCGATCGGCGGCACGTTCAATTTAGCCCAGTCCGGCGGCGTCATGGTCAGCCACAGGCGATAGGCCTTGAGGCGCCACTCGAGCATCCATTCCGGTTCGTTCTTCTTGGCCGAGATGAAGCGGACCGTATCTTCGGACAGGCCCTTGGGGGCGAATTCCTGCTCGATGTCCGAATGGAAGCCCCATTCATACGTCTTGTTCGCGGCGGCATGCGCCTCGGCATTCTTGGTGGCCATTATGCCGGCACCCCCGAAAG
>JBDTXU010000261.1:0-18299 GCA_040006055.1 Sphingomonas bacterium | reverse complement strand
GTGATCGGCACGCTGGTCGCCTGGAGGATGACATAACCGACCTGCGGCGGCCCGGAGGCGCCCCGCCTTCCGCCACCACTCTTTTGCGACGAGCCGTCCCCGCAGCTCGCGAGCAACGCCAGCGCGCCAAGCAACGCGATCGATCCGGGGATCACCGTCAGGGAGCGCGCAGGCCTGGTCACATTCACCGTCATTCGAACTCCCATCGCCCCGGGGCGCACCGACACTCTCGCGATGGAATTCGCGCGCAACCGGGATCCCTAACCGTATCGATCAGTCTTGGTTCCTGATCCGCCAATGGCGGTCAGGCCCTCTCCCAGTGCACACGCGTTTCCTACATTCTATCGCAATTTGGCGATAGTGAGGCTGTCCGCCTTCGCTCGATCCTTGGTGGATTCTTCGCTTCGCTTGAGCGCCTTCGCTATCGCCTTGAGCGCCATGCCCTTTTTGGCGAGCGTATGGAGCTTCTGGATCTCGTCGCTGGTCCAGGGCTGCCGATGCCGCTCGAATCTGTCCTCGCTCATGCCCGTCCCGCTTTCCTTTTGAGGCTCACCAGCGCCTGGTCGAGCGCTGAGAGGAAACGCGACCGGTCGGTCTTGGCGAACGGGGCCGGGCCGCCGATCGCGTCCCCACCGGCGCGCAGATCGGCCATGATCGCGCGCGTTGCGATCGCAGCACCGATCGAGCTGGTGGTGAAGGGCTTGCCCGTCGACGAGATCACCGTCGCGCCCGCCTTGAGGCAGCGGTCGGCCAGCAGGATATCGGCAGTGACGACCACCGCGCCGGGATCGGCGCGCCCGGCGATCCAGTCGTCAGCGGCATCGAAGCCGTCGCTCACCACCATCCGCCCGACGAGCGGATGAATGGGGATACGCATGATGCTGTTGCTCACGATCGTCACGGGCACCTCGTGGCGAAAGGCCACCTTGTAGATTTCGTCCTTTACGGGGCAAGCATCGGCATCGACAAGGATTCGGATTGTCGCAAATTGTGTCAGTCGCGTGACTCCCGCTCCGGGTTGGCATCGGCGCTGTCGATCGCGAGGATCTCGATCGCGTCGAGCCTGCCGTTGAAGTCGAGCAATTCGCCAGCGCCCGCGCCCATCATCGCCGCA
This sequence comes from Sphingomonas bacterium, assembly GCA_040006055.1. GTDB lineage: Bacteria > Pseudomonadota > Alphaproteobacteria > Sphingomonadales > Sphingomonadaceae > Sphingomonas. The sequence continues at coordinate 17,185 of JBDTXU010000261.1, read as the reverse complement.
GCCAGGGGGGCTGTGAATGGGATGCGATTTGCCGCCGGGTCTGCCTCGTCGCTGCCGACCAGATCGATCGTCCGCTCCGCGCCATTCAGCCGGAAGGTAACGCGCGCGCCGAACGCAACCTCTTCGCCATTGGGGATCGGCGCGACGATCGCGGTCGCGCGCCGCGTGTTCCAGTAACGAAGCTCGCGCTTCAGCACCGCGCGCGCGGGCTCATCCGCCTCGCCCGCGACGGCCGCCTCGAGCGCTTCCGCCTTGGCCTCGATCAGCGCCAAGCCGCGCGCCGTCACCAGATTGGGTCCCGGCGGCAGCGGCAGCTCGAATTTTGGCTCCAGATGTTCTTCATCACTGTCGCGACGAAAGGCGACGCTCATCGGGTTTCTCCTTGCGGTCCCCGATGACGCGATGCGGCGCGCGCGTCCAGTCGCGAGCTTCTCGTCGCAGCCGCGATTTGCCTCAGGCGGCGGCGACGCCGCCAATCGCCTTGCGCGCCGCCACCGCCTCGAACCGCTCGTGGTAGCGCGGATGCTCGGTACTCATCATCCGGTCCCACCAGGTGAAATAGAGGCCGAAATTATGGCGCCCCTCACTGTGGTGCAGGTCGTGGTGCGTGGTCGTGGTCATCCAGCCGGTCAGCGGCGAGCGGGTGAAACCTGACCAGGCAAGCTCATGCCCCGAATGGCCGATCGCGTTGCGGGCAATCTGGTGGCCAAGGAAGATGAAGATGGCGAGCGGATAGACGGCGCCGAACAGCGACAGGCCAAGCAGGACGATCGGCACATACAGCGCCTCGAACACGGATTCGATCGGCGCGAAGGCATAGGCCGCCCAGGAGGTCGGCGTGCGCGAGAGATGATGCGCTGAATGAGCGCGGCGAAACATCATGCGCGAATGCAGGCCGCGGTGCATCCAGTAGAAATAGGCATCGTGCAGGATGACCAGCGCGACGAGCTGGACAGCGAAGATGCCCGCATCGAAGCCATGGGCGATCTTGACCACCCCGCCGGCGATCATTGCAAAGGCGAGCAGGTCGACAACCCCGAAGATCGCGATCGTCTGCACCGACAGCCAGAGCTCGCGCCGGCGATCGGCGAGCGTCGCCGTGCGCTGCTGGATTCGGCGCGGCGCGGTCCAGCGGCGCAGCAGCCAATAGACGAGCGCGACGCCCGCTGCCCCGAACAGATAGCGGACCATCTCGGTCGTAAAGCTGTGCAGCCAATGGTTGCCAAGGGTTTGCAGGGTTGCGATCACGTGCGGGCTCCGTTCGATGAGGATCGACGGCTGCTCTATCTCGGTCGGCCCGGCATCGCTGCGCGTGCCCGGAAAAATAGCATCGATTTCGAAATCGATCGGTATTTTTCAGTTTCGGACGATGTTTTCCCGGCGATATTCGCTCGGCGCCTGGCCGACCGTTTCGCGAAACGCCCGGTTGAACGGCGCAAGCGAGCCATAGCCCAGATCCATCGCGATCGTCAGGATCGGCAGGTCGACATGCGCCGGATCGACCAGCAGTTTCCTGGCCTCGCCGATCCGGTGATGATTGAGAAAGGCGGAGAAGTTGCGATAGCCCAGCCGCTGGTTGATCAGGCTGCGCAGGCGGTGTTCGGGCGTGTCGAGCAGGTTGGCGAGGCTGCCGATGCTCAGGCCCGGCTCGCGATAGGCAGCCTCGGCGATCGCCGCTTCGAGCTTGCGGTTAAGGACATGCTCGGAGGGGCTGAAGCTCGGCACCGGTGCCGGCCCCGGCTCGCCTGGGTCGAACAGCAGGTCGGGATCGCTCTGGAGCAACGCCACGCCCATCGCGGTGGTCGCGACCAGGATCGCCAGCGATTGCGCGATCGCGATATCCGATCCCGCACGGCGAAAGCCGAACAGCATCTCGAGCGCGATCACGACGAAGGCGAGCGATCCCACGACGATCACGAAGCCGACGCGCAGCCGGCGCCGCTTCTCGATCAGATCGTCGCCGCGTTCCCGGATCGCGATCAGCATCGCATGACCGATCATCAGCAGCGATGCGCTGCGCTGAACAAGGGCGATCCAGAACCCGGAATGCAGCCCCATAACGCGGACGACGTAAAAGCCGACCCAGCAGCCCAAAGTCACCGCGATTCCCGCGGCCAGCGCGCGCCGGTCGATCGGCCGTTCGAACAGCAGATGGGCGAACACCCACAGCATCAGCGGCACCGATTGCGCGGCAAGCTGCATCACCGCCCAGAACGGTCCGCGAATCTGCCCGAACAACGGCGTCGCGATCGTAAGGTAGGAGGATACGCCCAGCAGCAACATCGTTGTCGCCAGCCTGATCTTGCCCGGTGCGCGGCCACGGCCGATCACCAGCGCGATCAATACCAGCTGGCCGATCGCCAGCATCCGCAGCACTGCGTCGAGAAGGTTGGGATCGAGAAGGCCGGGCCGTGTCATTCTGGCGCGGTTATGGCTTGGCCGCCGAAGTCAGTCCATCGCTGGGTGGTGTAGGATTCATTTACCAAGCGAGATAGACTACCGTCATGCGCGCAGCCCGACTCGTCTACCGATGAGCCTGTTCCGGTTCCTCGTCGTGATCGCGGCGCTGGCCGGTGCCGCGGTGCCGATGTCGGTCGCTATGGATGTGCCGCCCCGCAGCGCGCCTGTTTTGCCGGATACCCGCAAGACGATCGCGCTGACCTTTGATGACGTGCCGCGCGCGCCGGGCGCTTTCTATACCAAGGAGGAGCGCACCAGCCGGCTGATTGCCGGCCTGCACGCGGCTGGCGTCAGTCAGGTCGCCTTCTTCCTGAACCCGGGCCGCATCGCCAAAGGCGATGGCGCGGCCGAGCGGATCGCGACCTATACCTCGGCAGGCCATGTGCTGGCCGATCACAGCTTCTCGCACCATGACCTCTCGTCCATGTCCGCCGACGCCTTCCTCGCCGATATCGACAAGGCCGAAGCATGGCTGAAGGGCCGTCCGAACTATCGCCCCTGGTTCCGCTTCCCGGGGCTCAATCAGGGCGGCAGGGACCAGGTCAAGCGCCGGACGGTGCTGGCCGGGCTGGCGACGCGCGGCCTGCTGGTCGCGCCGGTGACGATCGACGGCTCCGACTGGTATCTCGAACGCCTCGCGCTCGATGCGCAAAAGGCCGGCAAGCCGATCGACGACGCGGCGTTGCGCGATCTCTATGTCGAGACGATGGTCCGCTCCTCCGATTTCGCCGATGCGCTGATGCGCCGCACGATCGGCCGCTCGCCCGCGCATGTCATCCTGCTCCATGAGACGGACCTTGCGGCGCGCTATATCGGCCCGCTCGTCGAGGCGCTGAGAAAGGATGGCTGGCGGATCGTTTCGGCCGATCAGGCCTTTGCCGATCCGATCTACCATGAGGCGCTCGACGTCCCCGCCTCCAACGGCACCTTGCCTGAGGCGCTGGCATGGCAGAAAGGGGTTCCCGGCCCGCTCTGGTATGAGCGCAATGATGTGAAAATCGCTGGTGCGCTGTTCGCGGCGCGGGTGATGCATCAGCCGGCACTTGCGGTAAAAAGCGTGGCCGCCGTGCCGCACACACGGCATCGCAGATGCACCGTACAGCGTTGGCGCTGGCGTCGCAACTGTCCGGAATTGGCGTTTACAGCGCGCGGGATATGGCGTTCAGGAACCTCGTTATGACCAACCAGTTCGACCTCACTGACGATCAGCGCGAGATCCAGGATCTCGCGCGCAAATTCACGGCTGACCGCATCACGCCCTTTGCGGCCGAATGGGACGAGAAGCACATCTTCCCCCGTGACACGATCAAGGAAGCGGCGGAGCTCGGCTTCGCGTCCATCTATGTCTCGGAGGAATCCGGCGGCATCGCGCTCGGCCGGCTCGAATCCGCGCTGATCATGGAGCAGATGGCTTATGGCTGCCCTTCGACCAGCGCCTTCATCTCGATCCACAACATGGCATCCTGGATGATCGATCGCTTCGGCAGCCAGGCAGTGAAGGACAAATATCTGCCTCGCCTCGTAGGGATGGACGAGATCGCCAGCTATTGCCTGACCGAGCCAGGCTCCGGTTCCGACGCGGCGGCTCTCAAGACGAAAGCCGTGAAGGACGGTGACGATTATATCGTCACCGGCTCAAAGCAGTTCATCTCGGGCGCGGGCGAGAACGAGGTCTATGTCACCATGGTCCGCACCGGTGAGGATGGCCCCAAGGGCATTTCCTGCATGGTGATCGAAAAGGACATGCCCGGCGTCAGCTTCGGCGCGAACGAGCGCAAGCTCGGCTGGCATTCGCAGCCGACCCGCCAGGTGATGTTTGACGGCGTCCGCGTGCCGAAGGAGAATCTGGTCGGGGCCGAGGGCGAGGGCTTTCGCATCGCGATGATGGGGCTCGATGGCGGGCGGTTGAATATCGGCGCCTGCTCGCTCGGCGGAGCGCAACGCTGTCTCGACGAGGCGGTGAAATACACCAAGGAGCGCAAGCAGTTCGGCACTGCGATCGCCGACTTCCAGAACACCCAATTCACCCTCGCCGACATGGCGACGGATCTCGAGGCGGCGCGCGCATTGCTGTACATGGCGGCCGCCAAGGTGACCGCGAACGCACCCGACAAGACCAAGTTCGCGGCCATGGCCAAGCGCCTCGCCACCGACGCCGGATCGTCGGTCGCCGACCGCGCGTTGCAGCTCCATGGCGGTTACGGTTACCTGATGGACTATCCGATCGAACGCTTCTGGCGCGACCTGCGGGTGCATTCGATCCTCGAAGGCACCAACCAGGTGATGCGGATGATCGTCGGCCGCGATCTGACGCGGCAATGACGTCTGAAGTCCTCACCCAGATCGAAGGCAAGGTCGCCCGCATCCGCCTGAACCGGCCAAAGGCGATCCACGCCCTCGCCACCGCAATGTGTGCCACGATCCTCGAAGCCCTCGAAGCCTGGCGCACTGACCAACAGGTCGAAGCGATCCTGATCGACCATGCCGAAGGCCGCGGCTTCTGCGCAGGCGGCGATATCCGCATGCTTGCCGAGAGCGGCGCGAAGGACGGGGCCGAGGCGCGGGCATTCTTCCACACCGAATACCGGATGAACCACCGCCTGTTCACCTACGCCAAGCCGATTGTCGCCTTCATGGACGGCATCACCATGGGTGGCGGTGTTGGTCTCTCGCAACCGGCAAAACACCGTGTCGCGACCGAGAATACCCGCCTCGCAATGCCCGAAACCGGAATCGGCCTGTTCCCCGACGTCGGCGGCGGCTGGTATCTGTCGCGGCTGCCCGGCCGCACCGGGCAGTTCCTCGCGCTTACCGGCCACCGGCTCGACGGCGCCGAATGCCTCGCGCTCGGCCTCGCCACGCATTATCTCGCCGGCGACACGCTAGATGAGGCAAAGGCCCAGATCGCCGCCGAGCCACAACGGATCGAGGCGATCCTCGAGGCGCTGTCCGCGCCCGCACCAGACGCGCGCATCCTCGCCCACCGCGGCGCGATCGATCGCCTGTTCGCCTCCGATACGCTCGAAGACGTTTTCGCAGCGCTCGAAGCCGATCCCGGCGAATGGGCCGCGCAGCAGCTCGCCCTGCTCCGCACCAAATCGCCCCAGACGATGAAGGTCTCGCTCCGCCTCCTCCACGAAGGCGCGACCATGCCGACCTTCGAGGATGAGATGCGCCAGGAATACGCCGTCGGTGCCCATGTCGTGCAGCGCCATGACTTCCTCGAAGGCGTCCGCGCTGTGATTGTCGATAAAGACAATGCGCCTGCCTGGAACCCGGCGACTCCCGAAGGTGTCACCGATCACATCATCGACCAGATCTTCGCGCCCCTGCCTGACGGCGAGGCGTGGACGCCCGCATAAGGAGCCCGACATGGCAGACTATGAAACCATCCTGGTCGAGCAGCGCGGCGCGGTCACGCTGATCACGCTCAACCGGCCCCAGGCGCTGAACGCGCTCAACAGCCAGATCCTGGCGGATCTGCTCGCCGCGATCGCCGCGTTCGACGCCGACCCGTCGCAAGGCTGCGCTGTGCTCACCGGCAGCGAAAAGGCCTTTGCCGCCGGCGCCGACATCAAGGAGATGCAGGCCCAGGGCTTTGCCGACATGTACGGCCATGATTTCTTCTCCGGCTGGGACCGGTTCGCCGCGACCCGCAAGCCGATCATCGCCGCGGTCGCCGGCTTCGCGCTCGGCGGCGGCTGCGAGGTCGCGATGATGTGCGACTTCATCCTCGCGGCGGACACAGCGAAGTTCGGCCAGCCCGAGATCAAGCTCGCGGTCACGCCCGGCATGGGTGGCTCGCAGCGGCTTACCCGTGCGGTCGGCAAGGCCAAGGCGATGGAGATGTGCCTGACCGGGCGGATGATGAACGCCGAGGAAGCGGAACGCAGCGGCCTGGTCAGCCGTGTCATCCCCGCCGCCGATCTGATCGAGGAAGCGGTGAAGACCGCCGCCACGATCGCATCGATGGCGCCGCTCGCGGTGCTGGCGAACAAGGAGATGGTCAACGCCGCCTTCGAGACCGGCCTTGCGATGGGCGTGCAGTTCGAACGCCGGCTGTTCCACGGCATGTTCGGCACTGAAGACCAGAAGGAAGGCATGGCCGCCTTTGTCGAGAAGCGGCCGGGAAAGTGGACGGGGAAGTAACATGGCACGCGTCGGATTCATCGGTCTCGGCAATATGGGCGGCGGCATGGCCGCAAACCTCGCGAAGAAGGGGCATGACGTCCGCGCCTTCGATCTTTCCGCCGAAGCACTCGATCGGGCGAAGGAGGCCGGCTGTCTCCCCGTCGCCAGCGCGGCCGAAGCGGCTGACGGCGCTGAAGCGATCATCACGATGCTGCCGGCCGGCAAGCATGTCGAGCAGGTCTATACCGAAAGCCTGTTCGGCGCCGCACCCGCCTCCGCCATCCTGATCGACTGTTCGACGATCGACGTCGCCACCGCCAAGCGCGTTGCCGAAGCGGCGCTCGCCAAAGGCCTTATCGCCGTCGACGCGCCGGTTTCCGGCGGCATCGGCGCGGCCAATGCCGGCACGCTCACCTTCATGGTCGGCGGCAGCGCCGAAGGTTTCGACCGCGCCGAGCCGTTCCTCGCCGATATGGGCAAGGCGGTGATCCATGCCGGCGCGAGCGGCACCGGCCAGACCGCGAAGATCGCCAACAACATGCTGCTCGGCGCGACCATGGTCGCGACCTGCGAGGCATTCCTGCTCGCGCAGAAGCTCGGGCTCGATCCGCAGAAATTCTTCGACATCGCCTCGGTCTCGTCAGGCCAGAGCTGGTCGATGACGAGCTACGCCCCGCTCCCCGGCGTCGGCCCGGAAACGCCCGCCGACCATGACTATCAGGGCGGCTTCGCGACACTGCTGATGCTCAAGGACCTGCGCCTTGCGATGGAGGCGGCTGGCCAAGCCGACGCCGATACGCCGATGGGCGCAAAGGCCGCCGAGCTCTACGAGAAGTTCGCGGCGCAAGGGCAGGGCGGGCTGGATTTCTCCGGCATCATCAGGATGCTGGACTGAAGCTTTCGCCGTAAAGCTTGCGCAGCTCCGCTTTCTGGATCTTGCCCATCGCGTTGCGCGGTAACTCATCCACGACGAAGACAAGCTTGGGCCGTTTGAACGAAGCAAGCGTGTCGGCGAGCGCCGCCCTGACCGCTCCGGGGTCGACTGAACCCGGAGCTTTCGCGGCAATCACTGCGACCACGCCCTCGCCAAGGTCGGGGTGCGGCACGCCGATCACCGCGCACTCGGCGACCCCTGGCAGCTCGTCGATCAGCGCCTCGACCTCGGCTGGATAGACGTTGAGCCCGCCCGAGATGATCAGATCCTTCTCGCGCCCCGAAATGAAGAGATAGCCCGCCTCATCGAATCGCCCGAGATCGCCGGTGATGAACCAGCCGGTGGCGCGCTTCTCCTCAGCGGTCTTCTCCGGCATCCGCCAATAGCCGGCGAACACATTGGGCCCGCGCACCTCGATCATGCCGATGCTTCCCCGCTGCAATGGCGCTGCGGTTTCGGGATCGGTGATGCGGATATCCACCCCTGGCAGTGCAAAGCCGACGCTCCCCGGCACCCGAGCGCCCTCATAGGGGTTGGAGCTGTTCATATTTGTCTCGGTCATGCCGTAGCGTTCGAGGATCGCATGCCCGGTGCGCGCGCTGAACTCGCGGTGGACCTCGGCCGAAAGCGGCGCCGAACCGGAGATGAAGAGCCGAATGTCCTGCACCAGCGCCCGCGTGAAATCAGGCCGGGACAGCAGCCGCGAATAAAAGGTCGGCACCCCCATCAGTATTCTCGCCTGCGGCAACAGCCGGAGCATCGCATCGAGATCAAAGGCGGGCAGGAAGATCATCCGCGCGGCGCTGAGCAGCACAAGGTTGGTCGCGACGAACAACCCATGGGTATGGAAGATCGGCAGCGCATGGAGCAGGACGTCGTCACGCTCGAAGCGCCACAGCGTCCGCAGCGTCTCGGCATTCGAGCCGAGATTGTCGTGGGTGAGCATTGCCCCCTTGGAGCGACCAGTCGTGCCCGAGGTGTAGAGGATCGCGGCCAGTTCATCGTTCGCCACATCGAGCGTCGCGAAATCGGCCGGCATCGCCCCGGCCTGATCGAGCAGGCTGCCATCGCCGGCGGTGCCGAGCGTCAGGACATGGGGAATGCCCGCCTCGCGACACAGCGCCCCCAGCACCGGCTCATTGGTGGGCGAGCAGATGAACAGCGCGGGCTCCGCATCGCGCAGGAAATAGTCGAGTTCCCGCGGCGTATAAGCCGGGTTGAGCGGCAGATGAATCGCCCCGATCCGGAGGGTCGCGAGATAGACGAGCAGCGCCTCAGCCGACTTGTCGACCTGCATCGCAATCCGGTCACCGCACCCGATGCCGAGCGACACGAACAGATTGGCGATCCGGCCAGTGGCATCATGCAGATCGCTGTACAGGATCGTTCGGCCGTCCGGATGGACGATGAACGGCTCGGCGAGGCGATCGGCGAAACGATCGAAGAAACGGTCATACAGGTTCGCCACGTCTCTCTCCGCCTTTCGCCGCGACCCCATTCCGCCGAGTCGCGCGTTGGGCGGCTAATGCAGGCTTTGTGGTTCATCACCAATATCGCATCGGGCACCGCGACGGCCGCCAGGGCGGCGGCGATCGAGGCGCTCTTCACCGAGCTCGGCCTGACAGTCGCCGGACAGACCGCTTTCCCCGATGACGATTTGCCCAACGCCGCCCGGCTGGACGCGGCCCAGGCTGACACGGTCGTCCTGTTCGCGGGCGATGGCACAATCAACGCCGCTGCCTGTACGCTCGCCGACTGGAAAGGCGCGATCCTGATCCTGCCCGGCGGAACGATGAATTTGCTGGCGAAAGCGCTCCACGGCGATCTCGATCCCGCCGCGATCGTTCGGGCGGCGGTGGATCGCGGCGCGCTGGTGGCGCTGCCCTTTGTCGAGGCCGGCGACCACCGGGCGCTGGTCGGTCTCATCCTAGGCCCGGCGACGAGCTGGGTTCATGCCCGTGAGCTGGTGCGCTCGCGCAGGATACGCGGGCTCGGGCGAGCGCTGAGCATTGCGTGGCGGCGGACCTTTTCGCGCGGCATCCGGCTGAAGAATGTGCCGGGTCTCCGCGACCATGCCCAAGCCGTGTTCGTCCGGCCCAGGCCCGATCATCTCGACATCGCCGCGGTCAACGCGCGCGATTGGCGGGCGATCGCGTCGCTTGGTTGGGAATGGCTCACCGGCGACTGGGTCGCCGCTGAGGAAGTGACGCAGATCCGCGCTGCCCATTTCGCCATCGCCGGACGCAAGCCGCTGCTCGCTTTGTTCGATGGCGAGCCGGTGATGCTCGATCCCGGCGTTACGATCGGCATCGGCATGACGCGCACAATGTTCGTGACGACGATGGAGGCCCCCCATGATCCGCCTGTTCCATGTGAGTGACGTCCATTTCGGTCGTGAGGATGTGGCAGCGGTCAAATGGTTCGACGCGCTGGTCCAGGCCGAACGACCCGATGCAGTGATCATGACCGGCGACCTGACGATGCGCGCGCGGCGTCATGAGTTCGTCGCTGGGCTTGAATGGCTCCAGGGTCTGGGCGTCCCCGTCACCGTCGAGGTCGGCAATCACGATCTCCCCTATTTCAACCCGATCGCGCGCTTCTTCCGGCCGTATCACCGCATCGAGGAGATCGAGCGACTTATCGAAAGGCCGCTCGATCTGCCCGGCGTGGCGATCGTCCCGCTGGTGACGACCTCCCGTTTCCAGTGGCGGCTCAACTGGGCGAAGGGCAATGTCAGCGCCCACGCCCTGCAACGAACGCTGGCGCTGATCGAGGCCGTGCCGAAAGACAAGTTGGTCTTCGTCGCCTGCCATCACCCGCTGGTCGAAGCGCGGACCAAGGCGACCGGCGCGACGCGCGGCGGTGCGGAGGCGCTGAAGATGCTTGCGACGGCCGGCACGCATGCCGTGCTCACCGGGCATGTCCATGATCCGTTCGATATGGTCCATGAGGTCGTCGGCCGCGAAGTCCGGATGATCGGGGCGGGAACGCTGTCGCGCCGCACCCGCGCGACGCCGCCTTCGTTCAACGAGATCAGGATCGCGCAAGCCCGGTTCGATGTGGTGCTGCGCACGCTGAGCCCGGAGCCCGATACGGTGCTGCCCAGGGGGCCGGCGGGCCAGGGCACGGCATAGGCGCTCTCAGGCAACAAGCCCTTCTCCGTCGGGGAGGGCTCGCGGCAGGTTCGTCATCTGCACGCGATCCACACGGGATTCCCGCCGAAGCTGCCCGGCGCATGGATCATCGCTCCACCGCACCACGCCAATAAGGACGCTCTCTGTTGACGCATGGCCAACGTCGCAGACATCAGGCTTGACTCATGACGGCAAGATCTGTAATTTCTGATTTAACAGAAATAGCAGGAACAGGAGGAAGAGATGGCAGTGATCGCAGCGCGGACGCCGATCTCCTCCTTCGTCCCGAACATCGGCGCCACCGTCATCGATCCGCGCTTCCGCCATCTGCTCGGCGAGGCGAACTGGGCAGCGCTGCCGCCGGCGGTCCGCGCGCGCTTTGGCCGCAAGGCACTCGCGACTCAGACGATCAGCTATATCGGCGAGGTGGTGGAATGCCGGATGAGCCGGCTCGGGCGGTTGCTCGCCAATCTGTGCCGGGTGGTCGGCGCGCCATTGCCGCTCAACACCGATACCAATGTCGCAGCGTCTGTCTGCGTGACGGAGGATGCGGGCTCCGACGGCCAGTATTGGACTCGCCAATATTGCCGCCGGGGTGGCTTCCCGCAGGTCATCCACAGCTCCAAACGGTTCGCGGGCCCCACGGGACTCGAGGAATATCTCGGCATGGGCTTCGGCATCGCACTGGTGCTGCGGGTCGAGGACGCGCTGTATTTCGAGAGCGACCATTATTTCTGGCGCGTCGGCCCGGTCCGGTTTCGCCTGCCGCGCTGGTTAGCGCCCGGGCGGCTCAGCATCGGCCATATCGATTGCGACCATGGCCACTTCGCCTTCACCCTCGCGCTCGACCACCCCTGGTTCGGCCCGCTCGTCCATCAATGCTGCCTGTTCACTGAATATCGGCCGGGAAATGCGTCATGAGCAATCCATTCTTCATCGCCTTGCTGCTGCTCCAGATCGCGCTGGGCGGCTTCGATACGCTCTATCATCATGAGCTGACCCAGCGCCTGGCCTGGAGGCCCGGCCAGGCGACCGAACTCCGCCTCCACGGCGTCCGCAACCTGATCTACGCGCTGCTGTTCCTCGCGCTTGGCTGGACCGAGCCGCACGGGGCCGCGGCAATGGTGCTGATCGCGGCGCTGGCGATCGAGACCGGCATCACGCTCTGGGATTTCGTCGAGGAGGACCGGATCCGGGCCCTGCCGGGAAGCGAGCGAGTGACGCATAGTCTGCTGACGCTCAATTATGGCGTGCTGCTCGCCCTGCTCGTCCCGGTACTGGTTGGGTGGGCGGTTCTTCCAGCTGCGATCCTGCTTCAGGGCCATGGTCCGGTCTCGATCCTGCTGACGATCGCGGCGGTTGGAGTCACGGCATCCGGAATCCGCGACCTGTTCGCGGCGGTACGAAACGAGCGGCTGGTCGACGCTCCCGCCGCCGAGTTGGCCAGCGCCTTGCCCGGGCGGCAAGCGGTGCTGGTGACGGGCGGCACCGGCTTTATCGGAACGCGGCTGGTGGCTGCGCTGGTCGCCGGCGGACACGACGTGACCGTCCTCACGCGCGATCCCAAACACGCGTCCGGCCTGGCGACACCAGTGCGGATAATCATGGACCTTGCCGCTTTGCCGCATGATTTCCGCTGCGACATTGCCATCAATCTGGCCGGCGAGCCGATCGCGGCCGGGCGCTGGGCGCCCGCGCGCCGCTGCCGGATCATCGAGTCTCGCCTCCGCGTGACGCGGGCGCTGGCCGCGCTGTTCGAAAGGCTTGATCAACGACCGGCGGTCTTGATCAACGGTTCCGCGATCGGCTTCTACGGCATCGACGATCAGAGTGTGATCGACGAAATGGCCCCGCGCGGTCGCGGCTTCGCGGCTGATGTCTGCGAGGCATGGGAGGCGGCCGCAAGATGTGCCGCGGGCACCGGTACGCGTCTCGTCTTGCTGCGCACCGGCATCGTGCTCGGCTCCAGCGGCGGCATGCTCGGCGGTTTGCTGCCGGTCTTCGAGCTCGGCATGGGCGGGCCGATCGGTGACGGCCGGCAAATGATGAGCTGGATCCACCGCGACGATCTGGTCCGGATGATCGTGGCCGCCGTCGCCGATCCGGAAATCGAGGGACCGCTCAACGCGACTGCCCCCACTCCGGTCTCCAACAGAGGCTTCGCTCAGGCGATCGGCCATGCCCTGCGCCGTCCGGCGATCCTGCCTTTGCCAGCTTTCCCGCTCAGGCTCGCGCTGGGCGATCTCGCCGACGAGCTTATGCTGGGCGGCCAGAAGGTGCTGCCGGTCAAGGCGGTCTTCCATGGCTTCCGCTTCCGCTATCCGCGGATCGAGGACGCCGTGGGGGCGATCGTCGGGCGGCCGGCCGAAGCAGCATCACCTGCGCGGCACCGGCCCTTCCGAGAAGCGCGGCTCCTGCACTAGCCGGGTCAGTCGAACCAGCCGAGATCCTGGATGACGCGCATATGAGATCGGCTGACCGGTGCGGTCACCCCATTCGGAAGCGAGAGTTCCGCGCGCCCCTCCAGACGCCTGGCCGACTCGACAGCAGTGCGGGCGACCCACCATGACCGGTGGACCCGCGCGCCCTCGACGCCCGAGACCTCGTTCATTGCGTCGCCGAGTCGGAGAAGGATTAGCGCAGATCCGGCAGATGTATGCACCCTCAGATAATGATCCTCCGCCTGCAGGGCGTGGAGTTCGGCGCCTCTCATGTGCTGCGGCAGCCGCTCGAGGAGCGCGTCGGCCGGCATGGGCTGAGGAATGTCGTCGGGGGGCAGCACCACGGGCGTCTCTTCGGCGTGCAATGCTTGGCATTCGATGGCGGCGGCGGCCGGAGCGGCCCTGGTAAAGTTCACCGCCATGATCGCGCCGGTCACAACCAGCACGCTGCCGAACAGGGTCACGAAGCTCTGCACCGTCGGCGCACCGACCCGGAACAGTGCAGCGTTGAGTCCGGAAACCGTCAGCGTCAGCGGCAGTGCGATGAGGAAACTGATGACGATAGTCTCGAGAACCGGGTGATCCGACAACACACCCCACGCTCTCACCCCCGCCGAGGCGCCGATCCCCATCAGCGCTCCCGCCGCCATGACGGCGGTCCAGTAGGCGAGTCGGGTCCCGAGCGGTGCGCCGGCGGTTCCGAACGGACCAAGGATCGTCATGAGCAACGCCGCGCACGCAACGATGATCAGCGCGCGCCGGTATCTCGCGCCTTCGGAGCGCCCGCCGGCCGCCGTTCGCGAAGCGCGATCTGCATCTTCCGGCCGTTCGCGCATTCGGACCCTCCATCCACGCAAAGTCGCAGGACTGCGGAGCCATAGTCTGTGCACTGCCGGTTCGTCACCATCCAGCGCCGGAGCCAATCACATGCGCCATCTTCTCGCCGCCGCCCTCGCACTCTCTGCGATCCTGAATCCCCCCGCCGCGATGGCGAAACCCGACACGTCGCCCGGAGCTACGCTCACCATTACGTTCCACGGCGTCGAGACACGAACGGGCTCGGTGATGATCGCGCTCTACGACGCTGCCGGCTGGACCGGCGGCAAGCCGATCCGCGTCGCCATGGCCGACGCTGCCGCCGCCGCGCCCTCGGTGTCGATCGCCGACCTCCCGCCAGGGCGCTACGGCATCAAGGCATTCCACGACGTCGACGGTGACGGAAAGATGGGCACGAACCCGTTTGGCATGCCGACCGAGCCTTTCGCCTTCTCGAACGATGCAAAAGGAAATCGCGGTCCCGCGAGTTGGGACGCCGCGTCGTTCGAGGTGGTGGCGCCAGGCGGCAGCCAAGGCATCACGATCCGCTGATCGAGCTCGAAGGAGAATTTCGCATGACTTTCGAGGCCACTCGCCGCCACATCCTCGGCTTCGGTGCGGCGGGCATTGCCGCCGCGCTGTTGGCGCCCGAGCGTCTTCTCGCCGCGGAGGTACCCGCCGACTGGCGCCTCGGCGTGGCCGATGTCGAGGGTGACGTGAGCCCAAGGGCAATGAGCCTGGTTGAGGGAAGGGCTCCCGCCCGGCTGTCCGGTGTGCTGTACCGCAATGGCCCAGCCAAGTTCCGCCGGGCCGGCGGCGCCGCCGGCCACTGGTTCGACGGTGACGGCCTGATCCGCCGATTCGCCATTCGGGATGGCCACGCATCGCTGTCAGCCCGCTTCGCCAGCACCGCGAAGCGCCAGATCGAGAGCAGCGCGGACGCGATGATCTTGCCGGGCTTCGGAACGCAGCCGGGCGTGGGCGCCACGCTGGCAAGCGGCGACGATGCCAACGCAGCCAACACCAGCGTGATGATGGCGGGCAACGAACTTTGGGCACTGTGGGAGGCAGGGTCGCCGATGCGCCTCGATCCCGAAACGCTGGTGAGCAGGGGCTTCAAGTCATTCCGCGATGACCTCGCCCATATGCCCTTCCTGGCGCATCCGAGGATCGAGCCGGACGGGCGGGTGTGGAACCTCGGCCTGTCCGGCAAGCACGCGATTCTATGGCAGCTCGCTCCCGGCGGCGCTCTTGCGCGCACTGACATGATCGAATTGCCCCGGGCGAGCTATATCCACGATTTCACCGCGACCGCGCGCCACATCGTGATCGTTCTGCAGCCCTGGGTGCAGGTGCGCGACGCGCTGCCGGTCATCGCCGGCCTGGCGTGGCAGCCCGAACTCGGCACCCAGGTGCTCGTGATCGACAAGAATGATGTCACGAAGCGGCGGATCTTCGAGCTGCCGGCTTTTTCGTTCTTTCATCTGGCCGACGCTTGGGAGGAGCCGGATGGCACCATCCGCTTTGACGGCTGCATCGAGGAGAACCCGAAGTTCGGCATGGTCGCGGCGGTCGACCTGATCGCGGGCCGCTACTCGCCAGCCCCCCTCCCGGTGCTCGCGATGATCGCACTGCGCCCCGACGGCAGGGCCACGCTCTCACCCACGCGGATCGGCGCCGAGTTTCCGCGCTCCGACGCACGCCGTGCCGGAGCGCCGCGCCGCCACACGCTCCATGCGGCCCTCTATGGCCGGGCCAGGCCGATGGCGCGTGGCATCGCGATGTTCGACTGGAAGTCGGGCAAGGACGATTGCTTCGACTTCGGCGCTGACCATCTGGTCGAGGAGTTCCTGTTCACGGCTCGCGGGGACGGCGAACGCGACGGTTGGATCATCGGCACGAGCGTGAACCTCGCGGCGAAGGCTACCGAACTCCACATACTCGACGCGGCGAACGTGGCGGCCGGTCCCGTGGCGACGTGGCGAGCCGATCTCGCGCTCCCGGTTGGCTTTCACGGCACTTTCGTGCGGGACGCGGCCTGACGGGACCAGGCGCACGACCGCGAACGCGCGCGTTGTTGACTCGCGCAGGCACTGCCGCCTTTCGCGACTATGTCGATTTCCTGCGCGACGTCGTCGAAAACGCCGATCGGTGACCCGGCTGCGATAGTGACCCTGCGACGGGCCCGCGCGCTTCGGCCAAGGCTCAGCGCTTGCGCCTTCTCCACGGAAACTCCTCAGGCGCCCGATCTTCGCTCGATACCTATATGAGATAGAGCTGCCGTCACCATGGCGAGGGCCGGCAATGCGCGTCGTTCTGATCAACATCCCGCATCCGGCGATCGGCAGCCGTATTCCGAAAGAGCAATTGCCGCCGCTCGGCCTGCTTTGCGTCGGCGGGCCGCTGATCGATGATGGCCACGACGTCCGGCTGATCGACGGAGAGCTCGGGCCGACGCCAATAGAGCGCATCGTCGCCGAAGCTGTGGCGGCGCGGCCGGATGCGGTTTTGTTTGGCCATTCGGGTTCGTCCTCAGGTCACCCGATCATCGCCAGGGTCGCACGAGCGGTAGCGCATGCCTTGCCCCAGGTGCGCATCGTCTATGGCGGCGTCCACCCGACCTATTTCTGGCGCGAGATCCTGCGCGACGAGCCATGGGTCCATGCTGTGGTTCGCGGCGAAAGGGAGGAAACCGCGCGGCAGGTGATGCAGGCGCTTGAGGAAGGAGCGCCGCTCGCCGCGATCGACGGCATTGCCTTTCGTGATGGACATGGCGTGCCAGTGGCAACCCCCGCCGCCCGGGTGATCGCCGATCTTGATGCCTATCGCATCGGCTGGGAGCTGATCGACCATCGCCGCTACAGCTATTGGGGCGGCAAGCGCGCGGTGGTGATCCAGTTCTCCCGCGGTTGCCCGCATCTCTGCAATTATTGCGGGCAGCGCGGTTTCTGGACTCGCTGGCGCCACCGCGATCCCGTCCGCCTCGCGAGCGAGATCGCGCATCTCCACCGCGAACACGGCGTCGAGGTCTTCAACTTCGCCGACGAGAATCCGAGCGCCGGACGCAAGCCCTGGCGTGCCTTTCTGGAAGCGCTGATCGCCGAGAATGTCTCGGTCACCCTGGTCGGCTCGACCCGCGCCGACGACATCGTCCGTGATGCCGATATCCTCCACCTCTACAAACAGGCAGGCTTCGAGCGCTTCCTGCTCGGCATGGAGAATACCGATGAGGCGACGCTCAAGCTGATCCGCAAGGGCGGCACGACCAC